>DATJIA010000404.1:0-34294 GCA_035493675.1 Kofleriaceae bacterium | reverse complement strand
GCGCGCAAGGCCGCGATCACGCCGCGGTCGCCGAGCAGGTGATCGAGCCCGACCGCGACGAACGCGTCGCCGCCGCCGAAGATCGCCTCGAGCTTCGGGATCCACGCGCGGTTGCGCCCGAACAGGAGCAGATCGTCGTAGCGCGCGATCTCCGCGTCGGTGTAGCCGGCCTTCTCGAGGTCGTCCTCGTCCTTGGTCGTGCGCTCGAGCTTCGCGCCGCGGCAGTACTCGCCGAGATCCTCGACGGTGTCGTCGCGGAGCTCGTCGCGCGTCGCGGTCGTGGTCACCGCGGCGGCGAGCGCGCGCTGATCGAGCAGCTGATCGATCAAGCCGTCCTGGAACGACGACGTCTCGAGCCCGCGCGTCTCGATCTTCGAGCGCGTCGCGAGATCCTCGAGGTCCTGATCCAACGACGCGCTCGGATCCTCGAACGCCGCCATCATCATGATGATCGCGATCGCCGGCTTCTCGTGCTCGACCGCGGCCGCGACGTCGTCGCCGACCAGCGCGCGATAGTGGCCCCATCGATCATTGCCGAGGGCATCGGCGAGCGACGGCCCCGGCTTGTCGTCGGGATCGCTCTCGTCGCCGGGCGCGATCTCGAAGACCGCGAGCTTCGCGTGCACGAGCGCCTCGCGCACGACCGACGGCATGCGATCGAGGCCGACGCCGAGGTGCCGCGTGCCGAGCAGGAACGAGCGGTGGCCCGATTTCTCGACGGTGAAGAGGTACGGTGCTTTCACGCTCGGGCAGACCGACAGCGCGAGCGCGTGGTTGTCTTCGGGGAGCGCCGCCGCGTCGATCGAGATCACGGGCGGCGCGGGCGGCGCCTTCTCGTCGTGCTTCGATCCACAGGCTACGAGGACGATCGCGATGACCCAGCGCACCGCTACATTCTGACACCGAGCGAGACGTCGATCATGCCCGACTGCTCGCCGCCCGCGACCGCGTGATCGGCGGGCGGCGGCGGCGCGCCGTTCGGATCGTAGTGCGCCATCGAGTGCAGCTTCGCGCTGTCGACGATGCCGCCCGCGACGTACATGCCGTAGCCGATCTCGACCGAGACGCGATCGCCGACGCGCACGCCGGCGGCGGCGCGCAGCGTGACGAGCCCGCCGATCTCGCCGTCGACGTCGGTGCGATCGAGCCAGCTCGCGGTGCCGCCCGCGGCCGCGTACGGCGTGATCGTCTTCATCGGCCACGCGAGGTCGAGCGGGTACACGCCGATCCCGATCGCGCGATGCGTATCGGAGAGGCCGATCAGCGCCTCCATGCGGAAGACCGCGTGCTCGCCGCCGACCTCGAGGCCGGGCGCGAACGTCACCATCGTCGCGTGCACGCCGAGCGCGCTGCGGTTGATCGGCGCGAGCGTCATCACGTCGTGCGCGCGGTTGTACGCCGCCGACGCCGCGTTGTACGCGGTCACCGCGTCGTCGAAGAAGCCGCCGAGGATCGGCGTGTCCGCGCTGGGCTCGAGCGACAGCGGCTCGACGCCGAGCCGCAGGACGCCGCGCGCATCGGCATGCGCAACTCCGGCGAGCAACATCACCGCGACGACGACTTGGCAGGAACGGGCAACCACGTGAGCTCTGAGCCGGCTGGCCCAAAGACTTCACGACCCGTGCCACGGCGCGCGCGCGTGATCTCGCCGAGTTCGCGCGCCTGGAGTGAGACCGCGCGCCCCACGGCGCAGGCTACTCGAGCGCGCGCATGCCCGGCGCTTCGTGGCCGGTCGACGAGACGTACTCGTCGTAGGAGCCCGGGTAGATGTGCGGACCGGCGGGCGACAGCTCGAGCACGCGGGTCGCGAGCGCGCGCAGGAACTGGCGATCGTGCGAGACGAACACGAGCGTGCCTTCGTACTTGGCGAGCGCGGCGACCAGCCCGCGCTTGGTGACGATGTCGAGATGGTTGGTCGGCTCGTCGAGCACGAGCAGGTTCGGCGCGTCGTAGAGCAGCTTCGCGAGCGCGACGCGCGCGCGCTCGCCGCCCGAGAGGACGCGGATCGGCTTGTGGACGTCGTCGTCTTGGAAGCCGAACGCGCCGGCGAGATTTCGCAGCGTGCCCTGGTTCGCCTGCGGCGCGTGGGCCTCGAGCTCCTCGAGGACGGTGCGCTCGCCGTCGAGGCCGTCCATCAGGTGCTGCGCGTAGTAGCCCATCGTGACGCTCGCGCCGATCGACGCCGAGCCCGAATCGGGGCGCAGCACGCCCGCCATCATCTTCAACAAGGTCGATTTCCCCGCGCCGTTCTCGCCCATCACCGCCCACCGCTCGCCGCGCGCGACCGTGAAGGTCAGGTGATCGTGGATCGTGCGCGCGCCGTACGACTTCGTCACGTCGTCGACCTTGATGACGTCGTCGCCGCTGCGCGGCGGCGTGCGGAACTCGAACTTGCGCTCGACCAGCCGGCGCGGCGGCGCGACCTTCTCGATCTTGTCGAGCTTCTTGATGCGCGACTGCACCTGCGAGGCCTTCGCCGCCTGCGCCTTGAAGCGCTCGATGAAGCGCGACTCCTTCGCGAGCATCGCCTGCTGGCGTGAGAACTCGGCCTCGCGGCGGGTCGCCTCCTCGGCGCGCGCGCGCTCGTAGAAGTCGTAGTTGCCGGTGTACGCGCGGATCTCGCCGCCGTCGATCTCGATGATCTTGTCGACGACGCGGTTCATGATCTCGCGGTCGTGGCACGTCATCACGACGGTGCCCGGGTAGTCGCGCAGGAACGACTCGAGCCAGAGGATCGATTCGAGATCGAGGTAGTTGGTCGGCTCGTCGAGCAACAAGACGTCCGGCTTCGCGAGCAAGATGCGCGCGAGCGCGACGCGCATCTTCCAACCGCCGCTGAGCGTGCCGACGTCGTTCGGGATCACGTCGTCGGCGAAGCCGAGGCCGTGCAAGATCGATTGCGCGCGCGCCTCGAGCTCGTAGCCGCCGAGATCTTGATAGCGCGCCTGCACGTCGCCGAAGCGCGCGACCACGTCGTCGAGATCGTCGCCCGCCGCTTCGAGCCGCGCGGTCAGGTGGTGCAGCTCGACGCCGAGCTCGGCGACCTCGCCGGCGCCCGCGACCGTCTCTTCCAGGATCGATCGCCCGCGCATGTCGCCGGTGTCCTGCCGGAAGAAGCCGAGCGACAAGCGCCGCGGCCGCTCGATCACGCCGTCGTCGGGCTCCTCGTCGCCGCAGATCATGCGGAAGACCGTCGACTTGCCGGCGCCGTTGGGCCCGACCAAGCCGATGCGCTCGCCCGGGTTGATCTGGAACGACGCCTCGACGAAGAGGATCTGCCCGCCGTACTGCTTGCTGACGCCGGTGAACGCGATCACGACGGCCGGCTCATATCATATGATGTGCCGATGCGCTTCGTAGTCCTCGTCTGTCTGGTCGCCGCCTGCGGGAAAGTCGAACACTTGGCCGATGCGCCGCTCGCCGGCGACGGCAAGGGCGCCGACGCCAACACCGGCCCCGACGCCGACGCGCACGGGCCCGTGACGGTGACGGTCTACGATCAGTACAACCTGCAGGACGTCGCGACCCCGACGCCGGACATCCCGGTCGTCTTCATCGAGGCCGACGGCACCGTCACCGCGAACGTCACGACCGGCGCCGACGGCACCGCGACCGCGAACGTGCTCGCGGGCGCGAGCGTCACGGTGATCTACGGCAGCGGCACGAGCGACCGCCGGCTCGAGACGATCACCGGCGTGAAGCCGGGCGACAACCTCACGGTCGGGCCGATGGGCTATCCCAGCCGCGAGAAGACGAGCGCGGCGTACACCGCGAACGTGCCGGAGCGCTTCAGCATCGACGCGCTCTACGAGGTCTACGGACCGTGCGGCTCGAGCTCGTCGAACCTGGCCGGCAGCGGCGCGCCGACGCCGGTCAACCTCGCCTTCTACAAGGACTGCGAGGCCGATCCGATGAACCTGCTCGCGATCGCCTACAACAACGATCGCATCGCGGACGGCTACATCGAGCAGACGGGCGTCGCCGAGGGCGCGGGCAGCGGCGACATGCCGAACAACTGGCAGCCGTTCGCGACGACGACCTCGACCTTCACCAACATCCCGACCGCCGACGTCACCTCGATCTCGATGGACAAGCTCGCGCCCGACATCTACGGCTGGGATCAGAACGGCTACACCTTCGACGGCAACACGACGCAGACGATCACGTTCTCCGCGCCGCTCACGGCGAGCGCGCTGATGCTGACGCGCTTCAACGGCGACAACGGCCGGGAGCAGCGGCTGTACGAGATCGTCGACGGCACCAAGACCGACTACGGCGCCGACGTGACCGCGACGCTCCTGCCGTGGTTGTCGATCCCCGGCCTCGATCGCGCGAACCACACGATCACGGTCACGGTCACCGGGACCGGCAGCGGCGACGTGTTCGACGCCGAGGTCGACTACTACCGCACCGACGCGAATCAGAACACGACCTCGATCGCGTGGCAGATCTTCGGCCCGACCGCCGGCGATCTCGTGATGCCGCCCCTGCCCGCCGCGCTCGCCGACAACCTGCCGCAGTCGAACGACGTCGTGCAGTACTCGTTCGCCGATCTCGTCGAGGCCGACGGGGTGGCGAGCTACGACGACCTCCGCGGCGACCTGTTCGGCGCGCTCGCGGCGTATCAGCGCGGCCGCGGCGCGATCGGCTCGAAGGTGCGCATCAGCCACTCGAACATGCTGGTCGGCTTCACGTCGATCGTCACTTCGCACTTCCACCGTTGAGCCACGCGTCGACGGCGGCGAGCTCGTCCTTGGCGTGCTCGCTCGCCGCGTAGATCGCGCGCGCCTGGGTCGCGAGCGCGATCGCGCGCGGGGTGCGGCCGAGCGCGCGGGCGAGCGCGAACTGCACGTCGGCGAGGTTCGACGGATCGTTCGAGCGCGCGGTGCGCAGCGCGAGCGCCTGCTCGAGCGGCGCGATCGCGTCTTTGTCACGCCCGCGATCGAGCGCGACCAAGGCGGTGCCGAGGAGCGCGGCCGAGTCGTCGCCCTGCGGATCCTTCTCCTGCGCGAACAGCTCGATCGATCGCGCGTACGAGGCGAGCGCGTCGTCGAGGCGCCGGAGCTCGCGGAGCGCTTCGCCGCGGCGCTCGTACAGGAACGAGAGATCGTCGTCGCCGGTGTCGGGACCTTCGGGCTGCCGTTCGCGCACGGCGATCGCGCGGTCGGCGTCGGCGAGCGCGCCGGCCGGATCGTGCGCGGTGAGCTTCGCCTCGACGCGATCGCCGAGCAGGATCCACACGTGATCGTCGTCGGCGAGCGCGTCGATCGCGCGATCGATCACGGCGCGCGCGTCGGCGGCGCGCCCGGCGAGCACGAGCGTCTCGGCGTAGCGGCTGGTCGCCTCGACGCGGTCGATCACGGGCACGCCCGGCTGCGACGCGAGCTCGGTCGCGCGCGCGAGCAGCGGCAGCGCCTGCGCGATCGCGCCGATGCGCAGCTCGAGCACGCCGCGCGGCAGGAGCACGTGGATCAGCGACGGGTTGTCGCGCCCGAGCTGCTGCTCCTCGATCGATCGCGCGTGCTCGTAGTGTGCGCGCGCCTTGTCGGCGTTGCCGCGATCGAATTCCGCGTTGCCGAGCATCGCCTCGATCGCCGCGACCCGCAGATCGTCGCCGCCGCGGATCTTGATCGCCTGCTCGAGGGTCGCGATGCCGCCGTCGAGATCGCCGCGCTCGAGCGCGCCGTTGCCCTCCTCCGACAGCAGGTTCGACATCAGCTCGTGATCGCCGAGCCGCTCGATCAGCGGGCGCGCCTGGCGGCGGAAGCGCTCGCCTTCGTCGTCGTGACCGAGGACGTCTTCGAGCCCCGACAGCGCGAGGTACGCGTTCGCGCGCGCGAGCTGGTGATCGGCGCTCTCGGCGGCGACCAGGCCGCGCTCGACCAGCTCGACCGCGCGCTCGAACTCGCTCGCGCGTCCGGCGGCGCGACCGGCGGCGACCAGCGCCTCCGCTTCGATCGCGTGGAGCCCGAGCGCCGCGGCGTCGCGCGCGATGCGTTCGTCGATCGCGACCGCGTCGAGATCCTGCCCCGCGAGCGAGCGCGCGCGCGCCTGCGCGAGCTCGATGCGCAGGCGCGCCGCGTCGATGCGCACCCGCGGCGACGCCGGCAGCCGCAGCGGCTCGAGCAGCGCCTTCGACTGCGCGCACGCGGCGAGCGAGGTCGCGTCGGCGATCGCGGGCACCGCGCCCTCGACGAGGCCCGGCGACGGCGTCATCAGCGCGGCGATCACCGCGCGCACGTCGCGCGCGCGATCGTCGAGGCACGTCATGCGCAGGTCGAGCAGATCTTCGGAGTCGACGCCGCGCTCGCGCGTCGCGCGACACGCGTCGACGCGCATCGCGGACCACCTCGCGCTCCACGCGTCGAGCGCGCGGATCGATCGATCCGCGGTGTCGTTCGCGTACGGCAGCCCGGTCGTCGCGAACGCGCGGCGCAGCTCGGCGGCGCGCGCGGAGCTCCACACGTCCTGCGCGCCCGCCGACGCGCACGGATCGCCGGGGGCGGTCGCGGCGCGCGTGCCCGCGACGGCGATGATCGCGGCGGCGCCCATCGCGGTCGCGACCGCGATCGTCTTCTTCGCGCGCGTGCGATCGCGCTCGAGCTCGCGGACCAGCGCGTCCATGCTCGCGAACCGCGCGCGCGGATCCGGATCCTTCGCGCGCTTCGCGATCGCGACCAGCCACGCCGGAGCGCCCGCGATCGCTTCCTCGAGCACGACGCCGAAGCTGTACTGGTCGACGCGCGGATCCGCCGCTTCGCCCGCGCGCTGCTCGGGCGCCATGTACGCCGGCGTGCCCGCCGGATGCGCGCCCGAGCCCGCCGGCCGCGCGAGGCCGAAATCCGTCACGCAGATCTGCCCGGCGCCGTCGCGCCCGACCAGCACGTTCTCCGGCTTGAAGTCGCGGTGCACGATCCCGTGCGCGTGCGCGGCCGCGAGCCCGCGCGCCGCCGCGCTCATCACGCGCACGACCTCGCGCCACGGGCGCGGCGCGCGCAACCAGCCGCGCAGCGTGTCGCCGTCGATCAGCTCCATCGCGACGAAGCGCTGCTCGCCGTGCGTGCCGACGTCGTGCACCGCGACCAGGTTCGGGTGGCGCAGCTTCGCCATCGCCTGCGCCTCCTCGAGCAGCTCGACGCCCGCGAGCTCGGGATGCAACAGCTTCAGCGCGACGCGGCGATCGAGCTCGGGATCGTGCGCGGCATAGACGACGCCCATGCCGCCGGCGCCGAGCAGCTCGAGCACGCGATAGCGCCCGACGATCGTCCCTTCGCGGAGCAAGAGCGTCGCGCCGCGGGTCGGCTCGGTCGCGACGTCGTCTGCTCCCAGCGACAAGACCGAAGACGCCAGCGCGAGCATCAAGCGCCGGCACGAAGCGCAATCGGCGACGTGCGCTTCGATCTCGCCCGCGCGCGCGCCCGCGATCCGGCGGCACACCAGCTCCGCGATCGTATTCGTGCCCGGGCACGCCACGCGCCCGGAGTCTTACATCACCCGTCGGTGCAGATCAGGCAGAGATGGGCACCGCGCCGGCGCAGCGCGTGCCCCAGCCTCGCCAACGCCAGGGTCGTCTCGTCGAAGCCGTGCGCGAGCGCGAGCACGTGCTGGTTGTAGCGATCGACGATCTCCTGATCGGACATCGTGCGCGCGTCGGCGCCGAGCTGCCTCCTCATCGTCTCGTCGAAGTCCTCGAGCAGCGCGAAGAAGGACATCTACCTCGGAGACGCCGCGCCGTGCGCGAAGTCGCACGCGAAAAAAGTTTGCGACATGCGCCGACCCGGTCCGTCTCACCCGCAAAGGAGAAGACGATGACCGGCAAGCTTTCGAAGATGTTCGTGATGGTGGCGATCGCCGCGGCGGCGGCCTGCGGCGGCGGTGGCAAGGCGCAGAAGGGCGGCGGATCGAAAGGCTCCGCGGCGGTGAGCTCGGGCCAGAAGGGCGGCGGCAACGTCTCGACCGACAAGTCGAAGGGCACGAGCGAGGGCGAGACCTACGAGGGCGTCACCTGCGACGCGTCGACCGACGGCCTCGCGTGGTGCGACAGCGACACCGAGGTCGCGTTCTGCTCCGACGGGCAATGGTGGCTGCTCGACTGCACGCACCCCGACATCGGCGGCGACTTCTGCGGCGACGACGGCTCGACCGTCGACTGCTACAGCGCCGACGAGTTCTAGGGCATGCTGCGCGCGTGGACGAGAGCGTGATCGCCGAGTGGATCGAAGCGGGGCGCGCGGCGTGGCCGACGATCGATCGCGATCGCGAGGCGTTCGTCGCCGACGTGACCGCGCGCCTCGCGCCCGACGCGACCGCCGACGCCGCGCGCGCGATCCACGCCGCCGATCTCTGGCTCACCGGCGCGTGCGCCGCCGGCGATCGCGCGGCGATCGCGCTGTTCGACGAGCGCTACCTCGCGCCGCTCGACGGCGTGCTCGGGCCCAAGGGCTTCGCGGCCGATCAGATCGACGAGGTCAAGCAGGAGCTGCGGCGCAAGCTGCTCGTCGCCGACGGCGACGTCCCGCGCATCGCCGATTACTCGGGCCGCGCCGATCTGCGCACGTGGATCTTCACCGCCGCGGTGCGCGCGGGGATCGATCTCCTGCGCCGCCTGCGCGACACGCCCGCCGACGACGCGCAGCTCGCGGATCTCCCGGCGGTCGCCGACGATCCCGAGCTCGCGCACCTGAAGGATCGCTATCGCGACGAGCTCCGCGCCGCGATCCACGACGCGATCGCGCAGCTCGCCCCGCGCGATCGCCTGCTGCTCAAGTACCACTACCTCGACGGCGCCAGCATCGATCGCATCGCGTCGATCTACGGCGTCCATCGCGCGACCGCCGCGCGCTGGCTCAACGCCGCGCGCGAAGCGCTCGCCGATCGTTCGCATCGGATCTTGATCGCGCGCCTCGGCGTCTCGCCCACCGAGCTCCGCTCGATCGCCCGCCTCGTCGAGAGCCAGCTCGACGTCAGCATCCGCCGCCTGATGGATCCCACCCCCCGTTCGTCGTGAGCGAAAGGCGAGCGAAGCGAGCCCGAAGTCGAACGACCGCCGTTCGACTCCGCCCGCCGCTTCGCGGCGGGCTCCGCTCACGGCGAACGGGGAGCGTTCAGTTGAGGTTGGCCGAGAGCAGCGACGACTGGATCGCGTCGCCGTTGGCGTCGACGTCGTCTTTCCAGCCGGTGGCTTCGGCGACGAGCAGCTCGGCGCCGACCGCGTAGACGGCGACCCAGTACACCGCGCCGGTGCCGGTGTCGTACTTCATCAAGCGGCCGGGCACGCCGGCGGCGGACTTGATCTCCATCGCGGCGGTGCGCGAGTAGCCCTTGCGCGCGAGCTGCAGATCGACCGCGGCGCTCCAGAAGCCCAGGTCGGAGCGCGGCTTGTTCTCCTCGCGGCGCGCGGCGACGACGACCCCGACCGGGTTCACCGCGCGGAAGTCGTACGGACCGTCGAGGCGGCCGAAGCCGGTCGGCGCCGACATCGTCGCCTTGTGCGTGCAGCCGACCGAGAGCGCGAGCGCGAGCGTGATCAGGATGTGCTTCATATAGATCCTCATTCGAACGTCGCGAGGTGATCGGCGTCGAGCTTCTCGAGCCAGTCGATGGGAAGCGCGATGCCGCGCGGACGGGCGGGCGCCGACGGCGCGACCGCGGTGATCGATCGCGGCTTCTCCGCGATCGTGACGTCGATCGTCGACAGCGACGCGCGCGCTTGCAGGAAGCGCATGCGCCCCTCGAGCCGATCGATCTCGGAGCCGACGCGCTCGAGCTCGCGCTCGACCGCGAGCGTGGTCGGGATGTCGTTGGCCTTGGTGAGGAACTCCTGCAGCCGCTTGCGCGTCGCCTGCAGGTTGGTGAGCTGCACCTCGGCGTCGTGGAACTCTTCGCTGACGTCCTCGGCGCTGACCGATCGATGCGTGACGATGCCGAGCGCGTCGAGCTTGGTCATCGCCTCGCGGAAGCGCAGCGACGGCACGCGGATCGTCACGCCGTTGTCGCGGCGCGCTTGCAGCCGACCGCCCATCGACTCCGACAGATCGATGATGTGATCGATCAAGCCCGGGAACTTCTCGGGCTCCTCGATCATCGAGACCGCGCCCGTATAGATGACCATCTCGTTGGTCGGGGTCGCCTCGGGCGGCTTGTCGCCGGTCTTCGGCGCGCTGCTGCTCACCGCGGCGGTCGCGGGCTGCGTCGGCGACGGCGTCGGCGCGGGGCCGACGTCCTCGGGCGCCATCGCGGAAGGCGCCATCTCCTTCATCGGCGCCCGCGACGCCTTCCCCGCGTACGCCCCTCCACATGCACACATCGCGATCACGGCGATCGCGAGCTTCCTCGTCGTCATGCCGATCGAACGCGGGCGTCTCGCGCGCCTTACACTAGGCCGCGGCGGCGGGCAGCGCGCGTCGAGGATCCGGCGGTAACGCGTCGAGTCGCACGAGCGCGCGCAGGATCATGTCGGACGCGTCGTGCGCCGCGCGCCATCCGATCTGCGCCCAGTGATCGCACTCCTCTTCGCCGACGATCTCGCCCCAGATCTGCGAGCTGCGCGGCACCAGGCCGTCGCTCGGTCCGTGCGCGCGCGCGAGGTACGCGTGCGGCGCGCGCAAGAGCGGATGCACGCGCGTGCGATCGCTCGTCGCGGTGATCAGGCACGCGTAACGCACGCCCGGCACGTCGGCGAGCTCGCGGTTGAGCATCTCGAGCCGATGGGTCGTGAGCCAATCGATCGCCTCCGACGACAAGCCGAAGCGTCCCATCGCGCGGCGAGCACGCTCGAGCGGGCGCACCGCGAGCAGATCCGCGATCGGCGTCCCGCGATGCGGCGTGCCGATCGACAGGAGCGCGGCCGTGCGCGACGCGAGCCCTTCGCGCGCGATCGCCCAGCGCGCGTCGAGGCCGCCCATCGAGTGGGCGACGAACACGAGCCGATCGTGCGGCAGCTGCTCGACGACGCGCGCGAGCTGCGCGGCGCGCACCGGCACGCTCGCGAGCGGCGACATGCGCGCGGTGATCACCTCGCAGCCCGCGGCCTCGAGCGTCGACGCGATGCCGCGGAAGTAATCGACGCGGGTCGGGCCGATGCCGAGCTGATCGAAGCCCATCAGGCCGTGCACCAGCACGACGCCGGTGCGCGGTGCGCGCGTGATGATCGCGGGCGCGCCGATGATCTCGGGCGGTCGTCTCGGCTCCGCGATCGCGACCGCGATCACGACCGCGGCGACCAGCCACAGCGCGACGAGGACCGCGACGATCATGGTCCCTTGTCGCACGGATCGAGATTCACGTACCCTCCGATTTCCGGTGAATCCCCTCGATCAGATCGGCAAGCGTGTCGTCGTCACGGCGCTCGGGAACGATCCGCTCGACGCGATCGATCGCTGCACGACGATCGAGCCGATGCCGCCGCCGGATCCGCAGACCCTCGGCGCGCGCGACGTGATCGTCACGGTCCGGAGCGCGTCGGTCGGCTGGGTCGATCTGTTGATGACCAGCGGCAACTACCAGCACCACGCGACGCCGCCGTACACGCCGGGCCTCGAGTACGCGGGTGAGATCGCGTGGGTCGGCGCCGACGTGGGTGACAGGCAGGTCGGCGATCGCGTGCTCGTCGACGGCTTCCTCGCCGGGCCGCGATCGCTCGGCGCGTATCGCCGCTGGGGCGGCTTCGCGTCGTACGCGGTCGCGCCCGCCGACGCGGTCCACGCGATCCCGGGCGCGCTCGACTTCGATCAGGCGTGCAACCTGCTCGGCAACTACGAGACCGCGTACCACTGCCTGATCACGCGCGGTCGCCTCGCGCGGGGCGAGACCGTCTTGATCCACGGCGCATCGGGCTCGACCGGCCTCGCCGCGGTGCACGTCGCGAAGCAGGTCGGCGCGACCGTGATCGCGACCGGTCGCTCCGCCGCGAAGCTCGAGATCGTGCGCGCGCAAGGCGCCGATCACGCGATCACCACCGAGGATCTCCGCGGCACCGTGAAGTCGCTGACCGGCGGCCGCGGCGTCGACGTCGTCTACGACGGCGTCGGCGGCGACATCTCCGTCGAGAGCCTGCGCTGCGTGCGCTTCGGCGCGCGCTACCTGATCGTCGGCTGGGCCGCGACGCCGTTCGCGCGCGACAAGCCGAACCAGCTGCCCACCAACTTGATCATGATGAAGGGCCTCGACGTCCTCGGCTGCCCGACCGTGATCTCGACCGTGAACGATCCGTCGCTGCGCGCGCCTCGCCTCGCCGCGATCCTCGACTGGGCGTCCGCCGGCGCGATCACGCCCTACGTCTCGCACACCTTCCCGCTCTCCGACTTCCGCGCCGCGATGCACGCGAAGTGGCGCGGCGACGTCATCGGCGGCTGCGTCCTGCATCCATGACGGATCCGGCGCCGAAAGATCGCCGCCTCACGATCTGGACGATCGTCCTGGTCGTGCTCCTCGCCTTCATGCTCGCCGCCGCCCTCGGCTGGCTCGACGAGCTCGACGCGGGCTGCCGCTCGATGCACGGCAAGCTCTTCGGCTGAGCTCCGTGATCACGCGCCGAAAAGCGCGATCGCCGCGAGCACCTTGGCACTCGCAGCGATCTGGAAAACGGACGACGGACGACGGACGACGGACGACGGCTACCGGCAGCGCGAGCCCGACGGCGTGTAGCAGTTGTCACGCACGCCGGAGACGCCGAAGGTCGAGTCGCCGACCGAGCCGCGGACGGCGACCAGGATCGAGCGCCAGGTCGCCTTGTTGCCGTGGTCGATCGCCCAGACGATCTTCGCGAGCGCGGGGCCGGCGAACTCGTTCGCCGACGCGGACACCTCGACGACCGACGACATGATGTCGAGGTTCGCCCACGTGCCGCCCTTGCCGTCGAGGATGGGCTGCACGTAGTACTCGTAGCCGAGGCAGCCGCCGTAGAGGAAGATCTGGTAGGTCTTCGGGTAGGTCGGGCGCTCCCAGAAGTCCGACGCGCCGAGCATCGAGTGACCGTCCCACGCGACGATCTCGTGCTCCGAGAGCGCCTTCTGGAAGTTCGCGAAGTGCGCGTCGTCGTCGAGGCCCGCGAACTCGCGCGGCGAGTAGAGGTCCATCTGGACGGTGATGCCGTGGACCACCTTCTCGTAACGCTCGCCGAGCGGCGCGGTCACCTTCTTGTAGCCCGCCTGCGCGAGCCAGCGGCCGTAGCGCTTGAAGCTCTGCATGCCGGTCTCGTCGTCGGTGATCGGGCCGTCGTCGATCTCGCCGAACAGGATCACGGTCGTGAGCTTCTTGTCGGCGAGCAGCTTGTCGAACTCGGGATAGACCGACGAGGTCGTCTTCGGGAACTTCTTCGAGACGGTGACCTTCAGGTCCTGCATCGCGATCTTGCAGCTCGTCTGGTTCGGCTCCCAGCGGTACCAGTAGACCGACTGATCGAGGCCGATGTGATCGTCGTCGTCCGCGCAGCTCTTGCCCGCGTCGCTGTAGACGCTGAACGGCTTGGCGGGCGCCTTCGCGGTGAAGACCTGGCCCTCGGTGACGTTCTTCGCGGCCGAGAACAGCATGACCGCGTCGAGGCCGCGCAGGCGCCAGTGCTTCGGCGTCACGCCGCTCGGGATCTTGTCCGAGGTGACCCACGCGCCGTCGATCAACCACTCCGCGCGATCCGGCGCCGTCGCCTGCTCGGCGATCGACTCGATGTACATCGTCTCTTTCTTGCGGAAGTACGTGGTCGCGAACTGGCCGAGCGTGGCCGGGCCGTCGTTCAGGCGATACGCAGGACCGGTGACGTCGCCCTCGATGTCGACCTCGACCTCGACGCCGTCGGGGTTCAAGTACGCCGAGTCTTCCTTCGAGTCGTTGTCCATGTTCTGGAGGAACGGGTTCGGCCCGTCGTCCACGGCCTCGGAGGCGCAGCCGGTGGCGACCGAAGCCGCCAGCGTCGAGAGGATCGCGAGGGTCTTGCGCATGGGGCGCCCAATGAGCAAGCACCACGCCAGCCGCAACTCCGCGAGATCCGAGATGCGACGGATGGCAGCGCGATCAGCCACCAGGAACGCGTGTCGCCAGCGCGAGCCCGGCGCCGCCGGTCGCGGCGACCAGCGCGTCGTACTCGGCGCGCGCCGAGGGATCGGGCGCGCGCTTGATCGCGCGGATCAGCGTGTTCTTGCGCGTGTGCTCCGACGGCACGAACTCCATCGCGAGGACCTCGTAGCCGGCGCCGCGCAAGAGGAGCGTGCGCATCGCGTCGGTGATCATCGCCGCGGTCTCGCGACGAAGGTGCGGCATCGCGTGGATCGGCGCGAAGGCCCCGTTCGCGGACGTGGCCCACGCGCGCGCGAGCTCCGCCTGACAGCACGGTGCGACCGCGATCATCTCCGCGCCGAGCGCGACGCCGAGCGCGATCGCGTCGCAGGTCGCGGTGTCGCACGCGTGCAGCGCGATCACGCCGTGCGCGTCGCCGGCGACCGCCGCCACGTCGCCGACCTCGAACGTCGCGACGTCGTCGAGCAGCGCCAGCTCCGCGCGCTTCCGGCACTCGTCGATCACGTCCGCGTTGCGATCGACCCCGCGCACGACGAGCCGCTGCTTCCACACGTGACGCGCGACCCACGCGAGGATCAAGCTCAGGTACGAGCGCCCGCAGCCCGCGTCGATCAGCTCGATCTCGGCGTGCGCGGCGCGCAGCTCGCGCAGCGCCGGCCCGAGCAGCGCGACCATGTGATTGACCTGGAAGAACTTGCGGACGCGATCCGGCGGCATCGACGCGTCCGCGCGCAGGAGGCCGAGCGCGCGCAAGAGCGGCGCGGCGTCGGCCGGCGGCAGGATCAGCGCCTTGCCGCGCGCGAGCTCCGCGGTGCGCGCGTCGGTCCAGTGCGCCCGCGCACGCGCCGTGATCTCGTCCGCCCATCGTTCACGCACACGCGTATGATGCCCGCATGAGGGGAGTCACCGCCATCTTGTGCGCGGCCGCGGCCGCGTCTGCGTGCGGCAAGGACACGCAGCTCGCCGACGCGCAGAACCAGATCGACGCGAGGAGCGCGGACGCGAACACCGGCCCCGACGCCGATCCGCACGGGCCGGTCACCGTCACCGTCCTCGACTACAACGGCACCGGCGCGCCCGCGCCCGGCGTGACGGTCGTGTTCCTCGAGCCCGACGGCACGGTCGAGAAGGAGGTCGCGACCGACGCCAACGGCAAGGCGAGCGCGAACGTCCTCGCCGGCGCGAGCGTGACCGCGGTCTACGTCGTCTCCGCGGGCCAGCACGCGCTCGAGACGATCAACGGCGTCGAGCCGAACGACGACCTCACGATCGGCTCCGGCAGCGACAGCTCCGACGCCGGCACGTTCACCGTGAACCTGATCGACACGATCGGCACGACTCGCTACGAGGTCTACGGTCCGTGCGGCGTCGGCACGTACATCTTCAACCCGAAGCAGGGGCACGGCCCCAACGGCGTCGTCGCGACGATCCCGGTGACGTTGACCATGAAGAAGGACTGCCTGCAATCGACGATGGACCTGGTCGCGGTGCGCTACGACGTCGACTTCGTCGCGTCGGAGTACGTCGAGCTCGAGGACGTGCCGTTCGTCGACGCCGGGCACGTCGATCAGGCGGCGGCGTGGACCGCGGTGCCGCTGGTCGCGGTCAGCGAGACCAACATCCCCGCCGACATCACGAACGTGAACGTCACCGGCATCGTCCCCGACGGCGCCGGCTTCGCGTACGGCGCGCCGCTCACGCCCGCCGCCGGCGGCGTCAACGCGAACTTCCCGCTGCCGGTCGCGAAGACCGCGCTGTACATCTCGTCGCTGTCGAGCTCGGATCACACCGGCACGCAGACGATCTTCGAGACGCACGACGGCACCAAGAGCGACTACACGCTCGACTACGGCGGCAACATCCTGACCTGGATCGATCCGCCGGTGCTCGATCCCGCGACCGGGATGATCACGACCGCGACGTCGGGCACGGGCAACGCCGACGGCTTCGGCGTGACGGTCTACTTCGATCACGACGCCGGCGTGACGTACTCGTGGACCGTGTGGAGCGCGAACGTCGGCACGATCCAGCTGCCGACCTTGCCGACCGATCTCGCCGACGACTTCCCGAAGAACGGCGACATCCTCTCGAGCAACACCGCGATCGTGTTCGATCTCGACGCCGCGACCAGCTACGACGACGTCCGCGCGCACCTCGACTCGGGGCTCGGCGCCTACTACGACGGGCGCGGCACCGTCGGGAAGCTGCGCGTCAGCGTATCGAACAACCCGGCAAGCCGGCGCAAGTAGGCCTTGTCACTGTCGGATTCCACGACACTTCGGGCTGGCACGAACCTTGGACTACCCACGATCACCGTCGACGGAGTCCACACCATGTCCCGCCTCGCATCGATCCTTGCTTCGGGCCTCGCCTTCTTCACCGCCGCCGCGGCGTACGCCCAACCGGCCATGACCCCGGTGACGCCCGTGATCGTCGCCTCGCCCGCGCCCGAGCTGCCGCGCTGGTCGATCGCGCTGCGCGTCTCGTCGTTCGGCATCGCGCCGAAGGATCAGGATCCGAACGTCGAGCCCGATCATTATTCGGGCGGCGGCGTCGAGCTGCGCTATCGCCTCGCGCCGCGCTGGGAGCTCGGCGTGCTCGGGCAAGGCGGCGGTCAGATGCTCGACGACGGATCGCAAGGTCCGGGCTCGTTCGGGATGGATCTGCTCACCGCGCGCGTGCACCTCGATCCGTACGCGCGCTGGGACTTCTACGGCACCGCGGGCATCGGCGCGGCGGTGATGAACGTCGTCGGCGAAGCGGAGCAGAAGCCGCGCGGCGCCGGCATGCTCGGCTTCGGCGTCGAGCGTCGCTTCGGTCACATCGGCGTGTCGGCGGAGCTCGACGCGTTCGGCATGGGCCCGCAGAAGATGGACGAGACGACGACGCAAGCGCGCACCGTGACGCCCCCTCCGGCGTCAGCGCCTGACAACGGCTTCGGCGGTGGATCGTTCACGCTCGCGGCTTCCTACGAGTTCTGAGCTGCTAGACTGCGCGCCTCATGCGCGCATTGAATGTGTACGTCGCGGCGGTCTTCGCGATCGCCGCTTGTCAGAAGGCCGGCAACGGCGTCTCGACGGGATCCGGATCGGCGTCGGCCAGCGGGACCGGAGCGGCGTCGGGCACGGGCAAGGGCACGGGCACGGGGGCGGCGCCTGCGTCACCGGCGAAAGACATCGATAGCAAAGACATCCTCGCCCGCGATCAGCTGACCGACGAAGCGCTCGTCAAGCACGTGCTGATCGGCTGGAAGGATCTCGCCGACACCTATCGCGGCCGCATGGACAAGCGCGCCGCCGATCGCACCAACGATCAGGCCGCCGCGCTCGCGCAGGAGATCTACGGCAAGCTGAAGGCGAACCCGGACTCGATCGACGATCTCGTCAAGCAGTACAGCGAAGACCCGGGCTCGCTGCGCGGCAAGCCGTACACCGTCACGCCGCAGGCCGGCTTCGTGCCGGAGTTCAAGAAGCTGTCGCTGCGCTTGAACGTGAAGGAGGTCGGCATCGTCCAGACGCCGTTCGGCTATCACGTGATCGAGCGCGTCGCGCCGCCGCCGCCGGATCCGCTCGAGTCCGCCGAGATCCTCTCGCGCCCCGCCAACACCGGCGAGGTCCAGGTGCAGCACGTCTTGATCGGTTGGAAGGACATCGCGATCCCGGGCCGCAGCGATCCGAAAGCGCAGACCCGCTCGAAGGCCGACGCCGACAAGCTCGCGAAGGAGATCTTCGACAAGGCCGTCGCCGGCGCCGACTTCAAGGACCTCATGAAGCAGTACTCGGAGGATCCGGGCTCGAAGGACAGCGGCATGGCGTATCCGGTCTCGGCCGACGCGCCGATGGTCGAGCCGTTCAAGAAGCTGTCGCTGCGGCTCAAGGAGGGCGAGGTCGGCATGGTGATCTCCGACTTCGGCTGGCACGTGATCAAGCGCGTGCCGCCGCCGCCGCCCGACGCGCTCGAGAGCGCGGACATCTTGAAGCGCGATCCCGTGACGCAGAAGGCGAAGGTCAAGCACATCCTCCTCGGATGGACCGACGTGCACGCCGACGATCCGCGCGGCGTGAAGCGCTCGCGCGCCGATCTCGAGAAGCTCGTGAAGGCGACCGTCGCGAAGCTGCAGAAGGGCGCGAAGATCGAGCCGCTCATGAAGGAGCTGTCCGAGGATCCGGGCTCGGCGGCGTCGGGCGACAGCTACGACGTGACGCCCGACGCGGGCCTGGTCGAGCCGTTCAAGAACCTGTCGCTGCGCTTGAAGGTGGGCGAGGTCGGCGTCGTGAAGACCGACTTCGGCATCCACATCATCCAGCGCGTGGAGTGATCGCCCCCGGCGCGCCGCCCCACCGCGGCGCGGCGCGCACGATCGTTTGGCGGCGATCGCGGCGGATTCGCGCAACGCGCGCGTCGCCGCGGCTCGAACGCAACGGTTGCACGGCGCGCGGCTGGCCCGCGCGCTGCAATCGCCGACGAGCATGTACCGGCTCGTCACCTGCCCCGAGTTCGCGCACCTCGAGATGATCGAGTACGACGAGGACCCGTGCGGGACGCTGATCCAGGCGTGCTCGCGCTTCCGGCCGCCGAACGCGGTCGGCTGTCCGCGCACGTGCGCGGCGCGCATGGATCAGCGCAATTCGATCGCAAGAGTCCGGACGCGCTGATCCGCGCGGCGGCGCACGATGCGCGCATGACGTTCCGCATCGTCGGCCTCGCGCCGGAGCCGTTCGCGTCGTTGTTCGCGCTGGAGGATCACGAGCTCGCCGCGCGCGGCATCGCGCGCCGCGTCGCCGACCTACCGCACGCGTTCCCGTGCCGCGTGTCGCTCGAGGACGCGGCGCCCGGCGAGGAGCTCTTGCTCCTGCCGTTCACGCACCACGAGGTCGCGACGCCGTATCGCGCGAGCGGTCCGATCTACGTTCGTCGCAACGCCGCCCGCGCGCAGCTCCGCGACGACGTCGTCCCCGATCAGCTGCGCCGCCGCCTGGTGTCGGTGCGCGCGTACGATCGCGACGGCTGGATGATCGAAGCCTCGGTCGTCGACGGCAAGGAGCTCGACGCGGAGCTCCTCCGCTGCTTCGCGCGCGAAGAGATCGCCTACGCGCAGATCCACAACGCGCGGCCCGGCTGCTTCGCCGCTACTGCACTTCGGTCGTCGGCACGGTCCAGTACGGACTGATGTTGTCGGTGCCGGGGTCCTGGCCCGGCAACCACATCGGCGGCGCGCTCGGATCGACCTGACCCGTGAGCCGGTTCTTCGCGATCGCGCCGATCCAGATCTGCTTGCACTGCTTCACGCCGTTCGCGACGCACGGCGCCGCCGTCTTCGACGCCGTCACCTCGTGGCCGTAGTCGCGCTCGCTCGAGAAGACGATCCAGTAGTAGTCGCTGCCGACGCTCGGCGCCCAGTGCGGCCACGTGATGTCGGCGTCGCCGGTGCCGCCGTTCATCGCCGTGAGATCGACCGTCCACGCGCCGGTCGCCTCGACCATCATCAAGCGCTGCCCCGCGGTCTTCGCGTCGGAGAAGTTGCGCCAGCTCGCGCGCGCCGCGTTGAACACGACCAGCTTGCCGTCGGGCGAATAGCTCGGGAAGAAGAAGTTCGAGTACGTGCCGCCGGGCAGCGTGATCGGGTTCGTCACGAGCATCGCGGGCTCGCCGAAGTGATGCGTCGCGCTCGAGTACGAATACGACATCGTCGCGATCGAGCTGTCGCTCAGATCGATCCACTGGCCCGGGTGCGGCGTCGACGCGAACACGATCGAGCTGCCGTCGGGCGACCAGTCGGCCATCAGCCCCGAGCGCGGCGCGCCCGGTCCGTGCGTCGAGACGTCGTCGAGGTTCGAGCCGACCGGCGCGCCGGTGTCGGGGTCGTAGAGCGACAAGGTCCCGTTCGCCATCGAGACGATCGCGAGCGCTTGGCTGTCGTCGGGGTACGGGTTGCCGACCGGCGAGAACGTCGTGTACGAGCCGTGGATCGCCTTCGCGTTGGCGTCGACGGTGTCGTTCCACACCTTCTGCTGCGGATCGAAGCGCATGAAGCCGGCGTAGAGCTGGCCGCAGTCGTTGGCGACGCAGCGGCTGTAGCCGAGCCGGCTGCCCTTGCGCGACAGCGAGTGACACGACGTGCAGTCGTTCTTCACCGCCGACGGCGCCGCGGTGTCGCCGAACGTCTCGCTCATGATCGAACCCGCCGACGACGCCCAGTAGTAGATCGCGCTCTTGTCGATCGTGTCGTGCGACATCGTGATCTTCACCGCGGCGCCCGCGTACTTGGTCTGCGGCGCCGACTGCAGCAAGCCCTCGACGGTGATCGACAGCGTGCCGCCCGCCGCGGTGCCGGCGATCGCGTCCCAGTCGTTGCTCGCGAGCGTGGCCTGCACGTCGCTCGTGAAGACGTGGACGTCCGCGTAGGTCGACGCGAGCGTGATGTGGAAGAGATCGTTGCCGGCGGCGGTCCACTGGATCTCGATCGGCGGGATGTTGAGCGGCGCGACCGCCTGATCGAGCGGGTACTCGAGCGACGGCGATCGCGACGGATCGACCGCGGTCGTCGCGCCGCCGAACGTGGTCGCCGCGTCCTGCGGCGTATTGGGACCGACGACGACGTTGCCGGTGAGGTTCACCGCGAGCTCGGCGGTGCCGCTCTGCGCCGCGCAGTGCGCGGTGATCAGCGCCTTGCCGCCGTGCGGATAGACCGTCAGCGTCGCGCCGATGAAGCCGCCGAAGCCGGCGTCGACGGTGAGCGTGCACGCGCTCGTGATCTCGGTCTTCGCGCCGTTGCGCACGCCGAAGACTTGGTAGGGCTGTTGCGCGGTGGTGCCGAGCGCGACGGTGAGCTGTGCCTGCGCAGGCTCGACGTCGATCGATTCGTACGTCATCGCACCATCGATTCCGCCGCCGTTCGTCTTGCTACCGCATGCGGCGCCGAAAACTGCGATCGCGATCAGCAGTCCCCTCATGCGCGCATCGTAACTCTTCCCGGTGGTCCGCCCGTTGCAAAACCGTCTGTCATGCGGAACCTACTTCTGTTCACTATTCTGTCCGGCTCCCTCCTGGCGGGCGCGTGCAAGCGCACCGACGATCACATGGATCGCGCGGGCGACCAGATGCAGAAGGCCGCCGAGGACGTGAGCGACAAGGGCAAGGACGTCGCGAAGGAGCGCCTCGACCTCGACAAGAAGGAGACCTCCCTCGACCGCGCGCAGAACGATCTGGGACGCGCGAAGGACGACTTCGTCGCCGCGGCGAAGGAGCGCCTCGCGCGGCTCGACGCGCGCATCCAGGAGCTCAGCGCGAAGGCCGACGAGAAGTCGCGCGCTGAAGCGGCGGATCTGAAGATCCGCCGCGACGAGCTCGCGCGCCGGATCGACGCCGCGCGCGATCGCGCGAGCAACGACTGGGACGCCTTCAAGAAGGACGTCGACGACTCGTTCGATCGGATCGAGAACGACGTCAACGACGCGTTGAAGTGACGCGCGCGCGCATGGCGCGTAGGATGCGCGCCATGCGCACCCCGTTGTTCGTGATCCTCGTCGCAGCCTGCTCGTCGCAGGCCGCGAAGGCGCCCGCTCCTACGCCGCCGACGCCGCCGGTCTCGACGCCGCCCGTGTCGACACCGCCCACCGCGCCCGCGCGCACGAGCGTGTACCTCGACGACATCGACGCGTCGGCGAAGCCGTGCGACGACTTCTATCAGTACGCCAACGGCGCGTGGCGCGCGGCGAACCCGATCCCCGCGTCGATGGATCGCTGGAGCCGTCGCTGGCAGGCCGGTGAGACCAACAAGACGCGCCTCACCGAGATCCTCGAGGACGTGTCGAAGAAGACCGATTGGCCCGCGAAGTCGATCGAGCAGCAGATCGGCGACTTCTACGCGACCTGCATGGACGAGCACGCGATCGATGCCGCCGGCGCCAAGCCGCTCGACGCGACGCTCGCGCAGATCGACGCGATCAAGACGCCGGCCGACGTGCAGAAGGTGCTGCGCTCGCTCGCCGACGACGGCCTCGGCCTGCCGTTCTTCGTCTACTCGTCGCCCGATGTGCACGATCCGCGGCAGACGATCGCCGACCTCGCCGCCGGGGGGCTCGGCATGCCGGATCGCGACTACTACTCGAAGAAGGAGCCGCGCTTCGTCGAGGCGCGCGACAAGTACCGCGCGCACGTGCAGAAGATGTTCGCGCTGCTCGGCCGCTCCGCGAAGGACGCGAAGAAGGCGTCCGACACGGTCTTCGCGTTCGAGTCGCGCCTGGCCGCGGCGACGCTCGACAACATCGCGCGCCGCGATCCAACCAACAGCGATCACCCGACCGAGTTCGACGCGCTCGCGAAGCTGGCGCCGCACGTCGAGTGGGCCGCGTACTTCGACGGCGCCAAGCTGCCGCACGCGAAGCTCAACGTCGACGAGCCGGCGTTCATGAAGGCGGTCGACAAGGAGCTGGCGAAGACGCCGGTCGCCGATTGGAAGATCTACCTGACGTGGCAGGTGCTGAACGCGTCGGCGCCGTGGCTGTCGAAGCCGTTCGCCGACGAGGCGTTCGACTTCGACCAGCGCTACCTCGGCGGCGTCGCCGAGATGAAGCCGCGCGGCATGCGCTGTGCGGAGCTGACCGACCAGGTGCTCGGCGAGGCGCTCGGCCAGAAGTACGTCGAGAAGTACTTCCCGCCGGCGGCGAAGGCGCGCGCCAAGGAGCTCGTGATGAACGAGCTCGCGGCGATGAAGGACATCATCAACGAGCTGACCTGGATGAGCGACGCGACCAAGCAGAAGGCGCTCGCCAAGCTCGCCACGTTCAACCCGAAGATCGGCTACCCCGACAAGTGGAAGGACTACTCGTCGGTCGTGATCTCGCGCGCGTCGTTCTTCGACAACCTGATCGCGGGCCGACGCTTCGTCGTCGCCGACGATCGCGCGCAGATCGGCAAGCCGACCGATCGCGGCCGTTGGGGCATGACGCCGCCGACCTCGGACGCGTACTACAACCCGCTGCTCAACGAGATCGTGTTCCCCGCCGGCATCCTGCAGCCGCCCGCGTTCGACGCCAACGCGACCGACGCGGTCGACTACGGCGCGATCGGCGTCGTGATCGGGCACGAGATCAGCCACGGCTTCGACGATCAGGGCGCGCAGTTCGACGGCGACGGCCGGCTCTCGAACTGGTGGACGCCGGAGGATCTGAAGGCGTTCCAGAAACGCGGCCAGTGCGTCGTCGATCAGTTCGAGGGCTACTTCATCGAGCCGGGCATCCATCACCAGGGCAAGCTCGTCCTCGGCGAGTCGATCGGCGATCTCGGCGGCGTGAAGATCGCGTTCCGCGCGTTCGAGAAGGCGCACGCCGCGCATCCGGAGGCCCCGCCCGCCGGCATGACGCCGGAGCAGGAGTTCTTCGTCGCGTGGGGCCAGTTCCGCGGCGATCAGACGCGTCCCGAGACGCAGCGCCGCATGGTCCAGGGCGACCCGCACCCGATCGCGAAGTTCCGCGTGCTCGGCCCGCTCTCGAACTTCCAACCGTTCGCGCAGGCGTTCTCGTGTGGCGAGTCGTCGCCGATGGTGCGACCCGCGGCGCAGCGCTGCGAGGTGTGGTGAGCAGCGGTTGGCCGGAAACAGGCGAACGGCGCGGGATCCACGTATGATCGCGGGTCGGGTATGAACGTCTCCCGCAACCAGGTCCAGGGCTCGCTCGCCGACACGCCGCTCGACAAGATCCTCGCCGCCTGCAAGCGGCACTTGATCACCGGCGTCATCAAGGTGACCGACGGCCACAAGCGCGTCGGTCACATCGAGCTGCGCGCCGGCATGGTCGATCGCGTCGAGCTCGACGGCCACAGCGACGCGACGACGATGGTCAAGCTCGAGCAGTTCACGGGCGACTACGAGCTCGAGCAGCGGCTGCCGGATCTGACCGGCGCGCTCGGCGGCGCGGCGCTCGCCGAGGGCGACGTCTCCGGCGTGCCGTTCGTCGCGCTGATGCGCCACTGCGAGGATCACGCGCTGACCTGCACGATCACGGTCACGCGCGAGGCCGAGACGATCGAGATCGAGTACCGCGCCGGCGAGATCAAGAAGATCATGCGCAACGGCACCGTCGACGAGGACGCGATCGTCGACGCGGCGCACTGGAAGGACGCGCGCTTCCGCGTGATCGCGCCCCCGCTCGACATCGAGGTCGAGGGCTGGCCGGTCGTGCGCCCGCAGACCGCGCCGTTCACCCTCGACGACGCGGCCAAGGCCGCGCGCGCCGAATCGGCGCAGCCGGTGGTCGCGAAGCCCGAGCCGAAGCCCGAGCCGAAACCCGAACCCGAGCCCGAGCCCGTCGTCGAGGCCAAGAAGCCCGAGCCCGAGCCAAAGCCCGAGCCTGTCGTCGAGGCCAAGAAGCCCGAGCCCAAGGTCGAGACCAAGAAGCCCGAGCCAAAGCCCGAGCCCAAGAAGCCCGAGAAAAAATCTCCGGCCGAGCAGCGCGCGGAGAAGAAGAAGAAGGCGCGCGAGCGCGCGGAGAGCAAGCCGCCGCCCGACGTCGTCGACGAGAAGCACGTCGAGACGGTCAAGATCGATCGCCCGCCGAAGAAGGAAGAGAAGCCGCGCCCCGCGCCCGAGCCTGCGAAGCCGGCAGCGAAGACGAAAGAGAACCGCGCGGTCACCGCCGGCAACGATCGCGATCTGCTGTGGATGCTGTTCGCGTTCGTCTTGCTCGCGCTCGCGCTCGGCGCCGTCGCGTTCCTGCTCTGACGCCGCCGCGTTATCATCGCCCCATGCGGATGGGGATCCTGCTCGCGATCGCCGCGTGCGGCGGCTGCTATCACGGCGCCGCCGCGAGCCGCGACATCGACGCCGCGTGGCGCGGTCACGCGCGCGCCGAGCTCGAGGCGCGGTGGGGCGCGCCCGCCGCCGAAGCGCACGAAGCGCAGACGCTGCTCCGCTACACGCACACGCATCTGCAGGTAGAGCTGCCCGGCGGCGCCGCCGCGTTCAGCGCCGGTCCCGGCCACGCCGAAGGCTTCGTCGAGTGGCACGCCGGCGTCGTCTGGCACACGACCACCGACGCGATCGTCGCGCTCGATCCGTCGTCGACGATCGTCGAGATGCGCGGCGCGTCGGTCGAGTGGGGACCGCCCGCCGGCGCGAACCTCCACTGGGGCGCGATCTTCGGCATCCACGCCGGCATGGGTCGCCTCGACGACACCGGCACGCCGCTGCCGTCGGGCGGCGTCTACCTCGGCGGCATGCTCACGCCGCAGCTCGGGCTGGTCGGCACGTACAGCTTCGTCAGCGGCACCTCCGACATGGGCAGCGCGATCGGCATGGCCGCCGGCATCGGCGCGCAGTACTTCACGACCGATCGCCTCTCGCTGCGCGCCGGCCCCGCCGCGGTCCTCTCGTTCTCGCCCGGCTTCACCGACACCCACGCGACCGCCGGCCTCGACGCCTCGATCGCCTACGCGTTCGTGCGCCACGGCGCGCTCGCCGTCGATCTGCGCTTCGACCTGATCATGGCGCCCGGCACCGCGTTCGGATCGATCGGCGTCGGCGTCGGGCGCGACTGATCACGTCACCAGGACGAGCCGCCGTTGTGCGGCAGGTTCGCGAACGCGAACGAGTCCCACATGTTCACGCTGAACGTGCCGATGTCGGTCACGCCCGACGGCGGGCTGAACGGATCGGGGAAGCCGATGAACTTGTACGCGAGCGGATCGACGCCCTGCGGCGCCGCCCAGCCGAACGGATCCATCACGCCCTGGAAGCCGTTGACGCCGGCGCCGTCGGGCGTCGTCGCGAACGTGTACGAGCGCGCGCCGGTCAGGTTGGTCAGACGGAACGCCATGAAGTCGAGGTGGTACCCGCCCGAGCATCCCGACGTCCCGACGTAGCCGATCACGTCGCCCTTCTTCACGGACGTGCCCGCGGGGGCCATCGGGCCGCCCCACTTCTGCACGTTCAGGTAGATCGCGGGATCGAGCGTGTTCGGGTGGAGGTCCATGTGGTGGTACGCCGCGATGAAGTGCTCGGCGTACTCGCCGCTGCCGACCTGCGTCTCGAGGAAGAGCTCCGCCTGCGTCGGCGACGCGCAGTTCGACACCGGCCGCGCCCACGACGCGCGCACGATGCCGTCGGCGACCGCGACGATCGGACGATCTTTCGGCAACGACCAGTCGTACGCCGCCTCGGGCACCGCGTACGGGTTGTTGATCGTCGCGCCCGTCGAGCACACGCGCGTGCGCGTGCCGGTGCGATCGACCTCGCACGCGTCGGTGCCGACGTGCCCGAAGTCGGCGACGTTCCACGGCGTGACGTTGCCGGTCTGCTGCAGGTGATAGCCGAACACCGACGTGCCGCCGATCGCCTGCGTGTCGCTGTCGCCGAACGGCGAGCGCCAGAACGGCATCTTCGTCGGCGAGACCGTGAACACGCAGTTCTTCTGCGCGGTCGTCACCCGGCTGAAGATCCAGTTGATCGCGTCGCCGCCGTACGCGCGTCCGTAGTAGAGGACGCCGCCGTCGCAACGGACCATCACGTTGTTGTTGCCGTTGATCGCCCACAGCCCCGCGTGCCGCACGACCGAATACGGTCCGACGCTGCCGCCGAGCTGCAGGCACGAGTTGCCGCTCGTCACCGCCCACAGCGCCCAGCCGCCGTTGGTCGGATCGGTGACGCTGCAGTAGTTGCCGTACCCCGACGGACTGAGCGTCCCGCCGACGCTGGGCAGGATCCCGGGGTCACCGAGCGCCTCTTCGCTTTGATCGAGCTCGGGCTGATCGAGACACCCGGCCAGGACCACCAATACCAATGCGATCTTTTTCATGCGCCGGTAGCACCACGCCCCGGCGTTTGTGACCGGTGTGACTACGGCATCCGCGTGCCGTCCCAGACCTCGACCGTCTCGCAGTCGGGCGAGCTCCGCAGCGCCTCGGCCTTGTCGAGCGTGCAATCGGACGACTGCAGGTTCGGCGACTCGAACCAGCTGCGCACCTCGACGTGCGCGACGTCGCCGGTGAGCGTGACCGTGCCGTGCCCCGCGTACAGGTTGCAGTTGGTGCCGCCGCCGGTCTGCGTGTTCGCGGACAGCTCCTCGAGGCCGGGGCCGCCCGGGTTGAACGTGTCGAGCGTGTCGGTGCAGGTGCCGGGCGCGGTGCACGTCTGCATCTTGATGAAGCTCGGATCGTCGAAGAACGGATCGACGATCAACGCGAAGTACATCGGCCCGTTGGTCACGCTCGGGCCCGAGTCGCTGCACGCGACGGTCGTGCCTTGCATCATGTTCATGTGGTGCGCCGTCACCGCGTAGGTGCCGACGAAGTCGGTCCCGCTGCGCGTGCTGCCGCCGCCGCACGCCGCGACGAAAATGATCCCGATCGCTCTCCGCATGCGCGCACTCTAATGCGGATCGGTGGTCTCGATGCCGACGAACGACGTGGCGCCGACGAAATCGATCTTCAAGCGCGGCTTCCACGCGGTCTCGGACAGCATCTTCTCGACGACGCGCACGCTCGCGCCCTCGACGTAGATCGCGACCTGCCGGCGCTCGCCGCCGTCGGGCGCGCCGTCCGGACCGATCGTCCGCACCGCGAACAGCAGCGGCCCTTCCTCGGTCGGGCCCTGCGCCGACAGATACGTATCGCCGTCGAACGAGTGCGCGAACGTCTCCGGCTTCACCGCGCCGAGCTCGTAGCTCGACCTGTCGCCGTCGCCGTTCGCGATCACGACGAGCCGCAAGACGCCGGTCTTGCCGTCTTGCGCGCCGACCCAGCGATCGGACTCGAGCGCGAGCATCACGCGCCCGTTCGCGCGGATCTTCTTGCGCGTGGGCCATGCGCCTTTGGTCTGCTTCACGTCGTCGATCGTGACGGTCGTGTCGAGCTCGTCGAGCGTCGCGTGCTTCCAGCGCTCCTCGCCGTAGTCCTCGGGCACCGCGGCCGCGGTCTCGGCGGCGTCGGGCGTCGCGTCGGGCATCGCGTCGACGCTCGCATCCGCGCTGCGCTGCTTCGGCGCCATCTGCGGCGCACCGCACGCCGCGATCACGATCACGATCCACGCACGCATCTCTCGATCGAACGCGCGCGCCGCTCTCGCGATTCCTAGATCGAATATCCCCCGTCGAGCATCAACCGCTGTCCGGTCACGTAGCTCGCGCGCTTCGACGCCAGGAACACGACCGCCTCCGCGACCTCGCGCGCGCTGCCGAACCGCCGCAGCGCGGTGTTGCGCTTCGCGGCCTCGACCCACGCCTCGCTCAATTCTCCCCGCGCGACCAGCTGCGGGAACATGCCCGCGTCGATCACGCCCAGCGCCACGCTGTTCGCCCGCACGCCGTACCGCCCCTCTTCGCGCGCGATCCCGCGGATCAGCGCCTCGACCGCGGCTTTCGGCGCGACCGACAAGATGTCGCCCGCCGGATAACGCGCGAGCCCCGCGCTGCTGATGAAGACATACGAGCCCCCGCCCTCGCGCAACATCGGCAAGCTCGCGCTCACGACATCGAACGCGCCGTTCACGTCCGCGTCGATCACCTCTCGCCACGTCTCGCGCTCGATCTGCGCGATGAACGGCTGCGCGATCTTCGATCCCGCCGCGTGCACCACCGTGTGCACGCGCCCGTGCTCGCGCGCGATCTCCTCGAACCCGCGCTTCACGCTGTCCGCCTCGCCCATGACCATCCGGTGCACGCTTGCCTACACGCCGCGCGCGCGCGCCGACTGCGCCGCGCGCTCCGCCGCCTCCTCGTTCCCGCGATACGTCACCGCGACGCTCGCCCCCGCCTCCGCGATCCGCTCCACGATCGCCGCCCCGACCCCGCCGCTCCCCCCGACGACGACCGCGACTCCGTCCGGAAACTCCACGCTCATATCGTGCATCCTAGGCGGCATGCCGGAGATCCGCCACGTCGACGCCAACGGCCTGCGCTTCGCCTATCTCGAAGAGGGTCGCGGCCCGCTCGTGCTGCTGTTCCACGGCTTCCCCGACACCGCGCGCTCGTGGGACGCGATCCGTCCGCAGATCGCGGCGAAGGGCTATCGCGCGGTCTCGCCGTGGACACGAGGCTACGCGCCGACGCAGATCCCCGATCGCGACGCCGATCTCGAGACGCTCGCGCGCGATCAGCTCGCGCTGATCACCGCGCTCGGCGCCGAGTCCGCGATCGTGATCGCGCACGACTGGGGCGCGGCCGCCGCCTACGCCGCCGCGTCGCTCGAGCCCGAGCGCATCTCCAAGCTCGTCACGATCGGCATCCCGCACCCCGCCACGCTCCGCCCCTCCCCGATCAAGGTCTGGCGCGTGCGTCACTTCTTCGCCTACAAGCGTCGCGGCGCCGCCCGACGCTTCGCACGCGACGACTTCGCCGCGCTCCCCGCGATCTGCAAGCGCTGGTCACCCACGTGGGCGCCCGCCGACGACGAATTCACCGCCGTCCGCGAATCGTTCTCCGACCCCGCCTCCCTCGACGCCGCGATGGGCTACTACCGCGAGCTCCGCTTCCGCCCGCAGAAGTTCCTGCGCACCAAGATCTCCGTCCCCACCGTCGTCTTCTCCGGCGCCGACGATCCGATCGCGACGCTCTCCGACTACAACCGCGCCTCGCGCATGTTCACCGCCGACTACACCGTCGAGCAGATCCCCGGCGGCCACTTCATGCACCGCGAGCACCCGACCGACTTCGCCGCGAAGCTCCTCCCGCACCTCTAGGAACACGAAGGGCCCGCTTCCTGGTGGAAGCGAGCCCTCTGATCAGCGTTGTCGCCGACCGTTCCGCCAGATTCCCCCCGGCGGATAGAAGCTAGATGTTCACGAGCAGCCGCTGGTCGAGCCGCAGTTCGGGCACTTGTGGCATGCGCCGTTGCGCACCATCAGCGTGCCGCACTCGTGGCAGGGCGGCGCGTCGGTCTCTTGCACCCACGCGCGATCCTTCACCTCGACGCGGAACGGAGTCGCGTCGCTCTTCGCGGCGCCTTCGACGAAGTCCTTGGCCAACAAAGGCACCTTCGGCAGATCGAGCTGCGCTTCGCGCGCGGCGGGATGACGCTCGACGATCGTGCCCTCCGCGGGGAAGCGGAGCGAGAGCCAGCGGAACAGGTAATCCATGATCGACGTCGCGAGCGGGATCTCCTGGTTGCCGGTGAAGCCCGACGGCTCGAAGCGCGTGCCCTTGAACTTCTCGCACAGGATCTGGAGCGGCACGCCGTGCTGCAGCGCGAGCGAGATCGCGGTGGCGAACGAGTCCATGAGACCCGCGATCACCGAGCCCTCCTTCGCCATGCGCACGAAGATCTCGCCCGGCGATCCGTCGGGGTACATGCCGACGGTGACGTAGCCCTCGTGCCCGCCGATCGAGAACTTGTGCGTGAACGACATGCGATCGTCGGGGAGCTTGTGGCGGATCGCCATCGGCGCCCCGGCCTTGCGCGCCTTGCGCTCGCGCAAGGCGACGATCAGCTTGCGCTCGTCCTTCGAGAGGAGCTCGAGCGGATCGACCTCGGCCGCGGCCTTCTGCGATCCGTCGGTGGTCGCCTGCTTCAGGTTCGTCGAGAGCGGCTGCGTGCGCTTGCAGCCGTCGCGGTAGACCGCGATCGCCTTCAAGCCGAGCTTCCACGCCTGGATGTACGCGTCCTCGATGTCCTCGACCGTGCACTCGGTCGGCAGGTTGACCGTCTTCGAGATCGCGCCCGAGAGGAACGGCTGGACCGCCGCCATCATGCGGATGTGGCCCATGTAGTGGATCGAGCGCGAGCCACCCGACGCCTGGAACGCGCAGTCGAACACCGGCAGGTGCTCGTCCTTCAGGTGCGGCGCGCCCTCGATCGTGTCCTTCTTGTTGATGTACTCGACGATCGCGTCGACCTCGTGCGGCGCGTAGCCGAGCTTGGCGAGCGCGTCGGGCACCGTGTGGTTGACGGTCTTGAGCAGGCCGCCGCCGACGAGGCGCTTGTACTTCACGAGCGCGATGTCGGGCTCGACGCCGGTCGTGTCGCAGTCCATGAGGAACGCGATCGTGCCGGTCGGCGCGAGCACCGTCGCCTGGCCGTTGCGGAAGCCGTACTTCTCGCCGATCGAGATCGCCTCGTCCCACGAGTCCTTCGCGGCGTTCGTCAGATCGTACGGCACGTACGCCGAGTCGATGCGATCGACCGACGCGCGGTGCTTGCGCATGACGCGGATGAACGGCGCCTCGTTCTCCTCGTAGCCCTTGAACGGACCGGTCGCGTCGGCGCTGATGCGCGCGCTCTGCTTGTACGCCTCACCGCACATGAGCGCGGTGATCGCCGCCGCGTACGCGCGGCCGGGCTCGCTGTCGTACGGGAGCCCGCGCGACATGAGCAGCGCGCCGAGGTTCGCGTAGCCGAGGCCGAGCGGGCGGAACGCCCAGCTGTTCTCGCCGATCTTCGCCGTCGGGTACTTCGAGTTGTCGACGATGATCTCCATCGCGGTGATCGTCACGTCGACCGCGCGGCGGAACGCCTCGACGTCGAACTCACCGTCCGGCTTCTGGAACTTGCGGAGGTTGAGCGACGCCAGGTTGCACGCCGAATCATCGAGGAACATGTACTCGGAGCACGGGTTCGACGCGTTGATGCGCGCCGTGTTGATGCACGGGTGCCAGTCGTTGACCGTCGTGTCGTACTGGATGCCCGGGTCGCCGCAGATCCACGCGGCATCGGCCATCTTGCGCATCACCTCGCGCGCCTTGAACGTGCCGACGACGCGGCCGTCGATCACCGCGCGCGTGGTCCACTCGCCGTCGCGCTGGACCGCCTGCATGAACTCGTCGGTGACGCGGACCGAGTGGTTCGCGTTCTGGTAGTTGACCGAGTCGTACGCGCCGCCCGGGACGTTGAAGCCGCCGTCGTAGCCGGCATCGATCAGCGCCCACGCCTTCTTCTCCTCGAGCGCCTTGCAGTCGATGAAGTCGATCACGTCCGGGTGATCGACGTTCAAGATCACCATCTTCGCCGCGCGACGCGTCTTGCCGCCGCTCTTGATCGCGCCGGCGAACGAGTCGAAGCCCTTCATGAACGAGACCGGGCCCGACGCGGTGCCGCCGCCGTTGAGCAGCTCGTTCGACGAGCGCAAGGACGACAGGTTCGAGCCCGCGCCCGAGCCGTACTTGAAGAGCATGCCCTCGGTCTTCGCGAGATCGAGGATCGAGCTCATCGAATCGGAGACGCTGTTGATGAAGCACGCCGAGCACTGCGGCTCGGCCTCGACGCCGACGTTGAACCAGACCGGCGAGTTGAACGCCATCTTCTGTTGGACGAGGAGGTGGGTGAGCTCGTCCCGGAACGCGAACGCGTCGCGCTCGGTCTTGAAGTAGCCGTCTGACTTGCCCCAGCCGTAGATGGTGTTCGCCACGCGCGCGACCATCTGCTTGACCGAGCGCTCGCGCTCCGGCGTGCCGAGAGTGCCGCGGAAGTACTTCTGCACCACGACGTTGGTCGCGGTCTGCGACCACGTCTTGGGGAACTCGACCTGTCGCTGCTCGAAGAAGACCTTGCCGTCCGCGCCGCTGATCACTGCATCGCGCAGCTCCCACTCGACCTCATCGAAAGGATCGATCCCTTCACGGGTGAAGTAGCGTTCGACCGCGAGGCCCGAGCGCGCGTCCTTGATGACGCGACTGCGCTTGTGATCGACGTCCTTCGTGGACTTCTTCTCGGCGGCGTTCTTCACTTTGTCGTTTCCGGCGGCGGACCCGGTGTTCTTGGCGAGCATGACCCCCTCCTTTATACGGCTTCGTACTGATCCAGATGACGCGGGGCGTTAGACGGAAATGGGCATGGCTCCGCCGTCCGCGTGAACGTCCATCCACGCGTTTTCCCCGAGCAACTTCACTACTCGATCCCTATGACGACCTGTCCTACCCCGGCGCAGATCGTTCGAGCAGCGAGACTGGTTCTGCACCATTTCCGGGGGACTCAGCAAGCTTTTGCCCACTAGATTTAGGGGTAATTGCCGGGAAGCATACCAGGGATAGTGTGGGCTGATGGAGGAGAACTTGTTGTCACCCCTGCGGTGTGATTGTGGATAGTTTCGAATTCCGCCACGAAAACGTCATCGTTCTGAGACGTTGCCCAGCAGTGTGGACAAGTCTGTGGAAGACATGCCAATTCTCCTGGCGCGGTGCGCCACGGGATCTGCTCCTTCGCACTTTTTTTTCTGCTCGCCTGCTCGCGCACGCGCGCGCCTGACTCCGGGCCGCCGCGGATCGTGAGCCTGACTCCATCTGCGACCGAGATCATCGCCGCGCTCGGCGCGACCGATCAGTTGGTCGGCGTCGATGACTACTCGACGTATCCCGCGTCGGTCGCGAAGCTGCCGAAGGTCGGCACGTTCCTGCAGCCGAACCTCGAGGCGGTGATGACGCTCCGGCCGACGCTCGTGATCGCCGACGACGTGCACGCAGCGTTCGAGTCGCGGCTCTCGGACGCCGGGATCGCCGCGGTCGAGTGCCCGATGCACGATCTGAAGGACGTGCGAGAGAGCTTCGCGAAGGTCGGCAAGGCGATCGGTCGCGACGCCCAGGCGCGCGATCAGCTCGCGAGCATCGATCGCGCGATCTCCGCGGCGCGCGCGCGTCATCACGATGTGCGCCCGCGCGTGCTCGCGGTGATCGATCACGAGCCCGACGGCCTGCGCGGGCTCGTGGTCGCCGGACCGGGCAGCTGGCTCGACGAGCTGCTCGCGATCGAAGGCGCCGACAACGCGATGGCGGGCGCGGGGACGCGCTATCCGCAGATCTCGAGCGACGAGGCGACGCGCGCGCAGCCGACGATCGTCGTCGACGTCGCGTTCTCGGCGGATCCGGCGACCGCGCCGCAGCTCTGGGGCTTCCTCGCCGGCGCGCGCATCGTCGTCGCGAAGGAGCCGTTCCTCCAGGCGCCGTCGCCCCGCGTCGCGCAAGCGCTGGCGAAGCTCGACGAGATCCTGTATCCGCAGTAGGTGGGATCGCTGATCACGCTCGCAGACGTGCGCGTCGGCTACGGCGCGCGCGAGGTGCTGCGCGGCGTGTCGGCGGAGATCGCGGGCGGCGCGCTGGTCGCGATCGTCGGCCCGAACGGCGCCGGCAAGACGACCTTGCTGCGCGCGATCGCGGGGCTGCTCTCGCCGACCGCCGGGCGCGTGCGCGTGTTCGAGCTCGATCCGGCGACGACGCCGCGGCGCGCGCTCGCGCAGCGGCTCGCGTATCTCCCGCAGAAGTACGAGCTCGCGTTCCCGTTCACCGTCGGCGAGGTCGTGCTGATGGGCCGCTACGCGCGCAGCGGACGCTTTCGCTTGGAGAGCGAGGCCGATCTCGCGGCCGCGCGC
>DATJIA010000403.1:0-11862 GCA_035493675.1 Kofleriaceae bacterium | reverse complement strand
GGCCGCGCGCGCGGGATCGATCGACGCGGCGGCGATCATCGCGGCGGCTCGCACGCGCTCGTCGCGATCGCGCATCAGCGCCGCGACCTTCGCGTACGCCGTCTTCGGCGGCGCGGCGACGCCCCGGCCCGCCGCGCCCGCGCACGCCGCGCGCACGCCCGCGTCGGGATCGCGCAGCCCGCGCGTGATCGCGCTCCACGCGCCGGCGTCGGCGAGCGACCACGCGAGCGCGGTGCACACCGCCGCCCGCGTCGCCGGATCCGCCGACGGCGCGAGCTTGCGCAAGGCCGGCACCGCGCTCGGCGCCGGCACCTCGGCGAGCACCGCGAGCGCGAGCGCGATCGTATCGGCCGTCGGCGAGATCGTGAGCCACTGCGCGACCGCCTGATCGACCTGCGGCTCGCGGTGCAGGCTGACCAGCGCGCGCGCGGTCGCGACCACGACCGGCGCCGGCAGCTCGGCCTCGCGCGCGAGCAGCGCCGACAGGACCGGCGCCGCGTCGGGATCGTGGAAGGCGTGCGGGTCGGCGTCGAGCAGCTCGCGCGCGTCGAGCGCGCGGACCGCGTGCACGCGCACGTCGAGATCGACCGCGCCGTTCGCGAGCCCGATCGCGTGGCCCGCGAAGTCGATCGAGTGCACCGCGTCGATCGCGGCGGCGGCCTCGCGGCGCACGCTCAGATCGCTCGAGCCGATCGCGTCGATGATCGCGGCCTCGAAGACGCGCTGCGCGAGCGCGGGATCGACCGACGGATCCTTCGCGATCCGCCGCGCCGCCTCGCCGACGTCGCCGGCGTCGAGCAGCTTCGGCACCGCGCGCGCCGCCGGCCATTCGATCCGATCGATCGCCGCGCCGGCCACGCCGGCCTGCCGCCGATCGCGCGCGAAGGTCCAGCGCAGGTGCACGGTGTCGTCGTCGGACAAGAGCTCGACCGGCGGCGGCGCGAGCGGCGCCGCGTCGGAGACGATCTCCTCCGCCGCGCGATCGAACGCGGGCTGCCCGCTCGGCGCGACGCGCAGGTCCGCGACCGCGCCGGTCTTCGACACCCGGCACTCGATCGCCACGACCAAGCGCGCGTCGTTCAGCGGATCGGTCGGCGGCAGGCGCAGCCGCAGATCCTCGAGGAACGCGCCCCAATCGCCCTGCAGCCTCGCGCCGATCTGCTCCAGGTACGCGTGCCCGAACGCCGCCGGATCCGACGGCGGCGGCGCGGGCAGCTTCGGCGGCGGCCGGAACGACGGCGCCGGCGACGCGGCGTGCCCGCACGCGCACGCCAGCGCCACCAACAGCATCCGCCGCGTCATGAACGCGGACGATAGCGCGAACGCCGCGTCAGTTCGCGTCCGGGGGGGCCGCGTCGGGCATCGCCGCATCGGGCAGCGGCGCATCGGGCGGACCCGGGACGTCGAACCCGATCGTCGGGTTCGACAAGCCCGCGCCGACGAACGTGTCGTAGACCTTCGTGTAGCGGATCACGTCGGTCGCGTCCTTGCCGTCGACCTGGATCTTCGCGGGGCCGAACGGCGCTTGCGCGACGAACTCCACCGCCTGCGTGCCGCCGCGGCACGGCTCCGGATCGCTGCCGTCGACCTTGTGGCCCGTGTCGTTCTTCAAGGTCAGCGGCGCGCCGCCCTCCGACAAGGTCACGATCTGCGTCGTCACGACCGGCATCGCGGTCGCGCAGTCCATCCCGCCCCACGTGATCTTGAAGTAGAAGCTGCCCTTGTACGCGGTGGTCCACGCGTCGTACGGGATGTTGATCGTCGCCGAGGTGTCGGTCTCCGTCGCGGTGACGTGGATCGGCACCGGCGCCTTGACCAACGAGTCGCCCGCCGCCGACATCGGGTTCACCGACATCGTGTAGTCGCCGGGGTCGAGGCCCATGAACACGACCTGACGATCCGAGCACTGCGCGCTCATCATCGTATTGGTCGGCCCCACCGCGTCGACCTCGACGGTCGCGATGCCGAGATCGGAGCAGTTGTCGCCCTCGGCGATGCCGAGGCTCGGGTACGAATCGAACAGCCACACGATCGTCGTGCGCGCCGTGATCGGCGCGGGACCGTCGGTGCCGCACGAGAGCCCGAGCGGGAGAAGCAACAGCAACATCTTCGTTCGGTTCACGCCGCGACCTCCTCGCGCACGTGGATGCCGAGGTGACGCCGCACCTGGAAGTACGGCTCGCTGACGGCGTACGCGAGCAGATCGCGCAGGCGCTCCTTCGCGGGCAAGGTCGACATCGCCGCGGTCTCGGTCGCGACCATCCGCGCCGCGACCTCGAGGTCGTTGCACAGGATGAAGCCGACGCGGTTCGCGGTGAGATCGGCGGCCGAGCGCCACGACGGGATGAGCCCGTTGCCGAGCCGTCCGCCGAGCTTGCCGCCGATCAGGCCGACCTGGTCGAGCACCGCGGTCGGCACCTGACCCTTGAGCTGCGACGCGAGCTTCTTCGCGTCGTCGGCGGCCTCGACCGGCCCGTGGTGTCCGCTGAGCTTCGAGTCCGCGGCGACCAACGCCGCCATGAACGCGTTCTCGATCTTCGGCAGCGTCTGCAGCGCGAGGTTGACGAACCGCTCCGGCCGCATGTACGCGAGCCGCTTGCCGACCTCGAACGCGAGCTCGCGCTCGTCGGTCTTGGCCAGGTGGTTGGCGTCGACCAGGAGCGACGGCACGAGCTTGCCGCGATCGACGGTGTTCGCGACCTTTAGGCCGTCGCTGCCCTCTTGCGCCCACACCATCGGCGGCGGATCGAGCGCGAGGATCGACGCCGCGACCTTGGCGACGCGCATCACCGCGCGCGAGTCGCGATCGAGATCCACGCGGCGCGCGGGATCGAGCCCGAACGCGGCGGGCGGCTGCGCGGTGGTCGCCGCGAGCGCGCCGAGCGTCGCGCCGAAGATCGCGCCGACGTGACGATCCTCGCGCGGGTGGATCACGGCCTTCTGCCAGAGCTCCTCGGTGAGGCGGCGCGTGGCCGGCGCGAACTGCACCGCGCGGAAGCGGTTGTACAGCTGCTTCTCCGCGTCGGTCGCCGCGCCGAGGAAGACCAGCGCCTGCGCGAGGCACCACGCCTTGTCGAGCTCGTGCTCGTTCGAGTACAGCCCGCTCAAGGTCTTGTACAGCTCGACGCGATCCGGCTGGTGCGCGAGCAAGGTCTGCAGCTCCTCGATCGCATCGGGGCGGCGCGACTCGCCGGCCTCGAGGTAGAGATCGGCGAGCTGCTCGTGGCGCTGCGCGTCGTCGGGCGCGAGATCGGCGGCGACCTCGTACGCCGCGATCGCGGCCTCGGTGTCGCCGAGGTGATCGAGGCAGACGTCGCCGAGGCGCGTCCACATCTCGAGCAGGCGCTCGGGCGGCGCGTCGTCGCCGAGGCGCTTCAGGTGCTTGCGATACGCGCGCGCGAGGTTCTTCCAGTCCTTGCGCTCGGTGAGGAGCTTGTCGATCGCCTCGAACGCCTTCGGCGTCGTCGCGACCTCGTCGAGCGCGGCGGCGAAGCGCTCGACCGCGAGATCGGCGTCGCCGAGCTCGTCGCGCGCGATCACCGCGGCGGTGTACTGGTAGCGCGCGCGGCGATCCGCCGCAGGGTCCTCGCCGGCGAGCTGATCGAGCGTCTCGACCGCGCGGCGCCACTGCTTCTGCTCGGTGTACGCGTCGAGCAGCTTGTGGAGCAGCACGTGCGATCCGGCGGACAGCTTGAGCGCCTCCAAGTACGCGCCGACCGCGGCGGCGACGTCGCGCAGCTTGCCGCGCTGGATGTCGCCGATCTCGTCGAACAGCTTGACCTTGATCGCGTCGGGCGCGCCCTCGAGCAGCGCGCGCTTCGACTCGACGACCGTCTTCCAGTCGCCCTTCTGGCCCGCGAGATCGACCAGTGCCTGCAGCGTGGGCTCGTGCAGCGGATCGCGCTCGAGCGCGCGGCGCAGCGCGTTCTCGGCCTTCTTGTCGTCGCCGAGCGCGCGCGACGCGACGCCGAGGTGGTGCCAGATGTCGGCGACCTGACCGTCGGCCAAGCCGGTGCGATGGCGCGCGAGCACCTCGCGATAGCGGCGATCGACCTCTTTCCACAGCTCCTCGGCGGCGGAGGCTTCGTGCGCCTTCGCCTCCGTCATGAGCGTGGCGGCGAGGCCGAGCGACGCGCTCAGGTTGTCCGGATCGGCGTCGACCGCGTTGCGGTAGTGCTTCGCCGCCTTCTCGGCGCGGTGCAGCTCTTCGTACGCCTTGCCGAGCTGCGCTTGGCGGCGCGCGTTCTCCAACCGGTCGCCATGTCCCGGGCCCTCCGCCTTGCGCGCCAACATCTCGAGCACCGGCAGCGCGTCGTCCCAGCGGCGCGCGTTGATCATGCGATCGGCGACCTTCTGGCCCGCCTCCTCGTGATCCGGATCGAGCCGCAAGACGCGCTCGAGCAATTCGAGCGCGCGCGGCGCGTCGTCGAGCTTCGACTCGGCGAGCTCGGCGGCCTCGGTCAAGAAGCCGACGCGCTCGAGGCGGCTCGCGCTCGCCTGCTCCGCGCGGAGCAGGAACTCGACCGCGTTGCCCCAGCTCGCGCGCTCGCGATGCAATTCCGCCATCGCGCGCAAGGCGCCGAGGTGGGTCGCGTCGAGCGCGAGCGCCTTCTCGAGGTGACGCTCGGCGAGCTCGGCGTCGTGCAGCTGCTCGAGCGCGAGGCGGCCGGCGTCGGCCCACAGCGGCGCGGCGCGGTTGCCCTCTTGCTGCGCGTGGCGCGCGAGCACGTCGACGGCGCGATCGTACGCCTCGGTGCGCTGGTACAAGCGCGCGAGCGCGGACAGCGCGGCCTGCGACTTCTCGTCGATCGCGAGCACGTTCAGGTGCGCCTCGATCGCGCGGTGCGGATCGGAGAGCTCCTTCTCGTGCACGTCGGCGACCTGCAGGAACAGCTCGATGCGCTGCGCCGGCGACTTCGACGCGGCGATGTGGCGCTCGACCAGCGACACCAGATCGTACCAGGCGTCGGTCGAGCGCAGGATGCGCTCGAGGCCGCGGTACGCGTCGTCGGCGTTGGCGTCGAGATCGAGGATCTTCTCGTACGCGGCGCGCGCGCGCGCCTGCGCGCCTTCCTTGTCGCCTTGCTCGGAGAGCTCGGCCGCGAGCTTGCGCAGGACCGCGAGGCGCTCGCCCTCGGGCGCGACCGCCGCCTGTCGCTCGAGCGTGCGCAGGTAGTCGTCGGTGCGGCCGGTCTTGTCGTAGAGATCGATCAACGCGCGCAGCGCGGCCTGATCCGCGCCGTCGGCGGTGAGCGCGGCCTCGTAGCGCGCGATCGCGCCCTCGAGGTCGCCGAGCTTCTCGGCGCGGAGGGTGGCGAGCTCGCGGCGCAGCGCCGCGGCGCGGCCGGTGTCACCGGCGCCCTCGCTCATCTCGGCGCGGCGCTCGAGCACCTTCGCGAGCGAGCCCCAGCGCTCGTCGCGGCGATAGAGCCGCTCGAGCGCGGCGAGCGCGTCGTCGTTGTGCGCGTCGAGATCCGCGGCCTGCTGGTACGCCTCGATCGCCTTCGCGTTCTGCGCGAGGTGCGACTCGCACAGATCGCCGAGCGAGAGCAGCAGATCGACCTTGGCCGCGTCGGAGCCCTCGACCTCGACGTGCGCGCGCAGCTCGTCGGCGAGCTCGGCCCACTTCGACTGCTTGCGGAGCAGCTCCGCCATCGCGCGGTGCGCGTCGGTGTTGGTCTTGTCGAGCTCGAGCGCGCGGCGCAAGCTGGGCGCCGCGTAGTCGTAGCGATCGAGCTTCTCGGTGTACCAGCGGCCCATCCGCCCCCACCACTTCGACGCCACCTTCGGATCGGACGCCTCGGTCGCGATCTGCGACGCCTCGTTGACCAGCTCGGCCCAGTCGCCGGTGGCGGCCGCGAGCCGCTCCGCCGCGACGACGCCCTCGTCGTCGGACGGATCGATCTGGCACGCGGTGGTCAGCGCCTCGAACGCGCGCTTGAGATCGCCCAGGCCGTTCTCGTAGGCCTCCGCGATCCGGCGCAACAGCTGGGCGCGCTCGCCGGCGCTCTCGGGCGGCACCAGCTCGATGCGGCCGAGCAGGACCTCGACCAGCCGCTCGTGATCGCCGGCGTCCTTGGCGCGGCGCTCGATCAGATCGACCGCGTCCTTCGCCTCGGCGTTGCCGTCGGCGACCAGCGCGAGCCAGCCGTCGAGATCGTCGGCGTCGGGCTTGTGCAGCGCGAGCGACACGCCGGCCTCGCGGCAGGCGTCGCGCAGCGCGTGGAGCCAATCGATCGTCGCCTTCTCGGCGACGTCGTCGCCGCCCTTGCCGGCGACGTTGATCACCTCGATGTGGTGCTCGGCCATCAGCTCGTCGACGGTGACGGGCCCGACGCCGGCGCCGAGGAAGTAGTGCGACCCGCGCGGCGGCTCGAACATGCCGAACACGCGATCGAGCAGCGCGCTGAGATCGGGATCGCCGAAGCGGAACCCGACGAACACCAGCGTGCCCTCGACGTAGAGGTCGCGCGCGTAGTCGCGCAGATCGACGGCGCGCGACAGCGCGCGGCGCACGCTCTTCGGCGTGACGACGTAGGTGTCGAACGCGCCGAGCATCTTCACGAGCGTGCGGCGTCGCGCCGACAGCTCGCCGAGATCTTGATACGTCACGACCTTCGCGGTCGGCCAGCCCTCGGGCGACGCGGCGGCGAGGCCGCGATCGATCACGTCGCCGGGGAAGGTCGTCCACACGTGGCGGAACGGCAGCTCCGCGATCGCGAGCGCCGTCGCCGGGATGTCCTTGTCGGTCGCGTCGGGCGCCGACTGCCACATCTCCTTGACGATGTCGTCGCAGGCTTCCTCGCCCAGCGCGCGGGCGAGGAACCCGACGGCGCGGACCAAGCTGCCCTTGTGCAGGAGCTTGTCGAGGTCCTTGGCGGCGACGTCATCGCCGTCGCGGCCGCGCTTGCGGAGCGCCTCGTTCATGCGCTCCAAGAGTTGCTTCCAAGACGCTACGCCGATTCCCGCGCCGACGACCAAGACGGCACGACCAGAACGGATCTGATCGATGAGGGACTCGGGGATCGTGTGCTCAGGCATCCTAAACCCCCTCGAACTATCGAGTTGTGGGCCGGACGGAATCACGTCCGGACCGCCGACGCAAGGGGGAATCAGGAGCGGCCGCTAGAGCGGCGGTCCACCCGAACCATCGATCGGCTCGGGCTCGGCCGGTGGGAACGCCCGCACGGGCGGGTCGCACTCGTCATCGGAAACCGTGCCGCGCTCGTCGATGCAGGACGACAGCGGCTCGTCGCCACCGTAGACGGTGACCTCGCACGGCGCCGAGAAGTCGTCGTCGTAGAAGGTGCCGAGCGCGACGCCGTCCTCGTACGGTCCGCGGACGCGCTCGGGCCCGAACCAGTACCCGCGCATCGGGACCGCGTCGGCTCCCCGGGTGCAGGCGACCGCGACCTTCGCCGTCGGGCTCGGCGGCCGCACCTGCAGGGTCATCCTGTTGCCTTCGATCTCTGCCGAGACCAACCCGACGCGCTTCCCGCGCAGCTCGTGACGGATCGCCAAGACGAACGAGACGACGATCAAGATGCCGAGGACGATGCGCATGGTCACTCCAGAGGCTGGCGGTCGCGTGGGGAGAGCAAGGAAGGCGCTGCGCGTCCGACGATCGAGTTGTCGATCTGTTCCCTGAAGTAGCCGCGCTTCCTGCGCAGCTCCTGCCGGATCGCGAGCGCGAACGACACGACGATCAAGATCCCCAGGACGAGGCGCATCTCGCGCGCGTTCGAGCAAGGCGCACGCCACCGGCGACGCGTGGCCCCGCGCGCGGTTACGCGAGCGGCGGTGGACCCGCGATGGACCTTTGGTCCAGCACGCCGTGCCAGCATCTCCGAGCTTCCGCGATGTTCGCGCGGGCACACTTCATGCTCAAACCCCGCGCGTGCGGATCGCGCTCGTCCTCTTCGCTTTCGCCGCGTGCTCGAAGCACGCGTCGTATCCGGACACCGAAGCCGGGTTCCGCGAACAGATGGAGGACGCGATCACCGCCGCCAAGGCCGGCGACGACGATCGCCTCGCGCTCGTCACCCGCGACCTGACCCTGCCGAACGCGCGCGCCTGGTACGCGTCGACCTTCGGCGCCGATCACGCCGACGCGCTGGTCGCCGAGCTCGCGAACGAGGGCGGCGCCCAGTTCGGCGACGACGCGCCGGTCGGCTTCAAGGATCTGGTCGCGCACGATCGCACCCACGTCGAGGTCGTCCGCACCGACAAGCCGTGCGACGAGGCGACCGGCTTCCAGAACATCGCGATCCGGTCGATGAAGCGGCCGATCGCGCTCTACCTCGCGCGCTTCACGCGCCCCGACGGCAGCGGCTCCTTCACGCTGTGGTCCTTCGCCTACGTCGACGGCGCCTTCCGCATGATCGGCAAGACCAAGGCGCTCCACGCCACGACCGGCGACAAGGTCCTCGACGAGCTCGGCGAGCTGCCGGTCGCCGAAGCGCGGCAGCTCCTCGACGAGCGCATTCAGTAGCTCGATTGGGGGCGCTACTGCGGACCTCGCTAGGCGAGGATGCGTTCGATGCCGGCGCCGGCGCGCGTGACCGCGCGCGTGCGATCCGCCGGGTCGCCGCCGACGGCGCACACGTAGAGCGACAGCTCGGTGATCTTCAAGCGACGCATGTGCACGGGCCACGCGCCGGCCTCGCCGATCACGGTGCCGCGGAACGAGCCGACGTCGATCGGGATGCCGGCGACGCGCGCGGCGACCTCCTCGCACGCGGCGATGTCGCCGGCGGTCGCGAGCAGGAGGCCGTCGCGATCGGCGAGCGCCATCGCCTCGAGGCGCCCCGACTCGCGACACGCGTCGAGCAGGTAGCGAAGCGCCTGGGTGATGTTGTCGCTGCGATGCGACCGGCGATCACGGACGCGCCCGCTCTCGATGAGCCCCTCGATCCGCTGCATGACGGGCACATCCTACGACTCACCCCTGTCCGGTGAATCCCCCCGCGCTGACATTCGCGCACTGACCGCACCTGTCTGCGATCCCGGCGGTTGGCCAGACCGCAGCGAAGCCGCCACGGCCGGGCGGACCGCCATGCGCGGCCGCTTGCGCGCGCGCTCGACCCACTCGAGCCCGGCTCGCTCGACGACGATCGCGAGGAAGTCGTCGACCGAATCGTCGTCGGCGCTGATCCGGGCGAGCACGCGGCCGCGCGATTCGATCAGGATCGGCGCGAGATCGATCACGGCGTCGAGGTCGGCCCACGCGATGATCTCGTCGCCGGCGCGCCGCACGATCGCGAGCCCGTCCGCGCGCGCCTCGATCGCGCGCGGTCGCCACCACAACCACCGCGGACCGAGCGCGATGCGCATACGCAGCGCATAGCATGCTAAGAACGCGTCCCCATGTGGGCCGAGATCCGAAACATCTACCGGTCCTCCAAGAAGAAGAAGGACATCAACTGGTTCACGCAGCACATCGCGCGCCCGCCGGCCGCGATCGTGGTGTGGCTCCTGCGCGGCACGCCGGTCACGCCGAACCAGATCACGTTCCTCTCGGCGATCATCGCCGCCGGCGCGTGCGCGATGTTCGCGACGCTGCCCGGTTACGCGGCGCTGGTGATCGCCGCGCTCGTCTTCGAGCTCTCCTTCATCCTCGACTGCGCCGACGGCATGCTCGCGCGCCTGCGCAAGGTCGCCTCGCCGCTCGGCCACCTGCTCGACTTCCTCATGGACGAGCTGAAGGCGATGCTCCTCTTCGGCTGCGTCGCGATCCGCATGTATCGCGAGACCTACGACGATCGGATCCTCTACGTCGGGATCCTCGGCCTCTTCTGTCTGTCCGCCGGCATCGCGCTGACGAGCTTCATGCGGCGCCCCGAGTACGGCGCGCCGCAGCCGACCGAGGACGGCCAGCCCGCGCAGGTCGGCGCGCGCCGCGGCCCGGTCGGGCAGGTCTTGAACGTCGTCGAATTCGCCGCGCGCGTCGTCGTGCACTACCCGCAGTACCTCTACCTCTGCGCGCTCGCCGATCGCATCGACCTCTACTTCTGGGCGTACGCCGCGGTCAACGCGCTCTATCTCTTGAAGAGCCTCGCGTCGATCTTGCTGAAGCTCGGGCGCTTCGCGCCGCGCGCGGTAGATTCGGGTTCGGCAAGCGCATGAAGGCCATCGTCATCGCCGCCGGACGCGGCAAGCGCCTCGGGGCTCACACCGAAGAGCTCCCCAAGTGCCTCGTGCAGGTCGGCGATCGGCCGATCCTCGGCTGGGTCGCGCGCGCGTTCGAGGCCGCCGGCGTCGACGAGCTCGTGATCATCCGCGGCTATCGGCCCGACGTGCTCGAGGCCGGTGCGCGATCGATCTGGAAGGGCAAGCTCCGCTTCGTCGAGAACCGCGAGTGGGAGACCAACAACATCTTGTTGTCGCTCGCGTGTGCGCGATCCGAGCTCGACGGCCCGTGCCTCGTCACGTACAGCGACATCATCTTCACGCCCGCGGTCGCGCGCGCGTGCGCGGCGCACCCGGCCGACGTCGCGCTCGTGATCGACCAGGCCTCCCGCGACATCTACGTCGGGCGCACCGAGCACCCGCTCGACGAGGGCGAGGTCGCGGATCTCGATCCCTCCGGCCACGTGCGCCGCGTCGGCAAGCGCGCGCTGCCGCCCGGCGACGCGTTCGGCGAGTTCATCGGGCTCGCCAAGCTGTCGGCGACCGGGGCCGCGTGGTTCGGCGACGCGCTCGACGACCTGCGCGCGCGCTTCAGCGACGATCAACCGTTCCAGCGCGCGGCGCGGTTCCGCAACGCGTACCTGACCGATCTCATCCAGCACTTGATCGACGCCGGCCGGCCGGTCGCCCCGGTGGCGATCACCGGCCAGTGGCGCGAGATCGATACCGGCCAGGACCTCGACCGCGCGCGCATCTTGGTACAGTCGAAGGAGTGGTCATGAAGAAGCTCAGCGCGATCGTCCTCGGGTTGGTGATGGCGACGTCGGTGGTGGCGTGCAACAAGCCCAAAGAGGAAGACTGCCGCCGCGCGCTCGACAACATCCGTCGCTTGTCGGGGACCGACAAGCTGGCGGGCGGCGTCGACTTGGAGTCGTGGGTCCGCCGGTGCCGCGGCAACTCCAAGCAGCAGACCGTGGCCTGCGCGATCGCGGCGCAGACGCTCGATCAGCTCAAGCAGTGCAACATCCCGATCGAAGCGGACAAGTCGCCGTTCGCGCCGGGCGGTGGTAGCGCGTCGGGATCCGGATCCGGATCGAGCAAGTGATCGCACGCGCGCTCGCGATCCTCGCGATCCTCGCGATCGCGAGCGGTGTCGCGCGCGCCGATGCGCCGGTCGTGACCGCGGTCGCCGCCGATCCGTCGGACGTGAGCGCCGCGATCCTCGTCGGGCCGGGCGGCCAGGTCTACGCGCCCGACGGCCATGGCGCGTGGGCGCGCACGTCGGCGGGCGGGATCGCGAGCGGCGCGACCTCCGCGGCGCGCGCGGGCGGTGACGTCCTCGCCGCCGGCAACGCGCTCTATCTGTGGAAGGACGGCGCGTGGAGCGTGACGCCCTTGCCGCAGAAGGGCGCGCCGATCATCGGGGTCGGGCCCGCGGCGGCCGCCGCGATCGGCGCCGCGATCGTCGTGCGCGGCGCGAAGGGCTGGACCCGCGTGCCGGATCTCTCGCCCGCGCCGACCTCGGTGTGGGCGGCGAGCGAGACGCAGGTCGTCGCGATCTCGGGCGGCGTCGTGTGGCGCCTGCGCGGCAAGGCGTTCGTGCGCGGCGGCCCGGCGACGGCGCTGGCGCCCGGTCCGCGCGCGCTCGCGATCGCGGGCGCCCAGGTGATAGACGTATCCGCCAACCGCGCGATCAAGGCCGGCGGCGAGGTCCTCGCCGCGACCTCGGCGGGC
>DATJIA010000402.1:0-18227 GCA_035493675.1 Kofleriaceae bacterium | reverse complement strand
AAGGGTGATGTCGCGGGTGTTGCGGCGGCAGCGGGTGCGCCGACGAGCGCGGCCGGAGCTGCGGATGCTGCGGGGGCAGCGTCCGCGGACGGTGGCGCGGGCGCGGCGGGTGCTGCAGGTGCGGCGGCGGCTGCGGCGGTCGGCGGCGGCGCGGCGGGCGCGGCGGTGCAAGGCGACGCGAAGGGCGCGGCCAGCGCGGCGGTCGGCGGCGGCGCGGCGGGCGCGGCGGTGCAAGGCGACACGAAGAGCGCGGCGAGCCAAGCGGTCGGCGGCGGTGCGGCGGGCGCGGCGGTGCAAGGCGACGCGAAGGGCGCGGCGGCGCAAGCGGTCGGCGGCAGCGCGGCGGCGGCGGCGGTACAGGGCGATGCGCAAGGCGCGGCGGGCGCGGCGGTCTGTCCCGGCGCGGCGGGCTCCGCGGTGCGCGGCGACGTCGGCGGCGCGGCGAGCGGCGCGGTCGGCGGCAGCGCGGGCAGCGTCGCGAGCGCGGGCGCGACCGGCGGCGCGGGCGCGGCGCAAGGCGCGGCGGGTGCCGCGGCGGGCAACATCGCCGTCGGCGCCGGCGGCAACATCGCGGGCGGCGCGGGCGGCAACATCGCGGGCGGCGCGGTCTCCGGCGGCGCGAGCGGCGCGGCGGGCGCGGCGGCCGGATCCGTCGGTGGCGGCGCGGCCGGTCAAGCAGCGGGCAACGTCGCGCGCGGCGACGTCGCCGGCGCGGCGAACCAGGCCGCGATGGGCAACAACACCGCCGACGCCGTCGCGGGCAGCGCGAATCGCGCGTCGCAGGGCGACCTCGCCGGCGCGGCGGGCGTCGATGCCGAGGGCAGCGTGCGCGGCGCCGGTGGCGGTGAAGCGCTCAACAAGGCCGAAGACGTCCGCGACGGCCGCATGGGCACGGCGGTCGGCGGCGGCGCAGCGGGCGCGGCGGTGCAGGGCGACGTGCAAGGCGCGGTCGGCGCGCCCGACGTCGTCGGCGACGCGAAGGCGCGCGCGAATTCGGCCGACTCCTCGGCGCGCAGCGAGGCGCGCGAGCAGTCCGGCCTGAACGACGCCGAGCGCGCGAAGGACGGCGCCGAGACGCGCGTCTCGAACGCGCAGACCAACGCCGAGGCGTCGGTCTCCAACGCGGATCCGCGCAACCAGGTCGCCGACGCCAAGGCCTCGGCCGAGTACAAGACCGAGTCGACCGCCGACGATGCGCGCCGCCAGACGCGCGACGCCGTCTCGATCGACGAGCCGAAGGAAGTCCAAGAGGGACGCGACACGCTCGAGGTCGCGCAGGGCGTCGCCGACGATCCGGTCACGATCTCCGACGACGCGAGCGCGGCGCGCGACTCCGCGAGCGCGGCCTCCGACACGGCCGTCGAGGCGACCCGCGACGCGCGCGATCCGGCCGGCGCCGCCGAGCGCGCGACCACCGCCGCGATCGATCAAGCCAAGTCCGACTCGATCGAAGAGGGACGCGCGACGCTGGACGTCAACGTCACTCCTCCGACCGGCCCGAAGAAGGCGTAAGGCGTCTTCTCACGCTCCCTCGCGATCGTCGCGCGCGAGTCACATCATCGACACTTGCGGCTCTCACGTGCGGCGGATCCGCAGGAGCGACGCGACGCAGCGCCGGTCTTTTCCACTCGGCCCGGCGCGGAATCGAACTCGCATCCGTTGACGTGAACCTCGCCAGCTCAATAGGATTACCGACGCTCGGCGAAGGGTGGGATTTGGAAAGGATTCTCGCGGTGACCGACGACGACGAGGCAGCGATGATCGCGTGGCAGGACGTGCTCGACCAAGTGGTCGCAGGACGCCCGAACGATCTGTCGTGCCCGTTCTGCAAGCACCGCCCATTGGTCGTGGAAGAGATCGAGCAGTCGACGCGGATCTCGTGTCCGCGCTGCAGCAAGTACATCCAAGGCAAGTTCGCCTGACAGCTTCGAACGATTCTTGAGCGACGAGGCGGGGGCCTCTCGCGCGACGAAACCGAAAACGGGGGATCGATGACCGCAGACAACAGGGGGAGCGCCCGTGGGCGCTGATCGCGAGTTCCTCGGCAAGGGGTGGCGCTTCCCTGTGGGCATCAACCTCACGGGCGGCATCTCCGGATCGACCTACGAGGACAACGTCCGCGAATCGATCTTCGTCATCCTCGGCACCGCGCCGGGCGAGCGCGTGATGCGCCCCGACTTCGGCTGCCGCATCCACGATCTGATGTTCGCGCCGAACAACGCGATCACCGCGGCGCGCGCCGAGTTCTACGTCGAAGAAGCTCTCTACAAGTACGAGCCTCGCCTGCAGGACGTCACCGTCAAAGCGCAACCCAACCCCGACGAGCCCAACCGTCTCGACATTCGCGTCGAGTACGTGATCGCCGGCAAGCAGCACCCGAAGAACCTGGTCTTCCCGTTCTACTTGCGGCAGCCCGACGAGGAGATCAAACAGTGATCCCTTCCCCGAAGCTCGACGACCGCTCCTTCAACGATATCGTCGAAGAGGCGATCTCGATGATCCCGCGCTACGCGCCGGAGTGGACCAACCACAACCCGAGCGATCCGGGCGTCACGCTGATCGAGCTCGCTGCGTGGATGACCGATCTCATCCTGCATCGCCTCAACCAGGTTCCCGAGAAGAACTACGTCGCGTTCTTGAACCTGCTCGGCATCAAGCTGCGCCCGCCGCGCGCCGCGAAGGCGTTCCTGCAGTTCGCGCTCGTCGAGGGTGCGCAGAAGCAACGCGTCCCGAAGGGCACGCAGGTCTCGACGCCGCAGGCGACCGAAGAAGAGACCGTCACGTTCGAGACCGCGCGCGATCTGGTCGTCGTCAACACCAAGCCCGACCGCTGCTTCTCGTACTTCGACGACACGTACAGCGACAACTCGCGCGTGCTCGAGGTCGGCGCCGAGGGCAGCTTCGAGGTCTTCGGCGGCGCGCAGCGCGTCGATCGCTTCCTGTATCTCAGCGACCCGCGCTTCGCCAACGCCGGCGACGCGAGCGTCTTGCGCATCTTCCTCGGCTGCCCCGAGCGCGGTAACCGCGACCTCGCGCGCATCCTCGAGTGGGAGTACTGGAACGGCAACCGCTGGAAGGAGCTCGCGCAGGCGCCGATGGAGGTCGATCGCGGCGAGATCGCGTTCAACGGTCCGCTCGCGTTCGAGCCCGCGACCGTGCACGACATCGAGGGCCTGTGGGTCCGCGGCCGGCTCGCGGAGGTCCCGCAGTCCGCCGAGGAGACCGAGGTCGACACGATCCGCGCGCGCGTCGAGGTCGTCGGCGAGGGCCTCCAGCCCGAGAAGGCGATCGCGAACCTCGACACCGCCGCGTTCATCGTCCTCGACCTCGGCAAGAACATGTACCCCTTCGGCAAGGAGCCGAAGGTCGACTGCATCCTCTACGTCGCGTGCGACGAGCTCCTGCAGACGCCCGACGCGTACATCGCGATCGAGGCGCAGCTCGCCGACGCCGGCGCGATCCCGCGCCCGAACCCGTCCGATCAGCTCGTGCTCGCGTGGGAGTACTTCGACGGGAAGAAGTGGCGCCACCTCGGCCGCTGCAACACGCGCGGCGTCTTGCCGGGCGCCGGCGACGAGTTCGGCTTCCACGACGACACGCGCGCGCTCTCGCAGTCGGGCGCGGTGACGTTCCGCCGTCCCAAGGACATGGAGAACGTCGAGATCAACGGCGAGGCCAAGCGCTGGATCCGCGCGCGCATCGAGAAGGGCGACTACGGCGAGCAGGGCACGTACACGCTCGAGAACGACAAGTGGATCATGAAGGACGAGCGCCCGCTGCGTCCGCCCGCGATCAAGTCGCTCACGTTCAAGTACCGCGAGGACTACCGCGACGTCCGCCACGCGCTGACGTTCAACGACTTCCAGTACACGGACATCACGGAAGTCGCGAAGACCGAGTACACGATCTTCCAACCGTTCACGCCGAACTCCGACGAGTCGCCGGCGTTCTATCTCGGCTTCCCGCAGAAGCTGCCGAACGATCAGGTCGCGGTCTTCCTCCAGCTCGAGGAGGAGCTCGGGCTCGGCTCGTTGCCGACCGAGCAGGCCGAGGTGCAGACCTCGGAGCTGACCAAGTACGAGGCGATGAAGAAGGCGGCGTGGGAGAACGAGCAGCGCGTCGTCTGGGAGTACTGGGGCGGCAAGGAGTGGGAGCCGCTCGCCGTCGTCGACGAGACGACCGGCTTCACCGGCTCGGGCTTCATCAACTTCGTCGGTCCCGAGGACTGGGCGAAGTCGATGAAGTTCACCGAGGAGCGCTTCTGGATGCGCGCGCGCCTCGAGATGGGCGGCTTCGTCAAGCCGCCGCGCATGCGGCGCATCCTCGCCAACTGCGTCGACGCGTTCAACCAGGTCACGATCAGCAACGAGACGCTCGGCTCGTCCGACGGCTCGCCGATGCAGGCGATGAAGCTCCTGCGCGGTCCGCTGCTCGAGGACGAGATCGTCGAGGTCCGCGAGCGCCAGCACCCCGCGCAGGACGACATCAACGATCTCGCCGGCGGCGGCGCCGACGCGGTCCGCCCCGTCGATCCCAACAACACCGAGAGCCAGGAGTGCTGGGTCCGGTGGAAGCGCGTCGAGTCGTTCTTCGAGAGCGGCCCGAAGTCGCGCCACTACATGCTCGACTACGTCACCGGCACGCTGTCGTTCGGCGACGGCCGCAAGGGCATGGTCCCCCCCGAGGGCAAGAACAACGTCGTCTGCAACCGCTACTTCATCGGCGGCGGCGCCGGCGGCAACGTCAACGCGAACACGATCACCTCGCTGACGCGCGCGCTCTCGTACATCGACACCGTCGCGAACCCGATCCCCGCCTCGGGCGGCGCCGATCGTGAGGGCGTCGAAGAGGCGAAGGCGCGCGCGCCGTACACGATCAAGTCGCGCGATCGCGCGGTGACCGCCGAGGACTACGAGATGCTGGCGCTCCGCGCGTCGACGTCGCTCGCGCGCGCGAAGTGCGTGCCCGATCGCACCAACCGCGGTCACGTCACGCTGGTCGTCGTGCCGAAGAGCGAGACGCGCGAGCAGGATCTGACGCGCCGCTTGATCCCGTCGAACGAGGTGCTGCGCTTCATCAAGCGCTACCTCGACGAGCGCAAGCTGGTCGGCAGCGTCTTGAACGTGATCCGCCCGCGCTACAAGGATCTGTCGGTGAAGGTCACGCTCTTGCGCCGCACGGTCGGCACCAGCGATCGCCTGCGCCGCGAGATCGAGATCAAGCTGCGCCGCTTCATGCACGCGCTCACCGGCGGTCGCAACGCGGAAGGGTGGGAGTTCGGGCGTCCGGTCTTGAAGACGGATCTCGTCCACCTGATCGAAGAGGTCCCCGGCGTCGAGGGCGTCGACGCGCTCGAGATCCGAGACGAGAGCCGCGACGTCGGCGTCGAGCACATCCGCCTCGACGACGACGAGCTGCCGTTCCTCGTCCATGTCCACATCGCGGAGAAGGTCCGCGACGAGATCATGTAATGGTGGCAGAGCTCGCCACACGCCGCGTGATCCGCGTCCCCGACGTCGCCGGGCGACCGCTGGACAAGGCGCGCATCCTGCTCGAGAACGCCGGGCTCGGGAAGCTCGTCGTCTTGTTCCGCGAGAGCTACGAGGACATGGACACCGTCCTCGAGCAGCGTCCGAGCCGCGGACAGATGGTGTACGAGGGCTCCGAGGTCACGCTGTGGATCGCGCGGCGCGGCTACATGGAGCACCTGCCGGCGATCTATCGCCGCAGCGACGCCGTCGGCCGCAACGTCGTCCGCGACATGTGCTTCCTGTTCGAGCACATGTTCGGCGGGATCGAGAAGCTCCTCGATCGCGGCCACGAGTTCTACGATCCGCACCTGTCCGAGCCCGACTTCCTGCCGTGGCTGGCGGGCTGGACCGCGTTCGTCGTCGACATCGACTGGCCGGATGCGAAGAAGCGCGCGCTGATCAAGCGCGCGGTCGATCTCTATCGCATCCGCGGCACGCGCCGCGCGCTCGCGCTGTTCCTCAAGCTCTTCACCGGCCACGAGCCGTCCATCGAAGAGAACACCTGGCCGTTCAAAGGATTCCGCGTCGAGTCCGACGCCGCGATCGGCATCGACTCGGTGATCCTGCCGCCGGTCAACCTCGCCAACTGCTTCGTCGTGACGATGCCGATCAAGTTCGCGGACGTCACGCCCGAGCTCGTGATCCGGATCCATCAGATCATCACGATGGAGAAGCCGGCCCACACCCACTATTACCTTCGCTTCCACGAGGAGGAGGGCGACGCCGAGCTCCGAGAGTTCTTCTCGATCGGCTTGCGCTCCGGCATCGGCATCGGCGCCGAGGTCGTGGAAGAGGTCGAATGATCCGCGTCGTCTTCGGAGAAAAAGCCAATGGCTGAGCAGCAAGGCTACAAGCGCATCAACTTCTTCAAGGGGTTCCTCACCACCGAGAAGGATTGGAACGACGCGGAGAAGTACCACATCGACAAGCGGCGCTTGTCGAACCGCATGCTCCACTCGCCCGGCGTCGTCTACGGCTACGCCGGCGATCTGCGCGTGCAGGCGCGCGCGCGCGGCGATCTCTCCGTCGAGATCCAGGCGGGCTACGCGATCGACGCGCAGGGCAACGACCTGATGCTCTTCGACGCGGCGATCAAGAACATCTCGCCGGAGGAGTTCCGCCTCCCGCAGACGATCTACGTCGTGCTCCGCTTCTACGAGGAGCTCACCGACTTCATCGCGTACAAGGAGAACCTCGAGTACAAGGGCCACCGCCGCGTGCTCGAGAGCTGCAAGGTCGAGGTCTCGCAGACCGAGCCCGACATCATGCGCGAGGTCGAGCTCGCGCGCATCTACCTCGAGAAGGGCGCGAACCGCATCCGAGACGCGCGCGATCCGGCGGATCCGCGCGCGAACGAGATCGATCTGCGCTTCGTGCCGAAGGCCGGCGTCGCGGGCTCGTTCCTGCCGCCGCCGCTCCGCCTGCGCTTCGAGTCCCTGCTCTGGCAGGTCCGCAAGAGCGCGCTCGAGTACGCGCGCCGCGGCGTGATCAGCGCGCACGACGTCATCCAGGCGACCAACACCGCGCTGATGATGAACTCGACCAACCTGGTCGACTTCCGGAACGTCTTCGACATCGTGCACCTGATCGTCGAGAGCGAGGGCGAGATGGCCCTCGACGTCGACGTGCACCACCCGACGATCGCGCAGAAGAAGGAGTTCTCCGACTTCCGCCGCCACGTCGAGATCCTCCGCGGTCTGCTCGCCGAGGGGAAGAACAACGCCGAGGCGTACCAGAACATGCTCGCCTATCAGGCGAAGGCGAACGAGATCGCGATCGCGGCGGTCGCCGGCGAGAAGGCGCAGATCGAGGTCAAGGAAGAGAAGAAGAACGAGGCGCCGAAGGCCGCCGACATCAAGGACTGGGAGGGCGTCAAGGTCCTGCCCGCGCCGAAGGAGTCGATGGACCTCGAGGGCCTCACCTGGCTGCTCGTCGACGAGATCGACATCCTCAACAAGGACAGCGAGGACAAGCACGCCTTCAACATCAAGGAGGCGAAGGACTCCTACCGCTCGCGCCAGAAGCTCAAGTACCCCGACGGCACGACGATCGAAGCGACCGGTCGCGCGCACGTCGGCGGCTTCGCCGAGTACAAGGTCATGAACCTCACGCCGGGTCGCCCCGCGGTGATCCTGCGCCGGATGGACTACGTCTACGGCGACTACGAGATCGAGATCCAGGTGAACGGGAAGCCGTGCACGGTGGTCTCCTGCCAGGGCACCGATCGCGTCCATCGCTGGCGCAACTGGCCGATGATGATCCCCGCCGAGTTCGTCACGGACTCGGTGCTGAACATCAAGCAGATGGCGCTCACCGCCGGCCGCGACGTCAACATGTTCCACATCTGGGTCTATCAACCGAAGTGATACACTCGCCCCCGCCGCCATGATCCTCGAATTCCTAAAACCGATCGGCGCGCCGTTCGTCGCGATCAAGAACAAGATCATGGGCGTGAAGACGCAGGCCGGTAACCTCAAGATCGAGGCCGGCGTCGTCAAGGGATACGGTCAACAGGCCGGCGGCATGGTCGGCGCCGCGAACGACAAGCTCGGCGGCGCGCAAGCGGCCGCGGCCGGAGCCGCGCAAGGAGCGCAAGCACAGATGCAGCAACTCGGTGGCGCCGCGGGCGCAGCAGGCGGCGCGGCCGCCGGTGGCATCAATCCCAACCCGCCGATCCGCACGCAGGGCTTCTGGGTCTTCAAGAAGAAGTTCTGCTCGCAGTGCAACCAGCAGCTCGACGTGAGCTGGGACGCGTGCCCGTACTGCAAGCAGGCCGCGGATCAGCAAGCGGCGGCGGCGGCGGCGGCGAACAAGCCGAAGGCGCCGATGAAGACGCAGGCCTTCATGCTGAACGCGCCCGGCGGCGCGGCCGGCGGCATGCAGCTGCTCGGTTGGATCGTCCCGATGCAGGGACCGCAGCGCGGCGAGCTGTTCACGCTCTCGCCGGCGACGGTGATCGGCAAGGATCCGTCCTGCAACATCGTGCTGCAGGACTCGTTCATGTCGTCGAAGCACGCCGAGATCAAGGCCGAGGCCGGCATCTGGGTCCTGAAGGACATGGGCTCGACCAACGGCACCTTCGTGAACGACAAGCGCGTCGACAAGCAGGAGCTCGTCGACAACGACATGATCATGTTCGGCAAGTGCCTCGTGAAGTTCAAGTCGCTATGAAGGCCACCACCCGTTACGCCATCGCGATCGCGGCCGCCCTCGGCGCGATCATCTCGGTGCCGCGCGCCGCGCGTGCACAGCTCGAAGTCCACCTCTCGTCGAAGCCGAACGAGGATCCCAAGGCGAAGGAAGCCGGCACCAACGCGCCGATCATCGAAGCGACGGTGATCGGTGGTGCTGCGCCCGAGGCGGCGAAGCTCGCGCTCACGCAGACCGACGCGAAGCCGGCCGCGGTGACGATCAAGGCGACCTCGGTCAAGAAGTACGTCGAGGGTCCCGAGAACATCGCGATCGTCGTGCTCATCGAAGGGCACGAGCTGTGGATGGGCAACGAGGCCTACGCCGACGAGGCCGACAAGGCGGTCGGCGTGTTCTCGAAGCTCGGTCCCGCGCTCGACGCCGTGTCGAAGGCGGGCCCGCCCGGATCGAAGGGCGAGATCATCATCTACGGCAAGGCCGGCGCGCTCGTGAAGCAGGCGTGGATCGACCTGCCGCAGCTCACCGCCGACAAGCTCGGCGCGCAGAAGGACTACCAGGGCACGACGACGCGCGAGCTCGTCGCCGGCGTGAATCAGGCCTACGCGGATCTGCAGAAGGTGAGCGCGTCGCGCAAGGCGCTGATCGTGATCGGCGACGGCACCGACACCAACGCCGACGCGGCCAAGGCGCAGCTCGCCGACTTCAAGAAGAAGTTCGAGGCGGCCCACGTCGAGCTGTTCGGCATCTTCTATCAGATCGAAGGATTCGAGGGCGACCAGAGCGTGGTCAAGTCGCTCGTCGGCACCGGCATCAAGACCGCCAACTCGATGGACAACATCGCCAACCAGGCGAGCGCGATCGTCGGCGAGCTGCAGAACCGTTACTACGCCGTGTTCCAGGGCTTCGACACCAAGCTCAACGCGGGCTTCACGTGGGACACCAAGGAGCACGCGTTCTCGCTCAAGATCGATCAAGACGAAGCCGACGCCGGCACGCTGACGATGGTGCCCGAGTGGCACTTGCCGGTGCCGAGCCACTTCCCGTGGCTGTGGGTCATCCTCGGATCGATCGTCGGCTTGATCCTCCTGCTCCTGATCATCGCGAAGGTCGCGAAGAAGCCGGTCGCCGCGCCGCCGCCGATGGTCGTGCAGCAGCCGATCGCCGCGCCCGCCGCGCCGCCGCCGCCCGCCGCGCCCTCGGCGCCGATGAAGACGATGATGGTCAACCTGAACGCGGGCGACGACGGCTGGCCGGTCGTCGCGTGGCTCGTGCCGCTCAACGGTCCGAACCAGTTCCAGACGTTCAAGCTCGGCTCGAACACCGTGATCGGCACCGGCGGTGGAGCGCACGTCGTGGTCAACGACGGCTTCATGTCGACCGAGCACGCGATGATCGTGGCCTCGCCCAGCGGGTTCGTCTTGAAGGACAAGGGCTCGACCAACGGCGTGTTGGTCAACGAGCGCCGCGTGAACGATCACGAGCTCGTCGACAACGACGTGATCCTCATGGGCAAGACGAACTTCAAGTTCAAGACCACGATCTGATCGCCGGATCGAGGGCGCACGCGCGCACCGATCATGGACACACCCGCTCTCGTCGCACTGATCATCGGCGGCGTCCTGCTGCTGCTGGTGATCCTCGTGCTCCTGCTGAAGGGCGGGAAGAAGAAGACCGGGCCGCGCACGTGCGAGCAGTGCCGTCGCGCGATGATGCCGCAGTGGGAGAAGTGCATGTTCTGCGGCTGGGCGCCGGTGCCGCGGCTCGACTTCATCCTCGGTCCGCTCGCCGGACAGCGCATCTCGCTCACCGAGGAGATGACGACGCTCGGCTCCGTCGCGGGCAACACGGTCGTGCTCGCGGACCCCGCGGTGTCGCGCAAGCACGCCGGCATTCGTCGCGTCGACACCGCGTACGAGCTGGCAGATTTCGGGTCGACCAACGGCGTCTACGTGAACGGTCACAAGATGCCGAAGAAGACCCTACAGTCAGGAGACATCGTCCGCATCGGCAACACCGAGATGGTGTTCCGTCGAGAATAGCCATCGAGAGATGGTCCCGTTAGTTGGCACCCCGGCGAGATCGTCGGGTACCATTCAGAGCATCCATGGGTGGAAAGGTTCTGTTTCGCGACAGCCAGGGCCGTGATGGAGCCTTGGATTTGAGCCCGACCGAGACGGTCATCGTCGGGCGCGGGCTGGAGTGCGCGATCCGGACCGACGACGCCATGGTGTCGCGCCTCCACGCGCAGATCCGGTTCGAGAACGGCAAGTTCGTCGTCGAGGACAAGGGCTCGTCGAACGGCACGCTGGTCAACAACAACCGCGTGCAGAAGCAGGCGCTCAACCACAACGACGTCGTGCAGTGCGGATCGATCTGGATTCGCTACATCGAGGACGGCCCGCTCGTCCCCGCGCACATGGCGCGTCCGCCGATGGGCATGGGCGACAATCCGCCGCCGAAGAAGGGCGGCACGATGCGCATCGACGCGGGCGAGCTGGGCGTGCCCGGCGTCGGCGGCGCGGGCGGCGGCGCGCGACCGGGCGGCGCGAGTCAGTTCGGATCTCCCGGCGGCGGCGCGCAGCCCGGAGGTTTTGGAAGTCCGCCCGGCATGCCGGGCGGCGGTGGTGGCGCGCAGCCCGGCGGTTTCGGCGGTGGTGCGCCCGGCGGTGGCTACGGCCAACCACCCGCGATGCCGGGCGGCGGCGGTGGTGGTTTCGGCGGCGGCATGCCCGGCGCCGGCGGCGGCGGTTTCGGACAACCGCCCGGCATGCCCGGCGGTGGTGGCGGCGGTTTCGGTCAGCCGCCCGCGATGCCCGGCGGTGGTGGCGGCTTCGGCGGTGGCGCGCCCGGCGGCGGCTTCGGTCAGCCGCCCGGCATGCCCGGCGGCGGCGGTGGTGGCTTCGGTCAACCGCCCGGCATGCCCGGTGGCGGCGGCGGTGGCTTCGGTCAACCGCCTGCGATGCCCGGTGGTGGCGGCGGCGGTTTCGGTCAGCCGCCGGCGATGCCCGGTGGCGGCGCGCCTGGTGGCGGCAGCATGTTCGGATCGCCCGGCGGCGCCGCGCGTCCCGCGGGGCCCGGTGGATCGCCGTTCGGTCAACCGCCCGCGATGCCCGGCGGCGGCGGCGGCTTCGGCGGACCGCCGGCGATGCCCGGCGGCGGTGGCGGTGGCTTCGGCGGACCGCCGGCGATGCCCGGCGCCGGCGCGCTCGGCCACGCGGCGACGGTCGCGCAGCCCGCGGCGGGAATCTTCGCGCGCGGTCCCGGTGGCGCGCCCGGCATGGGCGGCCCGCCCGGCATGGGCGGCATGCCCGGCGACGGCTCGTCGGTCGTCGTCGACTTCGACGGCGCCGACGCCGGCAAAGCGGTCCAAGAGGTCAAGCGCGTCCGCGCCGAGCTCGAGGGCCTGCAGGCGAACTACGACCGTGAAGTCGCCGACGGCAAGCGCATCCGCGCCGAGGCCGCCACGCTCCGCGATCGCATCGAAGAGCTGCGCGCGACGATCAAGGATCGCGAAGAGCAGGTCGCCGCGCACGGCCGCGTCGCCGACGAATTGCGCGACGAACTGACGTCGACGCGCGAAGAGCTGCAGTCCTCGAAGCAGGAGATGACCCAGCTCGTCGAGCAGCTCAGCGCGAAGGAGCGCCAGCTCGGCCGTGTCCAGGACGACCTGGGCAAGATGAAAGAGGAGATGGACGACAAGTCCCGTCAGCTCGTCGAAGTGGCGAGGACGAAGGACGAGGGCTGGAAGAAGCTCAACGAGCAGCTCGGCGAGATCGAGCACCTGCGCGAAGTGATCAACGAGCAGGAGCGCATGCTCGAGGAGCGCCGCGTCGGCCTCATCTCGCAGGAAGAGGTCATCAAGGAGCTGCGCGCGGAGAAGGAGAAGACGTTCAAGCAGGTCGCGTCGCTCAAGGCGGAGCGCGACGAGGCGCAGCAGGGCGCGACCCGCGCCAACGGTCACGCGCAGGCGCTCGAGGAAGAAGTGAAGCGGCTCGGCCGCATGATGGTCGAGGCGAGCTCCGGCGGCGGCGGCGGCGGCGGCGATCAGATCGCGCGCCTCAACGAAGAGCTCAAGAACAACAAGGTCGAGCTGCGCAAGGTCGAGGCCGATCGCGATCGCCTGCAGGAGAGCTTCGAGCGCACCGATCGCGATCTGCAGAAGCTCGAGGGCAAGGTCGCGCAGCTCGAGGTCGAGCTCCAGGAAGCCTCGCACGGCAAGATGGCCGCCGAGAGCGCGCGCGGCGTCGCCGAGGAGGCGCTCGCCAAGGCCGAGGTCGCGCGCCACAAGGCCGCCGAAGAGGCGATCAACGCGGCGCGCGCGCGCGATCAAGCCGGCACCGCCGGCGACGACGCCAAGCGCGAGCTCGATCGCCTCCGCAAGAAGGTCGCCGACCTCGAGAGCAAGGCCGCCGCGCCCGTGTCGGGGCCGGATCCCGCGGCGCTCGCCGCCGATCTCGACAAGGAGAAGCGCGCCTCGAAGGACCTCGCCGACAAGGCCGCCGCCGCCGAGCGCCAGCTCAAGTCGCTCCAGGCCGAGCTCGATGCGGCCAAGACCGACGCGACCAAGGCCCGCGCCGAGGCGGATCGCGCCAAGGCCGCGGCTGCCAACGCCGACGTCACGACCGTCTCCGCCGCGCCCGCCGCGCTCGCCAACTCCGGCGAGATCCAGCAGAAGGCGAAAGAGGTCTACGACGCGATCAACGACGTCCTCAGCGAGATTCGCAACAACATCATGTTGGTGCAGGGCGAGGTCGACAATCTCGGGGGAGCTGGCGGCGACGCCGGGCGTATCATCAAGGACACGGTGGATGCCCTCATGGGCAACGCCGAGGATGCGAAGGGCGCGCTGCGCGGCCTGCGCGACCTAGCGGAGTGAATGAATGATCGAAGCGGACAGTCACCGCAGAAGCACCAAGTCAGAGCTCGAAGATCTCATTCGCGCTCGCTACTCGCTCATCTGGATCACGTCGCCCGAAGAAGCGCGCGTCGAAGAGTCGTTGCGGAAGCTGTGCGTCGAGCGCGAGATGCGCCTCGAGATCTGGTCGATCACCGAGGGCTTCAAGGTCGTCGCCAACGGCTCGGGCACGCGCGACGTGAAGGATCCGATGAAGGCGCTCGATCACGTGCTCCGCGGCGAAGGCCGCGCGCTGTACGTCTTGCGCGATTTCCATCCGTTCTTGAAGGAGCCGGCGGTCGTGCGCCGCCTGCGCGACGCCGCGCACGAGCTCCGCAAGACCAAGAAGAGCCTCGCCATCCTCTCGCCGGTCACCAAGATCGCGCCCGAGCTCGAGAAGAGCATCTCGGCCGTCGTCGACTGGGAGCTGCCGACGCGCTCCGAGATCGAGGCCGCCGCGCGCAAGCTCCTGCCCAACGCGCCGCCCGCGACGCAACAGACGATCGAGAGCGACCCGACCTTCATGGAGCACGTCGTCGAGGCCGCGCTCGGCCTGACGCTGGTCGAGGCGGAGAACGTCTTCGCCAAGTCGATGGTCCGCACGCACACCTTCGATCTCGAGACGATCCTCGAGGAGAAGAAGCAGATCATCCGCAAGAGCGGCATCCTCGAGTACTACGAGCACCGCGAAGAGTTCTCCGACATCGGCGGCATGGACACGCTCAAGGATTGGCTGGTCAAGCGCCGCAACGCGTTCAGCTCGCGCGCGCGAGACTTCGGCCTGCCGCTGCCGAAGGGCATCCTCTTGATCGGCGTGCCGGGCACGGGCAAGTCGCTCACCGCGAAGGCGGTCGGCGCGCTGTGGCAGATGCCGCTGCTCCGCCTCGACGTCGGCAAGATCTTCGCGGGCCTGGTCGGCTCGTCGGAAGAGAACATCCGCACGGTGATCAAGACCGCCGAGGCGATCGCGCCCGCGATCCTCTGGATCGACGAGCTCGAGAAGGGCTTCAGCGGCACCGCGAGCTCGGGCCAGACCGACGGCGGCACGACCTCGCGCGTGTTCGGCTCGTTCATCACGTGGCTGCAGGAGAAGACGACGCCCGTCTTCGTCATCGCGACCGCGAACAACGTCATGCAGCTGCCGCCCGAGCTCCTCCGCAAGGGCCGCTTCGACGAGATCTTCTTCTGCGATCTTCCGGACCGCGAGGATCGCCGCTCGATCCTCGACATCCACATCCGCAAGAAGGCCCGCGACCCGGGCCAGTTCGATCTCGACAAGCTGGTCGACGCCACCGTCGATTACAGCGGCGCCGAGATCGAGCAGGCCGTGGTCGCCGCGCTCTACGACGCGTTCGACACCGGCAACGATCTCTCGACCGAGGGCCTGCAGAACACGCTCAAGGAGATCGTCCCGCTCGCGATCACGATGCGCGAGGTGATCGAGGCGATGCGCGAGTGGGCGCGCACGCGCGCGCGTCCCGCCGCGTCGCGCGGCCGCACGGTCTCGAAGAAGGACGCCGGCTGGATGGCGAAGTACGGCGCGTCGCGCGGCGGCCTCGGTGACAAGCAAGGCGAGAACACCCCGCCGGACGACGGCGAACGGAAGCTGGAGCTGTAGACATGTCGCATTTCACGAAGTGCGAGCTGAAGCTGACCAACTTGAACGCGATCAAGAAGGCGCTCGCGGACATGCAGATGAAGGTCAACGAGGCCGAGGTCGGGCAGTCGGTCGTCGTGCGCGGTTACCGCGGCGACACGCTGCAGGCCGCGATGTCGATCGACATGGGCCAGTACGACATCGGCGTGATCTCGAACGCCGACGGCACGTACGAGCTGTCGGCCGACTGGTGGGGCGTCGAGACGACCAAGGGCGTCTCGCAGCAAGAGTTCGAGCACCAGCTCAACCAGCGATACCAGTATCACAACGTCAAAGAGGCCTGCGAAGCGAAGGGCTACGCCGTCGAGGAAGAGCTGAACGAGGAAGACGGCTCGATTCGCCTCGTGGTCCGGAAGTGGGTGTCTGAGTAATGCGCAAACAAGACATCGAGATCACGATCTCGCCGAGCGGGCAGGTCAGCTTCACGGTCAAGGGCGTGAAGGGCGGCTCCTGCCTCGACGAGACCAAGTTCCTCGAGCAAGCGCTCGGCGGCGAGGTCCTCGAGCAGTCGAAGACCAGCGAATACTACGAACAATCCGAGGGTTACACGTCGGTCTACGCTGGGGAAGGCAAGGACGACTAACGTCGTAAGATGAGGAGCCTAGGTCCGAGATGAGCAGCGAAGATCAAGATCTCGAAGCCGCCGCGTCGGTCGCGCCCGAGGACCTCTCCGACGAGGTCGCCCGGAAGTGGGACCCCGAGCGGCTGATGAAGCTGCTCGCGAAGCGGGCGGGCAAGGGCGAGGCGCTCGATCTCGCGATCCGCCAGCGCTACGAGAAACGCTTCGGCGTCGATCTCTCGCACGTCCGCATCGTCACCGGTGAGTTCGCCGAGGAGTTCAACAAGGAACGCGGCGCGAACGCCGTGACGATCGGCGGCACCGGCATGATCCTGATGGGCGGCCACGCCGACATGTCGCCGATCGGCGCGTCGGGCCAAGCGCTGCTCGCCCACGAGCTCACGCACGTCGCGCAGGCCGAGCGCGGCCTGCACTTCGATCGTTCGAACGCGCCGCTCGCCACCGAGGAGCACGAGCAAGAAGCCGAGGCGGTCGAGGCGGAGGAGCACGCGCAGGCGTCAGGCCAGGCCGCGCACGCGCACGCCGCGGCGAGCGCGGAGCATCACGGCGAGAAAGAGCACGCGAAGATGCTCGAGGACGTGATGCATCGGGTGATGGACATGTTCGCCGAGGCCGGCCGCGTCGACTGGATGCGCAACGGCTATTCGCCGCGCCGGCCATAGATCGACGTACCGCTCCCTTCGGCAGGCGTGGCGCGGTATTCTCCGTCGACATGAGTGACACGAGCGCCGATGCCGGCGTGGTGATGTCCCGGGTCCAGCTCGAACGGCTGGTCGCGTCCGACGAGCTCGTCGGGCGCACGATCCAGGGCTTCGCCGCGAAGTCGGTCGGATTGCGCGGCGCCGATCTCGACGGCGTCCTGATCAAGCGCGTCGATCTCGCCGAGGCCGACGCCGAGGACGCTCGGCTCGAGCGCGCGGAGCTCGACCAAGTCGACGGCCGCCGCTCGAAGTGGAACGGTGCGCTCTGGAATCGCGTCAAGGCGAAGGACTCCGACTTCACCGAGGTCGATCTCGGCGGCGCGCAGCTGATCCGGTGCGAGCTCGGCCCGATGCGGATGCCGCGCTCGCACTTCCGCAAGGCGCGGCTCGCGACCACGACCTTCACGCAGACCGAGCTGTACTCGTCCGACTTCCACGGCGCCGTGCTCACGCGCTGCGTATTCGACGGCTACGACGGCGCGACCGTCTCGCTGTCGCGCTGCGACTTCAGCGGCGCCGCGCTGGTCGAGGTCGAGTTCCGCCGCGCGAACATGTACGGCGCGAAGTTCGACGGCGCGGTCCTCATCCGCTGCGACTTGCGACACGTCAACCTGTGCAGCGCCGACCTGCGCGGCGCGCGCTTGGTCGGCTGCCTCACCGACGGCGCCGATCTCGACGGTGCACAGCTCTAGGGAGAACGTCATGCCGACTCGCCCCGACCTCCGTCAGATCGCCACCAACGTGAAGGACGCGCTCGCCGACTGCGATCGCGACACGCTGCTCGATCTGCTCACGTTCGTCTTGAAGGAGTACGTCGTCGAAGGTCCGCCGCCGATGCTGATGCACCAGGCGGAGACGATCGCGGATCTCGGCGGCCTCTCGTTCGCGCAGCTCGTGACCACGCTGCAGACGCGGCTCGATCTGCCCGAGCTGTCGCTGTTCGCCGTCGACGGTGAGCGCGTCAGCGTGCGGGTCGGCGGCGTGATGCAGCCGCTCGATGCGACGCGCGTCGCGCCGGCGGCGGCCGAGCTGCCGCGGCCCGCGGCCGGCGTGCACATCGTCGAGACGACCTTGCCGCAACGTCCGCCGCCGCGCGCGGCGACCGAGCCCGCGGCGTCGCCGCCGCCGCCGAGCGCGGGGCAAGCGCCGCGTCCGACCGGCGGGCTCTCGTTGCGCGGCGCGCCGACCGCCGGTGGTGTTGGCGGCGGTGCGCCGGCCGCGGCGCAGCCCGCGCCCGCGCAACCGGCTGCGCCCGCCGGCGCGCAGCCGAGCGCCGCGCCGACGACGAACGACAAGAAGGACACGCCCGAAGGCGACGACGCCTCCGCGCGGTTCTCGCTCCTGGAGCTCGACTGATGTCGCGCGCTGCAGGTCCGCGCTCGCGCGCTACGTCAGCGCTGCGCACGCGCAGCGCACCCTTCTTCGCACGAGTGGGGACGTCGCGCGTCATCAGTCGCGTCCGGAGCCCTTCGGGCTCCTCCGATGGGGGAGCGAGCGCGCTCCCCCACACCCCCACTTCGCGGAGAAGCTGCGGCGCGGAGGTGAGCTAGTGTCGACCGTCGCGCGCCGCTACTACGACCGCGGCGTCAAGGCGATCGCGAACGGCGATCTCGAGAGCGCGCAGGAGAACCTGCGCGCCGCGATCGATCTCGCGCCCAACTTCGGCAACGCGCGGGTCGCCTACGCGATCGCGGTGGCCAAGGCCGGCGACGCC
>DATJIA010000401.1:0-6491 GCA_035493675.1 Kofleriaceae bacterium | reverse complement strand
AGTCGCTCGGCGGCCGATCAGTTGGAGCGGGCGACGTGGAGCATCGCGAGCAACATCGACGAAGGCGTCGGCGCGATCGGCAAGCAGCAGCTGCACTACTACCGCGTGGCATACGGCAGCGCGCGCGAGGTCGGCACGCAGTTGCGCTTGGCAGTCGCCTTCGGCTGGCTCGACGAGCTCGGCGAAGTGCCCGAGCTCCTCGATCGCGTGCGCGCGATGCTCTGGCGCCTCACGCACTGATCGCCCTCCGCGCCGCGGCCCCGCCGTGACGCGATCGCGCGCTCACGCGCGCGAAGCGCGCTGCGTGTGCTTGTCGAGGAACCACAGGTCCAGCTCGGCCTGGCGCAGGATCTCGATCAGCAGATCCTGCGTCGCCAGGTCGTGCATGTCTTCCTTCTCGATCCGATCCGCGCTCTCGCGGATCAGCGCGGCGTACGCCTGCAGGCGCTCGGAGAGCGCCTCGACGTGGCTCGGCCCCTCCGCGGCGCCGAGCGTGTAGTCGGGCAGCTGCGTGAGCGACGCGCTCATCCGCACCGTGCCCTGCGGGACGCCGCCCAAGGTCGCGCTCCGCTCCGCGATCAGATCGATCCACTTGATCGCGTGCTCGGCGATCTCGTCGAACAGCTCGTGATAGGCGATGAAGTGCGGGCCGATCACGTTCCAGTGGGCCTGCTTGACCTGGCTGTACAGATCGAGCGAGCTCGCGAGCGACACCTGCAAGAGGCCGACGAGCTTGCTGCGCGCCTCGGGCGGCACGTCGACGCGCGACTGGATCATCGTGCGCGCCGCGGTCATGGTCGCCTTCGAGCCGGCGTCGCCTTGGATCGCGCCCGGCCCCGGCGTCACCGGCTGCGCCTGCATCACCTTGCGCGGATCCGCGCCGCCGTTGCCGTTCTTGCCGTTGTCCTCTTTGCGCTTCTCCATGGGAGTCTCTCCTCGAATCAAGGCGTGTCGCCCAAGCGGACGACCATGACAGAGCTGGGCGCGTCGTTCGCGACCCGCTCCGCGACCGAGCCGAGCGCGATCCGCGCGAGGCCCGAACGACCGTGTGTCCCGACGATCACGAGATCGGCGGCGAGCTCGCCCGCGAGCTCGCACAGACCGCGCCCGGGATCGCCGGCCATCACGCGCACCTCCGCGTGCAAGCCCGCCGCGCGCACCGCCGCTTCGATCGGCGGCAGCGCGGACGCCACCAGATCCTCCCACGACACCAGCGGCACCGCCGCGTCGCTGAGCGTCGTCATCGCGCTGCCGACCGGCGGGATCCAGTGCGCGACGATCACCGAGCCGCCCGGGCGCTGCGCGACCTCGTCGGCGGCGGCCTCGAGGATCGGCAACGGCTGATCGGCGTCGACGCCGACGATCACGCGCCCGCTCGCCGGCTCGCGACGCGTGACCAGCACGCGGCACGGCGTATGGCGCAGCACCTGATCGACCACGCCGGGCCGGAACAGGCGGCGCAGGATGCCGGTCGGATGCTCGGGTCGACCGATCACGACCAGGTTCGCGTGCCACGCCTGCGCGCACTGACCGATCTGATCGGCGGGCGCGCCCTCGTGCACCATCACCTCGACGTGATCGGCGTCGGAGCCGAGCAGGCCGCGCAGCTGCTCGCGCACCTTCTGCTCGCCGCCGGCGCAGTCCTCGCACACGTGACAGACCGCGACCTGCGCGCCGGTCTTCTGCGCGCGCGCGAGCGCGACGCGAACCGCGGCGTCGCCGGCGACCTCGAGGTCGGTCGCGACGAGGATCCGCTCGGGGCCCACGGCATGAGGACGGACATCGACGGCGGCGGCCATGTGGAACCATGTCGCACGCTACGTGCCAGCACGCGATCGCGCGCGCGCGGCTGCGATCGCGCGCGGTTACGATCGCCTGCGAAGATCGCCACCGTGCGCCCGCGCTCACCGCGCGGCGCTGACTCAGCGGGGCACGAGCTCGAACAGATTCCCGTCGAGCGACAGGAGATACATCTCACCCGCGGCGTCGGTGCCGAACGACGACAGGTTGACCAGGTCACCGTCGGGATCGAGCGCGTCCTTCCACGCCCAGTGATCGCGCGCGCCGTCGGCGGCGCTCCACCGCAGGCTCCAGAGCTTGCCCGTGCAGAAGTCGCCGTAGAAGTACACGCCGCGCAACGACGGGATCGCCGCGCCGCGATACACGAAGCCGCCCGTCACCGAGCAGCCCTCCGCGCCGTGCGCGTAGTCGGCGATCGGCATGACGAAGTCGGCCCGATCGCACGGCGTCTCCTTGAAGCAGTGGCGACCCTCGCGCACGCTCCAGCCGAAGTTGTGCCCGACCAGATCGTCGTGCGCGATCGCGTACACGCTCTCCCACTTGTCCTGCCCGACGTCGCCGATGTAGAGGTCACCGTCTTCGTCGAACGCGAACCGCCACGGGTTGCGCATCCCGATCGCGACGACCTCCGGCTTGGGCGCAGGCGCGTCGACGTCGAGCCGGATCAACTTGCCGAGCAGGACGCGCGGGTTCTGCCCGTTGTCGTGCGGATCGCCGGCCGAGCCGCCGTCGCCCATCCCGAGCCAGAGCTTCCCGTCGGGGCCGAACACGACGTTGCCGCCGTTGTGGTTCGAGTACGGGTGCTCGATCACGAGCAGCTCGCGCGCGGTCTTCGGATCGACGCGGTCGCGATCGCGCGCGTCGACCTGGTACTCGACGATGTGGGTCGCCTTGTCCTCGGTCGTGTAGTCGACGTAGAGCTTGCCGTTCTCGGCGAACCTCGGGTGGAACGCGAGGCCGAGCAGGCCTTGCTCGTTGCCGTCGGACAGGCCGTCGATCGTGAAGAACGGACGCTTCGCGAGCTTGCCGCCGCGCAGGATCACGATGTCGCCGCGCTGCTCGACGACGAACAGGCGCTCGCGATCGCCGGGCGCGACCGCGAGCAGGACCGGCCGGTGCAGCCCGCCCATGATCTTCTTCATCGCGACGTGCGCCGCGGCGTCGGCGGGCACCGGCACGGGCGCGATCGGCTCGCGCGGCGGCGCCGCCGGGCGCGCGTCGGGTACGCCTGGGGGAGCGTCTTGCTTGGACACGACGACCACGTCGGCGCGCGGCTCGTTCCCGCGGTGCGTCTCCCCGTGACATGCACCGACGACGAGCAAGGCCCACGCGAATCGCCGGATCATCGCCGTCGATCGTAGCAGTATGATCGAGCGATGGGCGACGAGGAGCCCTCGGGGCTGGGGCCGGGCGCCGACGTCGATCACTTCCGCGTGATCCGACTGCTCGGCGCCGGCGGCATGGGCCAGGTCTGGCTCGCGCGCGACATGCGCCTCGGTCGCAAGGTCGCGCTCAAGATCATCAGCCCGCACCGCGTCGCGAGCGAGGACGCGCGCGCGCGCTTCCTGCGCGAGGCCGAGGCGACCGCGCGCTTCTCCCACCCGAACATCGTGACCTTGTACGAGGTCGGCGAGACGCGCGGCGTGCCGTACGTCGCGCTCGAGCTGATCGAGGGCGACACGCTGCGCGATCGCATGGAGCGCGAGCGCCCGTCGGTGCGGCAGGCGCTCGAGCTCGGCCACGCGGTCGCGAGCGCGACCGCGGAGGCGCATCGCCACGGCGTGCTGCACCTGGATCTCAAGCCGGCGAACGTGATCATCGGACGCGACGGGCGCGCGCGCGTCGTCGATTTCGGCCTGGCGCGCAGGGTGGAGCCCCGCGCGACGACCGAAGACGGCATCGATCCTGATTTCGGCGCGGTCGACGACGTCCGCTTGCCCGGCAACGTCGGCACGCCCCGCTACATGGCGCCCGAGCAGTGGCGCACGCAGGCCGAGACGACCGCGACCGACGTCTGGGCGCTCGGCCACGTGCTGCACGAGCTCGTGCATGGTCGGCATCCCTACGCCGACATGTCCAAGGGCGAGCTCAAGCGCGCGATCCTCGACGACGCGGCGGTCCCGGTCGCGACCGGCGGGCCCGCGCCGCCGTCGATCGTCGAGCTGATCGCCGCGTGCCTCGCGAAGGAGGCGAGCGTGCGTCCGACCGCCGAGCAGGTCGCCGACGCGCTCGCGCGATCGCTCGAGCGCACGACGCACGGCGAAGCGCGCGGCGAGAACCCGTTCCGCGGCCTCCTGCCCTTCACCGAGCGCCAAGCCGACGCGTTCTTCGGGCGCGACGCCGAGATCGCGTCCTTGCTCGAGCGATTGCGCGACGAGCCGGTGCTGCCGATCGTCGGCCCGTCGGGCGCGGGCAAGTCGAGCTTCGTGCAGGCCGGCGTGATCCCGCGCCTGCGCGAGCACGGCGCGTGGGCGGTGCTGTCGTTCCGCCCCGGCGCGCGGCCGTTCGATTCGCTCGCCGAGCTGCTGTTGCGCGGCGAGACCAGCGCGATCACGCACTCGCCCGGCGACGGCAACGAGACGACCGCGACGATCGTCCCCGGCGCGACGCGCCCGAAAGCGGCGGCGCCCGAATCCGGCGACGCGCACGAGCTGGCCGCCGAGCTCGCCGCGCGCCCCGAGACGCTCGGCCTGCGCCTGCGCGCGCACGCCGACTCCTTGCGCGTGCGCGTGCTCGTCTTCGTCGATCAGCTCGAGGAGCTCTACACGCACGTCGACGACGATCGCGTGCGGCGCGCGTTCATGCGCGCGATCCTCGGCGCCGCCGACGATCGCGACGATCCGGTGCGCGTGTGCTTCACGCTGCGCGACGACTTCCTCGGCAAGGTCGCCGAGGACGAGGTGACCCGCGCCGCGCTCGGCCGCGTCACGGTCTTGCGCGCGCCCGGCGCCGACGCGCTGCGCGAGATCCTCGAGGTGCCCGCGACGCGCGCCGGCTTCCGCTGGGAGAAGGGGCTCGTCGAGGACATCGTCGGCGCGGTGCGCGGCCAAGCCGGCTCGCTGCCGGTCGTGCAGTTCACCGCGCGCCAGGTCTGGCACCGCCGCGATCTCGATCGCCGCCTGCTCACGCGCGCCGCCTACGACGAGATCGGCGGCGTCGCCGGCGCGCTCGCAGCCCACGCGGACGGCGTGCTCGCCGGGCTCGCGCCCGCCGACGTGCGGGTCGCGCGCGCGGTGTGCTTGCGCCTGGTGTCGGCGGAGGGCACGCGCCGCGTGGTGCCGCGCGCCGAGCTCACCGCCGATCTGCCGACAGCCGCCGACGACGTCGTCACGCGGCTCGTCGAGGCGCGCCTGCTCACCGCGCGCCGCGGCCGCGAGGATCACGACGCCGGCGAGATCGAGCTCGCGCACGAGTCGCTCGTGCGCGGCTGGGATCGGCTCGCCCGCTGGCTCGACGAGGCGAAGGAGGAGCTGATCGCGCTCGACGAGATCGCGCAGGCCGCGCAGCTGTGGACGCGGCGCGGGCGCAAGGACGCCGAGCTGTGGCGCGGCGACGCGCTCGCCGACGCCAAGCGCCTCTTGGCTCCGATCGACAAGCCCGCGCTCGTCGAAGAGTTCCTCGCGGCGTGCGATCGCCACGCGCGCCGCGCGCGCCGCCGCAAGCGCGGCGCGGTGCTCGCGATCATCCTCGGCCTCGCCGCGATCGCGATCGCCGCGACCCTCGCCGCCGTCCGCATCGGCAGCGAGTCCGACCGCGCGACCAAGCGGCTCGCGGAGGCGCAGCGCGAGGCCGCGCGCGCCGCGCTCGCCGCCGACGATCCGCTGCAGGCGCGCGCGAAGCTGCGCGGGTCTTTGGAGACGGAAGATTCGCCGCTCGGCCGCGCGCTGTGGCTCGCGCTGTCGCGCTCGCCCGAGCAGTGGCGGCGCGCGTTCGCGGCGGGCGTCTACGGCGTCGCGCTCTCGCCCGACGAGACCCACGTCGTCGCGGTCGGCCAGGACGGCGCCGCCTATCTCATCGATCTCGACACCACCGAGACGCGCGTGCTCCACGGCGTCGGCGATCAGCTGTTCGCGGTCGCGTTCTCGCCCGACGGCAAGACGATCGCGGCCGGCGCGTGGAACGGCACCGTCTCGATCTGGGAGCTCGCGAGCGGCGAGGCGCGCAAGCTCGGCGTCCACCGCGGCCAGGTCACCGGCGTCGCCTTCCGCACCGACGACGAGCTGATCTCGGTCGGCGCCGACGGCACGCTGCGTCGCTGGGATCTCGCGCACCACGCGCTGGTCGCGACCCTCACCGGCGGCGGCGCCGACATCGGATCGATGGACGTCTTCGGCGACACCGCGGTGACGGCGTCCGGAGACGCGAGGGTCCGCCGGTGGGATCTCGAGCAAGGCACGAGCGAGGTGCTCGCGCCGATCGCCGCGGGCAGCGTGCGGATCGATCACGAGCAGCGGACCGTCGTGATCGGCGGGCGCGACGGCACGATCCGCGCGATCCCGCTCGACGGCGGCGCGCCGCGCATCCTCGGCGAGCAGGCGGGGCGCGTCTCGGTCCTCGCGATCGGCGGCCGCCGCGTCGCGTCCGCCGGCCTCGACGGGTCGCTGCGCGTGTGGGATCTCGACAGCGGCCGCGAGCTCGGCGAGCTGCCCGGCCACACCGACGAGATCGACGGCCTCGCGCTGTCGCGCGAC
>DATJIA010000400.1:0-8367 GCA_035493675.1 Kofleriaceae bacterium | reverse complement strand
GTCGTCCGTGCCCTGCACGACGCGATCGGCAGTGACGCGTACTGCACGGACGACGGACGACGGACGACGGACGACGAATCACGATGTACGATCCGTCGGTGCAGCGTGCGCTCCGACGCCCCGGCGTGCTCCGTCGCACGGCGCCGCTGTTCGGCGCCGCCCTCGCCGCGCTCGCGCTGCTGTTGACGCTCGCGCCGTCGCGCCACGAGACGTTGTTCGCAGAGTCGGCGATCGGCGTGTTCGCGATCTGGGCGCTCGCGCTGGTCGGATCGTGGGCGCGGTTGCCGCGCGCGGCGGAGCTCGCGATCCCGCTGTTGCTCCTCGGGTTGTTCGCGGCGGTGCGCGTGCGGCTCGGGTCCGGCATGCCGGGCATCACGCTCGCGCCGGTCTTCCTGATCCCCGTCTTCTGGATCGCGATCTACGGCACGCGCGGCGAGCTGTGGATCGTGATCGCGATCCTCGCGAGCCTGCGCTTGGTGCCGGCGATCGTGCATCGCGACGAGGCGGAGCTCGCGTACAGCGCCGCGGCGCTGCTCGTCTCTGCGGTGGTGTCGCTGCTCGCGCAGCGCGTGGTCGAGCGCACGCGCGCGACCGAGGAGTCGCTGCGCCGCATCCTCGATCAGCTGCCGGTCGGGTTCGTCATGCACCAGCACGGGTACATCGCGTACGCGAACCAGGCGTTCGCGAAGACGATGGGCTACGACGACGGCGCGCAGCTCGTCGGCGTGCCGTCGGCGTCGTTCGTGCACCCGGACGAGCGCGCGCGGCTCGCGCAGCGCTTCACGCGCGCGCACCGCGGCGAGGCGCTGCCCGTCGAGGATCGACGCATGGTGCGCAAGGACGGCGGCGAGGTCGTGCTCGAGATCGCACCGATGGCGCTGCACTTCGGCGGCGAGCACACGGTCGGCGCGGTCCTGCGCGACGTCACCGGCGAGCGCAGCGCGGCCGAGCGCGAGAAGGCGCAGCGCGCGCAGCTCGAGGCGATCCTGTCGAGCGTCGCCGACGGCGTCGCGATCGTCGACGCCGATCGCAAGGGCATCTACGCGAACCCGGCGTACCTCGAGCTGTTCGGCCTCGACGCCGACGACTTCCGCGGCCTCGATCGCCCCGCGTTCATCGCGAAGGTCTCGGCGCTGACCGACGAAGCCGACCGCGTCGCCGCGATGCTCGGCAAGGATCCGGGCGCGCCCGAGCTCGTGACGTTCATGCGCCCGCGGCGCCGCATCATGCGGCGCACGTTCCGGCGCATCGAGCTGCCGACGGGGTCGGGCTTCCTCGTCGTCTGGCACGACGTCACCGCGGATCACGATCTCGCCGCCGAGCGCGAGCGCCTGGCCGCGACCGATCCGCTGACCGGGCTGCCGAACCGGCGCGCGGCCGACGACGCGCTCGTGCGCGAGCTCGCGCGGGCGCGGCGCGCGGGCACGCCGTTGTGCGTCGCGCTGCTCGATCTCGATCACTTCCCGCGCGTGAACGACACGTTCGGCCATCACGAGGGCGATCGCGTGCTCGTCACCGTCGCCGGCGTGCTGCGCGCGCAGGCGCGGATCACCGACGTGATCGCGCGCTGGGGCGGCGAGGAGTTCCTCGCGGTCCTGCCCGGCGATCGCGACGGCGCGCGCGCCTACTGCGCGCGCGTGCGCGAGGCCCTCGCCGAGCTCTCGATCGCCAACGTCGGCGCGATCACGATCTCCGCCGGCATCGCCGAGCTCGCCCGCGACGAATCGATCGAAGCCGCGGTCGGCCGCGCCGACGCGCACCTGTACGACGCAAAAGCCGCCGGCCGCGATCGCATCGCCGGCTGATCGCGCGCGGTCTTTCGACTCCAGGCTCGCTTCGCTCGCCCTCCGCTCAGGACGAACGGGCGGCGCATCAGTCCGGGCAGTCGTCGAACGGGTTCTTGATGCCGTCGATGCAGCGCTTCACGCGCTCCATGACGCAGACGACGATCTCGGTCTTGCCGTCGAAGGTCACGTCGACGAAGCCGGGCTCGTAGCCGGGGTGCGTGCACTTGATGCGCGCGCGCGTGCCGAGGACGTCTTCGATCGTGACGCCGGACGGGCCGCGGTAGGAGTCGTTGATGTAGAGCACGCCTTCGTCGGGCTTCGTGATCACCTGGATCGATGCGTAGCGCGTGGGCCCTCCGACGCCGGCGTCGGGACGGCGGCCGTTGACCACGCGCACGCCGCCGTCGCGGCGCGCGGTCGCGACCATCGCGTCGTCGGGGGCGCCGCCGTCGACGAGCTCGTCCTGCGCGTCGAGCGGGATCTCGATCACCACTTGCGTCGCGTCGGGCCGCGGCGCCGGCGCGTCGATCGTGGGGATCGCGACCTGCGCGGCGTCGATCGGCGCCGAGGCGACCTTGGCATCGGATCCGTTCAAGAGCACCGCGAGCGCGACGCCGCCGCCCGCGAAGATCACGATCAGCGCGACGAACAGCGGCCACTTCGATCGCGCCGGCGGCGGCTGCGTCGAGTCCTGCGTGAGCGAGTCGTAGGTCGGCGGGCGCGAGCCGCTGCCGACGAACGCCGGCTCGTTGGCGACGCGCTTCGACGTCGCGCGCGGACCTTCGTCGCGCTGGGTCGGCGAGTCGGGACCGGCCTTGCCGCGCTGTCCCGCCGGCGGCGGCGACGAGCCCTTGGTCGGCGTGTCGACGCCGACCGGGTTCTTGATCGTCGGGCGCGCGGGCGCGAGCGCCGACGCATCCGCGCCGGGCGGCAACGGCCCGACCGTGTACGCGGGCTGGATGTTCTGCACGCTCGCCGACACCGGCTGCTCGAGCTTGATGCCGCCGCCGGCCGCGCCCTCGAGGTCCTTCAAGACCTCCTCCATGGTCGCGTACCGCTGCTCGCGCTTCTTCGCGAGCATCTTCATCAGCATCCCCTCGAACGCGGGCGACAGCGCGAGGTCGGGCCGCAGCTGCGACGGCGGGATGATCGGATCGAGCATCTGCATGGCGAGCGTGCGCACCATGCTGTCCGCCTTGTGCGGCACCTTCCCCGTGATCATCTCGTACAAGATGATCCCGAGCGCGTAGACGTCGACGCGGCCATCGGTGTCGTTGCGCCCGGCCGCCTGCTCGGGCGCCATGTACTCGGGCGTGCCGAACACCGCGCCCGCGCGGGTCAACCGAGGACCGTCGGCGGACTGGCCCTCCATCGGCGTGACCTTCGCGATGCCGAAGTCGACGATCTTCACGAAGTCGCGGCGGCCGTCGCGGTTGACGAGGAAGATGTTCTCCGGCTTGAGATCGCGGTGGACGATGCCCTTCGCGTGCGCCGCGCCGAGCGCGCGCGCGATCTGCGCGACGATCGGCAGCGCCCGCGCGAGCTTGAACGGCGCGGTCGTCTTGATCGCCGCCGAGAGCGTCTGCCCGTCGACGTACTCCATCGTCGAGTACGTGAGCCCGTCGGGCGTCGTGCCGAAGTCGGTGACGTCGACGATGTTCGGGTGACCGATGCGCGACGCCGCCTTCGCCTCCTGCACGAAGCGCTTGATCGTCGCGGAGTCGCGCGCGACCTCTTTCTTCAGGACCTTGATCGCGAGCGGGCGCTCGATGATCGCGTGGCGCGCCGCGAACACGACGCCCATGCCGCCTTCGCCGATCTTGCGCTCGATGAAGTAGCGGCCGTCGAGCGTCTGGCCGACCAGGCGATCGTACTCGGCGTTCGGATCAGCGGGCTTGAACGCGGCCGCGGCCGCGCCGGCGCCGCCCTCGTGCGCCGACACCGAGCGCACGCCGCCGCCCGACGGCCCGGTCGGCGGATCGCTCGGCGCGGTCACCTGCGCCGACGCCGCGACCAGCTTGTTGCCGTCGAACGGGCAGTACCCGGGCTCCGGATAGAACTGGTTGCAGCTCTGACACCAGTAGTGCGCCACTACGCGCCGATTCTACTGTGCGGCGCGGCCGGCGCGTACGTCGGCGTAGAGGGGCGACAGCCGGAAGTACGTGAAGACCTCGTTGTCGCTGCCGGTGACGAGGACGTGCTTGCCGGCGCTGCCGAACGGCACGATCGCGACCGACTGCCCGAAGTGCTGCTCGATGTCGGGCGACGCGTCGTGGAGCGTCGCCGCCAGGTCGTAGTTCATCGTGGTCGCGTTCCACTTGAAGACGAACACGCTGCCCGCGTCGGTCACGCCGTCGGCGGTCGACTTCGGTCCGCCGACCGCGAGCTCGTCGACGCCGTCGCCGTCGAGATCGCCGACCGCGAGCGAGGTGCCGAAGTCGCCGGCGCCGTCGGGCGTCGGGACGTCGATCTCGTTGGTGCCGTGCTCGCCGGTGAAGACGAACAGCTTGTTCGACGCCGGCGCGCTCGCGACGATCGCCGAGATCGTGTTGCCGCCGGTGTCCTTGATCGTCGTGACGAGCAGCTGCTTGCCGAGGTCCTTGATGCCCGACGCGGTCTTGTCGATCTCGAACAGCACCGTGTCGCTCGTGAAGCAGTCGCCGATCGCCGCGGCGTCGTGACCGACGACCGACTCCGGCGCGATGCCCTTGATCTTCGACGGGCCCGTCGAGCCCTCGAGCGGACCGGTCGCGAGCAGGATCTCGCGGCCGCTGTGCGTGCTGTCGAACTCGCCGAGCGCGACGCCGAACGCGGTCGGCTCCTTGTGATGGCACGCGTAGAGCTTGTAGGTCGACGGGTTGCCGTTGACCGAGCCCTCGGGCAGCGCCCAGTCGGCCATGATCATGATGTCGGGGCCGCGCGAGATCACGAGGTCCGAGAGATCCGGCTTGCTCGCGGGATCGAGGTTCTCGCCCGCCGCGCTGAACACGATGCCGCTCGAGATGTCCTTCGACTTCACGGGGCCTTCGTGCTGCGTGATGTACTTCGGGCCGTCGGAGCCGGTGGTCGCGGTGTCGTAGAAGACCCACTTCGTGTTTGCGTCTTTGTCGCCGCCGACCGCGCCATCGCGCGTCACCATCGTGAACGCGACCATGCTCGAGGCCGGATCGCCGGCGACCGCGGGGTGGAGGTCGTCGAACTTGAGGAACTGCAGCGCGGTGAGCACGTCACCGGCGTCGCCTTGCGACACGACGCCGTTCGCGTCGTACGAGAGGCGCGACACGTCGGGGTTCGTGCGCCCGAGGACGAGCACGTTCATGCCGCCGTTGGTCGGCGCCGCGCCGCCCGCGACGAGGTTCGCGCCGTACTTGGTCGTGTCGGCGCCTTTCGGCGGACCGGCCGAGTCGACCCAGGTCGAACCCGCGAGCGAATCGAACGACGCCCAGCTGCAGCCGGTGAGGAGGGACAGGACGACGAAGCGCTTCACCAGTGCACCTCCAAGCCGAGACCCGCGTACCCGGGGCCGATCTCCGGGGTCAACGCGACGGCGCGGACGTCGATCGTCGCCGCCGACGGCGCGCCCTTCTCGCGGAACGTGTAGTAGACCGCGGTCAGCGCCGTGATCGCGGCGAGCCCGAACGCCGCGTCGGCGGCGATCGCGTAGATCTTGCCGCGCTGGAAGCGCGGATCGTTCTGATCGGGCGGCGGCATGCCCGAGTCGATCTGCTTCTGGATGTCGTCGTGGAGCTTCGACGACTGCATGCCGAGGTAGATGCCGCCGCCGAGGAAGCCGGCGCTGATCACGTAGGTGACGATCGCGTCGGCGCGGCCGGGCTCCGGCGAGAGGTCGACCTTGATGCTCGTCTCCGTCTTCGCCTGGATCTCCATGCGGCGGATGTACGGCTTGTAGCCGGGGCGGCGGATCACGATCGTGTGCTCGCCTTCCTTGACCGGCTTCCGGCACGGACCGCGCTCGCACAGGATCTGATCGTCGACGTAGATCTTCGAGTCCTCGATGCCGGGACCGCGCAGGTTGAGATAGCCGACCGGCGAGCCCTTGAGCGCGGCGTTGACCTCGGCGGCCTCGCCCGCGATGACCTCGATCTGCTGCTGGTACTCGTCGTAGCCGTCGGCGGAGACCCAGACCGTGTGCTTGCCCGGCTTGAAGTTGCCCGAGTACGGCGTCTTGCCGATCGCGCCGACCGCCTTGTCGTCGAGGAAGATGTCGGCGCCCGGCACGTTCGACTTGATCTCGAGCCAGCCGAGGTAGTCCTCTTCGGCGATCACGAACGAGAGCACGGTGAGCTTCGACGGATCGGCGGCGATGCGCTTCTCCGCGATCTTGTAGCCGCGCTTCTCGACGGAGATCGTGTGCTCGCCCTGCACGGTGCCCGACCACGGCGTGGTGCCGAACGGGCCCTTGTCCTTGCCGTCGAGGTAGATCGTCGCGCCCTGCGGCGACGACTCGATCACCATCAGGCCGCGGATGCCGGCCTCGCCGAGCTGCTCGACCTCTTTCGACGGCGCGGCCGGGGGCGCCGACGATCCGCTGCCGCCGCCCGGGGTCGGCGTCGCGCGCAGGCGCTTCGCTTCACCCTCGAGGACGCTGATCGCCTTCTCGACCTTGTCGCGATCCTGCGCGTTCTTGTCCTCGTCGAGGTAGCGCTTGTAGTAGGTGACGGCCTTGTCGTAGGCGTCGGGGTCCGACTTCGCCTTGCCCTTGCGGTGATACGAGGCGGCGATGTTGTAGAGGAACTGCGGGAACGGCCGCGCGTCGTACGCCTTCTTGAAGTTGTCGGCGGCTTTGTCGAAGTCGCCCGACAGGAACGCGACCTGACCTTCGTCGAAGGCGGACTGCGCGATCTTGAGCGCCGCGTCACCAGGTGCGGCCGCGGGTGCGCCACTTCCACCGGCTCCGCCACCGCCGCCGGCGGGCTGCGCCGCCGCGACGCCGACGCCGGCGAGCATGAAGACAACGAATAGACGTAGGTTCATCGGTAAGGCCCCAGACGCGGAGTTTAACGCGAATCGGGGCGGCTCGCCTGCACGAAGGTGACGTTGTTGTCGACGGGATCACGGGTCGTGCGGCAAGCGTTGGCAGGTGCGTGCGGATCGGCGTGACCGAGCGCGAGCCCGAACAAGATCGCGTCGGTCTCGGCGATCGGGAGGTGCGCGCGCAGCGGCGCCGGATACGCGGCGACCGACGCCATCGGGCACGAGTCGATGCCGGCGCCGTCGAGCTCGTCGAGCAGCATGCCGAGCCACACGCCGACGTCGATCAGCGCGTACGGCATCAAGCGCCGATCGACGCTGACGATCGCGACGTGCGGCGCGTCGAAGAAGGCGTAGTTGCGGAGCCAGGCGTCGTAGCGGCCGGCCTTGTCGTCGCGCGCGACGCCCATCGCCTGGTACAGCGCGCCGCCGCAGGCGCGGCGATGGGCCAGGTACGGTTCCGGATAATCGAGCGGGAAGGGCAGATCCGACGACGGGAAGCCCGACTTCGCGGCGCTCGTGCAGGCGGCGGCGAGCTGCGCGGTGAACGGCGGCTGCGTGACGGCGACGCGCCACGGCTGGATGTTGCACCACGACGGCGCGCGCTGCGCCTTCGCGAAGATCTCGCGCAAGGTCTCGGGCGCGATCGGATCGGGCAGGAACGCGCGGGTCGAACGCCTATTTTCGGCGGGCATCGTGGAGCTCGCGGAAGCGATAGATGCCGGTCGTGTGCCCGTCGGAGAAGTGGACGCCGAGGCCGTAGTTGCCGACCAGGGTCATGTCGGTGACCGTGATGTCGTCGGGGATGCTCGCGGGATCGAGGAGGCGCTCGCCGGTCGTTTCGGACTGGCAATACGCGCACGTGCAGCGCGCGCGCAGGTCCTTCGCGGACCAGGTGTCGCCCTCCTCGTCCTCTTCCCACACGATGCGCACGGTCGGTTTCCCGAGGCCGATGATCTCGACGGGCATGGGCATATGCGCGGGGCGTTGTAGCATGCGCGCGTGAAGAGGCGCGTTCGCATCAAGCCGACCCGGACCGAGCGCAGGCAACGACTCGCGCGTGCGCTCGAAGAAACCGGGCTCAAAGATCGCGGCGTGCGCCTCGAGTCGGACGCGCCGCTGAAGCCGGCGCCGTCGCGCGAGTGGCGCGGGCGCGCCCAGACACCGCGCGAGAAGCGGGCGCTGTCGATGCCGCGCACGCCCGGGCGCATCGACGCCGACGGGCCGTTCGCGCAGGCGCTGGTCGACGCGCTGCGCGCCGCGCAGACCGACGACGTGATCGCCGAGTCGCTCACGCATCCGGTGCACGCGTACCCCGCGCGCATGCACCCCGCGACCGCGCGCGCGCTGATCGAGCTCGTCATGCACGATCGCGACGGCACGCTGGTCGATCCGTTCTGCGGCTCGGGCACGACGCTGGTCGAGGCGCGCGCCGCCGGCGTGCGCGCCTTCGGCTGCGATCTCAATCCGCTCGCGGTGCGGCTCGCGCGCGCGAAGACGTGGACCGCGCCGGCGCCGCGCCGCCGCGCGCTGCGCGACGCGGGGCGATCGATCGCCGCCGAGGCGCTCGCCGCCGGCCGCGCCGCGC
>DATJIA010000399.1:0-7830 GCA_035493675.1 Kofleriaceae bacterium | reverse complement strand
GCGGATCGACGCGCGCATGAGCCGCCAGCTGCTGGTCTCGCTGTTCATCCCGAACCGCGACAACGAGCTGCACGACGGCGCCGTGATCATCGGCAAGACCCGCCGCATCGACTTCGCGCGCGCGCTCCTGCCGCTGTCGCGCTCGGCGGACCTGGGCCCCGAGTTCGGCACGCGCCACCGCGCCGCGCTCGGCATCACCGAGGACACCGACGCGGTCGCGGTCGTCGTCAGCGAGGAGCGCGGCGAGATCTCGCTGTGCTTCCGCGGCGCGATCGCGCGCGACCTCGACGCGTCGTCGCTGCGCCGCGCGCTGGTCGGCCTGACCGGCACCCGCGACGACACCACCGCCGACGAGGCCGCCGCCGCCGCCGCGATCGGCCAGGCGGTCGCGTCGCTCGGCCAGCCGATGGAGCTCGACGAGCCGGCCGCGCCGCCCAACGAGGGAGTCGCGACGTCATGATGTGGCGCGGCGAGATGCAGCAACAGCCGGAGCTGCCGCCGCTCGGCGAACGCGCGCGCGCGTACCTGCGCGGCGCGTTGTTCGACAACCTCGGCCTCAAGTTCGTGAGCCTCGTGCTCGCGCTGACGGTCTTCATCCTGGTCAACACCGGGCAGGAGCGCGAGATCGTCGCGCGGGTCGGCGTCAGCTACACGCTGCCCGACGACAAGGTGCTGGTCAGCGAACGCGTCGACGCCGTGCGCATCACGGTGCGCGGCCCGTGGAACCGGATCCGTCACTTCGACGAGCGCGAGCTCGATCGCATCAACCTGGATCTCACCCACACGCAGGCCGGCGAGGTCGCGATCACGCCCGACATGATCGAGCTGCCGGCGGGGCTGACGTTGACCTCGATCACGCCGAAGGTCGTGCGCGTCGCGTTCGAGCGCGTCCGCACCAAGGGCGTGCAGATCGAGCCGGTCTACGCGGGCCGCGCGATGCACGGCTTCCGCGTCGACGAGACCGAGACGAAGAAGACGTTGCCGCCGGTGACCGCGCGCGGCCCCGAGGGCGTGATCAGCGCGCTCAGCTCGATCCGCACCGAAGAGATCCGCCTCGACGGCCGCAGCGAGTCGTTCTCGGTCGAGGTCCAGCTGGTGCCGCCCGACGGCGTCGAGGTCGCGCCGGATCGCGTCACCGTGCCGGTCTCGCTCGAGGAGATCATGGTCAATCGCCGCGTCGGCCCGGTGAGGATCGCGCTCACGGGCGACGTCGATCCGTCGCGCGTGAAGATCGAGCCGGCCGAGGTCGAGGTGGTGCTCGCCGGCGGGCTGCGCGGCGTCGAGCGCGTGGTCGCGAGCGGGCTGACGGCGCAGGTCGCGGTCAGCGCGTCGGATGTCGCAAAACCGCACACCGCGCCGGTCGTGGTCGAGGGCTTGCCGCCCGGCGTCGCGGTCCAGGTCGTGCCGGCGCAGGTCATGGTCATGCCGCGGCGGTGAAGAAGAACAGGGGCAGGGGCCAGAGCCAGGAGCCAGGAGCCAGAGCCAGGGGCCAGGCACCAGAGACCAGGGACCAGACGCCAGCGTCAGAGCGTCTCTGACTCTGACCTCTGACCTCTGACCTCTGGTCGTTGGTCCCTGGCGCCTGACTCTGCCGACTGGTCCCTGGCTCCTGGCTCCTGGCTCTGCCCCTGCCTCTGTTCTGCGTGCTACGAAGTCATATGGCAGAACGTCGCCTCTTCGGCACCGACGGTGTACGTGGCGTAGCGAACCTCGAGCCGATGACCGGCGACGTCGTCATGCGCTTGGGTATGGCGGTCGCGGCGCGCTTGCGCCAGGGCAACCGCCACACGCGCATCGTGATCGGCAAGGACACGCGCCTGTCGGGCTACATGTTCGAGACCGCGCTCGCGTCGGGCATCGTCGCGATGGGCGCCGACGTGTGGCTCACCGGTCCCTTGCCGACGCCGGGCATCGCGTTCATCACCGCGTCGATGCGCTGCGATGCGGGCATCGTGATCAGCGCGTCGCACAACCCGTTCGAGGACAACGGCATCAAGCTGTTCGCGCGCGACGGCTACAAGCTGCCCGACGAGGTCGAGCTCGAGATCGAGGAGCTCATGCGCACCGATCTCGCGTCGCACCGCGCGGGCGCCGGCGACATCGGCTACTCGCGCAAGGTCGAGGACTCGCGCGGCCGCTACGTCGTCTTCTGCAAGGGCACGTTCCCGAACGACCTGACCCTCGACGGCTTGAAGATCGTCGTCGACGGCGCCAACGGCGCGGCGTATCGCGTCGGGCCCGCCGTCTTCGAGGAGCTCGGCGCCAACGTCGTCGCGATCAACGTGAAGCCCGACGGCAAGAACATCAACGACAACTCGGGCGCGCTCCACCCCGAGAGCATGTGCGAGGCGGTCAGGCGCGAGAAGGCGCAGCTCGGCATCGCGTTCGACGGCGACGCCGATCGCCTGGTCCTGTGCGACGAGCACGGCGCGGTGATCGACGGCGACGCCGTGATGGCCTTGTGCGCGACGCGCATGATCGGCGAGGGCAGGCTCGTCAAGAACACGCTGGTCGCGACCGTGATGTCGAACCTCGGCCTCGAGCGCGCGGTCAAGGACGCGGGCGGCAAGGTCGTGCGCACCGCCGTCGGCGATCGCTACGTCGTCGAGGAGATGCGCAAGCACGGGTACAACCTCGGCGGCGAGCAGTCGGGCCACCTGATCTTCCTCGATCACATGACGACCGGCGACGGCATCATCGCGGCGCTCCGCGTGCTCGCCGTGATGGTGCGCGAGGGCAGGCCGCTCAGCGAGCTCGCGTGCGTCATGAAGCGCACGCCGCAGGTGCTGGTCAACGTGAAGGTCGACAAGAAGGTGCCGCTCGACGAGCTCGCCGACGTGCGCCGCATGATCCAGGGCGTCGAGCGCGATCTCGGCGACGACGGTCGCGTCCTCGTGCGCTACTCGGGCACCGAGGCGAAGGCGCGCGTGATGATCGAGGGCCCCGACGAGGCGCGCATCCAGGAGATGGCGCAGGGCATCGCGGACGCCCTCGTCGCCGCCTGCCGCGTGTAGACTGCGAGCGTGAAGCCGGTCGTCACCGCGGCGGAGATGCGCGCGCTCGATGCGGCGACGATCGAAGAGATCGGGCTGCCGGGCGTCGTCTTGATGGAGACCGCGGGGCGCGCGGTCGCGGAGGCCGCGTGGCGCGAGCGGGCGCGAGGCGCGATCGCGGTCGTGTGCGGGCCGGGCAACAACGGCGGCGACGGCTTCGTGTGCGCGCGCGTGCTGCGCGAGCGCGGCGCCGACGCGATCGTGTATCTCGTCGGCGCGGTGGGAAGCGTGAAGGGCGACGCGAGGACGCACCTCGATGCGTTGATCCGCGCGGGCGGGGTCGTGCACGAGGTGGTCGCGCTCGACGAGCACAAGGACGCGATCGCGCGCGCGGGCGTGATCGTCGACGCGCTGTTCGGGACCGGGCTCGCGCGCGAGCTCGATGGGACCGCGCGCGCGATCGTGGAAATCATCAACGAGAGCAGCGCGTGGGTCGTCGCGGCGGATCTGCCGAGCGGGCTCGACGCCGACACCGGGCGCGCGCTCGGCGCCTGCGTCCTCGCCGACGTCACCGTCACGATGGGCGCGCTCAAGGTCGGCCTCGCGAGCGCGCCCGGCTTCGCGCGCGCCGGCGCGATCGAGATCGCGGAGATCGGGATCCCGCGCCGCTTGATCGACGCGACCGCGGTGCGCGCCGGGCTCGTCGAGGAAGCCGACGTGCGCGCGTTGATCCCGAAGCCGAGCGCGATGGATCACAAGGGCCGGCGCGGGCACGTGCTCGTCGTCGGCGGCGCGCCGGGCAAGCGCGGCGCCGCGCGGCTCGCGTCGATGGCGGCGGCGCGCGCGGGCGCGGGGCTGGTCACGCTGGCCGCGCCCGGCGATGGAGAGATCGTCGCCGACGACGTGATCATGACGGAGGCGCTGCGCGCGCCGCACGCGCTCGCGACGATCGCGCCCGGAAAAGACGCGATCGCGTGCGGGCCCGGCCTCGGCCGCGACGACGCGGCCCGCGAGCTGGTCGACGCCGCGCTCGCGACCGGCCTGCCGTGCGTCCTCGACGCCGACGCGCTGCACGCGATCGCGGATCGCCCGGAGCGCGTGACCGGCGCCGCGGGCCCGGTCGTCCTCACGCCGCATCCCGGCGAGGCCGCCGCGCTGCTCGGCCTGACCGCCGCCGAGATCGAGGCCGATCGCCTGACCGCGGCGCGCGCGCTCGCGGCGCGGTTCCGCGCGATCGTCGTGCTCAAGGGCGCGCGGACGATCGTCTGCGACGGCACGCTCGCCGACGACTTCTGCGCGATCAACCCGACCGGAGGGCCCGCGCTCGCGACCGGCGGCACCGGCGACGTCCTGACCGGCGTGATCGCCGCGCTGATCGCGCAGGGCCTGGCGCCCTCCGACGCGGCGCGCTGCGGCGTGTGGGTGCACGGCGCCGCCGGCGATCGCCTCGGCGAATCCCTCGGGCGGGGTGCGACCGCGCACGATCTTGCCCGATCGATCGCGCACGCGGTCCGCGCGATGCTGCACTGACCCTGGGGGTTTGGGGGAGCGTGCTCCCCCATCGGAGGACGCGAAGCGTCCGGACAATCGCTAATGCGAGAACTCGTCAAGTGTGTGGTCGTGGCCCGTGTGCCGCCGCATCAGCGGCGGCATTCGGCCCGTTCGAGATCCCACACGCCAGGTTCTCGCGTTAGTCTCGCGCCCGATGAGGGTAGCGCTGGTTCTCGCCTTGGCTTCCGTTCTCGGCGTCGCTGCGTGCGGCGACAACGTGCACGTCGATCCGTGCCAGTCGATGGAGTGCCCGTTGCCGGTGCCACCGAAATGCGACGGCGACACCTTGGTCGTCACCGCGCCGGCGACGTGCACGTCGAGCGCGGGCGAGCCCGACTGCAACTACGCCGAGACCCGCACCGACTGCACCGCGAACGGCATGACGTGCTCCGCCGGCGCGTGCCATCCGCCGAGCGATCCGTGCGCCGGCGTGACCTGCGAGACGCCGCCCGACGCGACCTGTAACGGCGCCGTCGCGACCACGTACGACGCGACCGGCACCTGCACGGGCGGCACCTGCGACTACGCGTTCCACGAGGAGGACTGCACGACCTCGAACAAGATCTGCGTCGACGGCGCGTGCGTCGACGCGTGCACCGGCGTCACCTGCACGACGCCGCCGTCGCCGTCGTGCAGCGGCACCGTGCTGACGACCTACGCGCAGACCGGCACCTGCGACGGCTCGACCGGCTCCGCGGTGTGCAGCTACGCGCCGTCGACGATGGACTGCGCCGACAACGGCGACGTCTGCGCGAACGGCGCGTGCGTGCCGCCGGCCGATCCGTGCGCGAGCGTCACGTGCGACACGCCGCCCGCCGACGCGTGCACGGGCAACACGCTCCACGACTATCCGGCGATCGGCACCTGCGATTCGTCGTCGGGCAGCGCGGTCTGCACGTACACGCCCGCCGACACCGACTGCGGCGCGACCGACGAGGCGTGCCAGTCGGGCGCGTGCGTCGATCCGTGCATCGGCGTCACGTGCGACACCCCGCCGGCCAACGACTGCACCGCGGGCGTCTTCACGACCTACGCGCAGGCGGGCACCTGCACCTCGCCGAACGGCGTGCAGACCTGCACGTACGCGCCGACGCAGACGTCGTGCGTCGCGCAGAACGAGGCGTGCGACACGACCAACGGCTGCTTCGATCCGTGCGTCGGCTTCGCGTGCACGACGCCGCCGGCGCCGACCTGCACGGGCGACACGCTGACCACGTTCGCGAGCTCCGGCACCTGCAGCTCGCCGGCCGGCGTGCCCGGATGCACGTACGCGCCGACCACGACCGACTGCACGCTGACCGGCGACGTCTGCTCGAACGGCGCGTGCGTCCCGCCCGCCGATCCGTGCTCGACGACGACGTGCGACACGCCGCCGGCCGACGACTGCACCGGCAACACGCGCCACGTCTATCCCGCGACCGGCACCTGCGCTTCGACGTCGGGCAGCGCGGTCTGCACGTACGCGCCGACCGACACCGACTGCACGACGCTCGATCGCACGTGCAGCGCGGGCGCGTGCGTCGATCCGTGCGTCGGCTTCGCGTGCGACACGCCGCCGGCGTCGACCTGCGCGGGCTCGACCGCGACGACCTATCCGGCGACCGGCACCTGCAGCTCGCCGGGCGGCGTGCCCGCGTGCGACTACACGCCGACGACCACCGACTGCGCCACGCTCGACGAGGCGTGCAGCGGGGGCGCGTGCGTCGATCCGTGCGCGACGACGACGTGCGACACGCCGCCTGCCGCGGCGTGCACCGGTAACACGCTCACGACCTATCCCGCGACCGGCTCGTGCAGCTCGCCGGGCGGCGTGCCCGACTGCACGTACGCGCCGACCACGCTCGACTGCACGACGCAGGACAAGATCTGCTCGAACGGCGCGTGCGTCGATCCGTGCATCGGCTTCACGTGCGACACGCCGCCGGCGAACACGTGCAGCGGCATGACCGCGACGCAGTATCCGGCGACCGGCACGTGCAGCGCGCCGGGCGGCGTGCCCGGTTGCACGTACACGCCGACCACGACCGACTGCGCGGCGACCGACCAAGCGTGCGTCGGCGGCGCGTGCACCGATCCGTGCAGCGGCGTCACCTGCAACACGCCGCCCGCGGCCTCGTGCGTCGGCACCGTCGCGCACACGTTCGCCGCGAACGGCACGTGCAGCTCGCCCGGCGGCGTCGAGGAGTGCGACTACACCGAGACCACGACCGACTGCGCGCTGACCGGCCAGACCTGCGACGCCGGCGCGTGCACCGGCCCGTCGCTCTTCTGCCGCGTGCAGTTCCCCGACTCGATCACCGACGTCCCGACGACGACGCAGACCGTGTACGGCCGCATCTACGTCCAAGGCGTCACCGATCAGACGGGCGGCAACGATCCGAACGTCGATGTCGCGGTGGAGCTCGGCCTCGGCACCGGCACCGATCCGACCGCGTACACGTACACCGCGGCGATCCCGAACCCGACCTACGGTCCGGGCAGCCCCGGCTACGAAGCGAACAACGACGAGTACCAGGGCACGTTCGTGGTCCCGAACGCGCCCGGCACGACGCAGCACTACGCGTATCGCCTGTCGAACGACGCCGGCGCGACGTGGATGTACTGCGACACCGGCACCACCGGATCGAGCGACGGCTTCACCGCGCCCGGCGATCTGAACATCGCGGCGCCGTACTTCAGCGAGTACATCGAGGGCTCGTCGAACAACAAGGCCGTCGAGATCTACAACCCCGGATCGATCGCGTTCCCTCTGACCGGCTGCTCGATCAAGGTCTACTTGAACGGATCGAGCACCGCGAGCTCGACGTTCGCGCTCACCGGGACGAGCATCGCGGCCGGCGACGTCTACGTCTTCTGCCAGGCGAGCTACGCGCTCGCCGACAAGACGGAGTGCGATCAGACGACGACGAGCACGTCGGTCTGGAACGGAGACGACGCGGTGCAGCTGGTCTGCGGGACGACCACCTACGACGTGATCGGCCAGATCGGGTTCCGCCCGACCAACGAGTGGGGCACCGGCCTGACGTCGACGATGGACAACACGCTCCTCCGCGCGTGCACCGCGTTCGCGGGCGATAGTGATGGAAGTAACGTCTTCGATCCCGCCGCCGACTGGCAGGGCTACGCGACCGATTCGCACTTCTTGGGCGCGCGAAATTGTCCCCTCCCGTGACGCGGGCGGTGTAGCGTCCGGCCGCCATGCGCATCGCGATCGCGCTCTCCCTCGCCGCCGCCTTCCTCACCGCCTGCGGTCACGAACCGCCCAAGCAGCAGGATCTCTGCGAGG
>DATJIA010000398.1:0-18695 GCA_035493675.1 Kofleriaceae bacterium | reverse complement strand
CGAGCATGCGGGATGGACACGGGCGTGGCGCGGGGGTTGCTCTAGTCGTCGAGCACGATGCGGGGAAGCCAAGAGATCGCTGAGTTGCGCGCGGGGAAGGTGAGGAGTGCCCACGTGTGGTTGCAGCGGCTGGGGACCGCGGTCCTCGTGGCGAGCTGCGTCGGATGCGTGGAGGCCGGCGACGAAGAGACGGGGACGAGCGAGGAGCTGTCGACCGTCGGCGACTACGTGAACACCGGGTGCTCGACCGCGGTCGTGATCGGCTTGTCGCAGCAGATCAGCGACGAGGTCGCGTGCATGAAGCCGAACGCGCTCGTGAAGTTCAGCGCGGGCAGCGGCATCAGCTTCGCGTCGAGCGCGGTGCTGCCGTACCTCGGGCCGAGCGCGCGCGACGATCTGAAGGCGGTCGGCGCCGGCGGCGGCACGATGCAGGTGACGTCCGCGTTCCGGACGGTCGCGCAGCAGTACCTCTTGTATCGCTGGTATCAACAGGGGCGCTGCGGCATCACGGCCGCGGCGACGCCGGGACGATCGAATCACGAGACCGGGCGCGCGGTCGATGTCTCGAACTACAGCTCGTACGTCTCGCGCATGAGCGCGAAGGGCTGGGCGCACGACGTCGCGGGCGATCCGGTGCACTTCGATCACCTGTCGTCGGCGGACATCCGCGGCACCGACGTGATGGCGTTCCAGCGCTTGTGGAACCGCAACCATCCGAACGATCTGATCGACGAGGACGGCGTGTACGGGCCGCAGACCGGCGCGCGCATCGCGATGGCGCCCTCCGGCGGCTTCGCGAAGGGGCCGACCTGCGGCGCGCCGCAGACCCGCGCGGTCAGCGCGCGCATCGTGTCGTCGCCGGGCGCGCTGTCGCCGGGCGCGTCGGGCGTCGTGACGATCGAGCTGTCGAACACGGGTGACGTCGCGTGGTCGGCGGCGACCGTGATCGAGACGGCGGATCAGCAGCCGAGCGCGCTCGCCGACACGAGCCACTGGATGTCGACGACGCAGGTCGCGTCGCTCGGACAGTCGGTCGCGCCGGGCGCGCTGATCGACGTCGACGTGCCGGTGATCGCGCCGCCGTCGGATGTCGCGACGCACGTCGACGAGGCGCTGACGCTCGACGACGGCGGCACCACGTTCGGCGTGATCGCGCTGACCGTTCAGGTCGTGCCGCCGGGCGCGAGCCCGTCGGATGACACCAACAACGCCGAGCCCGAGGACGACGACGGCGGGCCGGTGATCGCGGGCGGATGCAGCGCGGGAGGCGGCGGCGCCGGCGGTGGCGCGCTGCTCATCGGACTCGCGCTAGCGCGGGCAGCGCGCGCGCGACGTCGTCGGGCGGCGTGAGCAGCGACAGCACGAGATGATCGCCGGGTAGATCGTAGAACCAGCCGGGCTGCACGATCACGCCGTCGGCGAGGAGCTGCGCGACGGCGGAGTCTTCGTCGGAGACGGAGACGATCGCGGTCCAGCCGCCGTCGGAAGGCAGGATCGGCGCGAGCGCCGCGCGGTTCTGCGCGATGCGCGCTCGGATCGACGCGCGGATGTCTTTGCCGATCTGCATGAGCGCGGGCAGCGCGTGCTGCACGGGGCTCGCGACCGACAGGTACGTGTCGGCGATCAGCTCGAGGCGCGGGCGCGCGGCCTCGACGAGCGCGCGCGGGCCGGCCATCACGATCCATCCGAGCTTGAGCTGCGGCAGGCCGCACGCCTTCGACAGGCCGCCGAGCGAGAACGCGAGCGCGTGCCGCGCGCCGAGCACCGACGCCATGTGCGGCGCGGCGTAGTCGGCGAAGACCTCGTCGCCGACCAGCGCGCAGCCGGCCTGCGCGCAGATCTGATCGAGCACGTCGACCGCTCCTGCATCGAGCACCTCGCCGGTCGGGTTGTTCGGCGAGACCGCGATCACCGCGCGCGTGCGATCGCTCGTGCGCACGCGGCGCGGATCGCCGTACGGCGCGGTCGTGACCGCCTCGAGCGCGGCGAGGTGCGCGAACAGCGGATAGCTCGGCGACGGGATCATGACCTCGTCGCCGGCGTCGCAGAGGAGCTTGAACAGGTACGAGTAGGACTCGCTCGACGAGCACGTGATCAGCACGTCGTCGGGATCGATCGCGAGCCCGCGCGCGGCGTGGTGCGCGGCGACCGCCTCGCGCGCGACGCGCAGGCCGCGCGGATCGGGCTCGTACGGCGCGCCGGCGGCGGACGCGAGCGCGTGCGCGATGCGCGCGGACTGATCGGGCAAGCCGACGATCGTGGGGTTCGTGATCGTGAGGTCGATCAGCTCGGTGCCGGCGTCGCGCGCGGCGTCGGCGGCGGCGCTGACGTCGTTCGGATCGAAGTCGACCGGCGTCCGCGACGAGAAGCGCATCAGAGCCCCGGCCCGAAACCGACGAGCTGCGTCCACGCGTCGTCGTCGCGCAGGCGGCGCGCGATCTGGTACGTGAGCAGCACGGGGACGTGGAAGACGATCGCGCTGATCGTGATCGACACGCCGGCCGCGGCGTGCTGCGTGCGTACGTTCATCGTCTCGTCGATCGCGCCCGACGCGAACAGCTCGAGATCGAGCTCGCGTTGGAAGAACGCGGGCAAGAAGTACAGCGACGTCGCGGAGCCGAGGTCGTGGATCCACGGGACGCGCACGTGGGCCTCGACGATCGCGGCGCGATCGGTCGTGATCGGAAAGTCTTCGTAGCCGCGCAGCGGCTCGGCGAAGCCGACCAGCGGCGGGAGATCGGGGCCGGTGTACTCGGGCAGGCTCGGATCGGTCGACGCTTGATAGAGCGGCGCGAGCGACGCGATGCCGCCGAGCTCGAGGAAGCCGCTGGTCGACGTGATCAGATCGCGCGCGGTCGCGGTCGCGTGCAGCGTGGGGCGGCGGAGGCCGATCACGGGCAGCGCGACGTCGAGCTGCGCGCGCAGATCATCGATCGTCTCGTAGTGCGCGCCGTCGAGGGCGAGCGCGAAGCCGCGGCGCGCGCCGGCGTACGGCGTCGCCTCGAAGCCGCTGTACCCGAGCGAGAGGCCGGGGCCGATCGCGCGCAGATCGGTCGGCGCGAAGCCGGTCGCGCGATCGTGGATCTCCGACGCGAGGCCGAGCAGGTACGCGGACCACGAGCCGCGCCACACACGACCGAACGCGAAGGTCGCGTCGCGCTCGTGACGGTGGACGCGCACGTCGTTGTCGAAGACGTCCTTGTCGGTCTCGGTCCAGGTGAGATCGGAGAAGGTCGCTTCGAGGAGGAACGGCGCGAACGTGGCGTCGAGGTAGGCGGCTTCGATCGAGGGCTCGCGCGTGTCGGGCTGGAGGTAGCCGGCGATCGCCCAGCGGTGGAAGCCGAGGCGATCGCTGCCGGCGAGCTGCGCGCCGAGGAGCGCGACGTTGGAGACGGGGAGGTAGAAGGCGAGCGTGTGGAGCGTGGGGATGAAGAGGTGATCCCAGTGGTGGTAGGGGTCGTCGGAGAGGATGTGGGGGTCCTTCGACTCCGCGCTCGCTTCGCTCGCGCTCCGCTCAGGACGAACGGAGCGGGGCCGCTCAGGGTGAGCGGTGGAGAGATCGACCTCGTCGACGTTCCACTCCCAGCCGGTGCGCGAGAGGAAGCGCAGCGTGCCGTTCGCGGCGCGCGCGTTCAAGACCGCGTAGGGCGCGTCGGTCGCGATCGAGACCGCGCCGGTCGCGAGATCGCGGATGACCGCTTGGAAGCGGCCGTCGATCTCCGACAGATACACGACGTGCGTGTCGTCGACGAACGCGCCGTCGTAGAGCGGGCCGGCGTCTTCGATCTTCGAGGCGATCGCGCCGGTCGCCGTGTCGACGATCCAGATCGCGAAGCGTCCCGACCAGACGCTCGCGATCAGCTTCGATCCATCCGGCGACGGCTGCGCGGCGAGCACGTACTGCCCCGGCGGCGAGTCGACCAGCGTGCGGCGCGCGCCGGTCGCGAGATCGTACGCGGCGAGCGACCAGCGATCGCCGTCGACGGGCAGCGTGTAGTACGTGCGCCCGTCGGGCGAGACGCACGCGCCGGGGCCGAGGTCGGTCGCGACCTCGTCGAGCGATCCGTCGCGCGCGCGCAGGAGCCGCGTCACTTGATACGTCGCGCCTTGATCGATCGCGGTGAAGTACACGTCGCCCGCGCGCGTGATCGACAAGCCCGACGTCAAGATCGGATCGGCCATGACGAGCGTGCGCGGCGGCACCACGCTCACCAGCGCGATCGACGCGCGCTGCGATCCGTCGGGCGCATAGACGTCGAGGTGGGCCGGCACGTCGACGTCGTTCGCGATGATCGCCTCCGTGCCGTCCACACCGCGCGCGTAGCGTGCGTCGTCGCCGCCGCCGCGCACGCGCCGCTCACCGGCCGGCGTCGCGCGCACGGGCAGGCGCGCGGTCTCGTCGGCGAACTCGTCGATCAGCTCCGACAGCGACTTGCCGTAGACCTTCGAGAACGTCGAGTTGATCCCCAACACGATCGTCCACGAGCCCGCTTGCTCCTCGATCACGCGCCACAGCGCGCCCTCGCCGTAGCGGCGCGCGAGGAAGTCGATGAACATCGTGCCGACCAGGTAGTTGCCGCCGGGCGGCGGCTCGCGGTTCCACTCGCTGAGATCGCCGCCGCCGACGCGGCGACCCGCGTACGCCGCCGCGAACATGCCGGTGAAGATCGGCCAGCGCGGACGCCCCGCGTTCGGCTGCAGCTGCGCTTCGTAGTGGGTCGCGAGCCCTTCCCAGAACCACGAGTCGAGGCCGGCCTGCGGCGTCGCCGCGTTGCCGAGCACGAGATCGAGCGCGTACCAGAAGCCGGTGATCTGCTTCCCGTGCGTGTAGTGCGTGAGCTCGTGGCAGCCGATGTAACCGGGATCGGGCGGCACGCCGAGCTCGGTCGTGAAGTCGAACGTGTCGTAGAGCGGGACGACCGCGTAGTCCTCCTCGCCGCCCATCGGCGGCGAGACGTACGCGTTGTTGAACGGCGCGTCGGGCAGGACGAGGATCGGCTTCTCGCGCGCGAGCACGTTGTGGACCCGCGCGCGCGCGACGAGCGCGCCGCCGCACCCTTCGGCGCGCGCCGCGAAGCGCAACGCTTGCGCTCGGCGCGCAGCCGGATAGTAGAGGATGAACCCGTCCGTCTCCATGCGGCGCATCGGCTCCGACGCGATCGACGCCGCGACGTCGTCGGGGAGCTTGGGCGCGACGGCCGTGACGCACGCGCCCGCGGCGATCGTCGCGAGCAAGACCGGTATCACGCGCACGCGGCGACGTTACACCGCGCGCGTGCGCTATGCTCCGAGCGCATGCCGGTGTTCCGGCTCGACGAGCGACTCGTGTTCCCGCCCGCGCACCTCGCGGAAGACGGGCTGCTCGCGATCGGCGGCGATCTCGCGCCCGAGCGACTCTTGCTCGCGTACAGCCAGGGCATCTTCCCCTGGTACAGCCGCTCGACGCCGATCCTGTGGCACTCGCCGGATCCGCGCATGGTGATGACGCCGGGCGAGCTCACGATCAATCGCTCGCTGAAGAAGCAGATCCGCCGCGGGTTGTACGAGCTGCGCGCCGACACCGCGTTCGCCGAGGTCGTGCGCGCGTGCGCCGAGACGCCGCGCCCCGATCAGAACGGCACGTGGCTGGTGCCCGACATGATCGACGCGTACATCCGCTTGCACGAGCTCGGCTTCGCGCACTCGTTCGAGGCGTGGCGCGACGGCGAGCTGGTCGGCGGCCTGTACGGCGTGTCGCTCGGCGCCGCGTTCTTCGGCGAGTCGATGTTCGCGCGCGCCCCCGACGCCTCGAAGATCGCGTTCGTCGCGTCGGTGCGACAGCTCGAGGCGTGGCGCGTGAACCTGATCGACTGCCAGGTGCACACGCAGCACCTCGAGCGGTTCGGCGCGCGCGAGGTGTCGCGCGAGGTGTACCTCGAGATGCTCCACGCCGCGCTCGACGAGCCGACCTTGCGCGGCAAGTGGACGTTCGATCTGGATGTCCGAAACCCGGACACCTTGACGATTCAGTAGATCGTCAGGTCGTCGAGGTCGTCGTCGGGGACCGACCCGTCCCAGCCGTACGGCGAGTAGCCCGCGGGGATCGAGGCGCCGATGCACATCACCGCGCGCGGCGGCGAGCCGATGCCGTTGCCGTCGGGGTCCGGGTACAGGACCTCGTAGTGGGTGAGCGAAGGATCGCCGTCGTTGCAGTCGTTGCCGGTGAGCGTCGCCGAGTACGGCGGCGGCAGCGCACCGGCGGTGCACAGCGTGCCGGTCGCCTTCGCGGTGACGCCGTCGCCGTCGAGGTCGACGCCGACGTACGCGAGCAGCGCCCAGCGCGTGACGTCGGCGTCGTCGCAGTCGGTCTTGTACTTGGAGTAGCCGGTCGGCGGCGCGAGCGCGCAGAGCTGCGACGCGGCGCCGGCGCCGAAGCCGTCGTGGTCTTGATCGGCGTAGATCGTGAGCAGCGCGTAGACGGACGGATCGTGGTCGTTGCAGTCGAGCGGGCCGGCGGTGATCGTGTAGCCCGCGGGCAACGCGTCGCCGCTGCAGATCGTGCCGCTCTCGACGACGGTCGCCTTGTCGCCGTCGACGTCGCGATAGTCGTAGGCGCGATCGATCCAGCGCGTGTCGTCCGACGGCGCGCAATCGCCGGCGCTGTACGCGTAGCCCGCGGGCAGGATCCCGTTCGTGCACAGCGTGACGATCGCGCCGTCGCCGTAGTGATCGCCGTCGGCGTCGACGTAGCCGTTGCGCAGCGTGAAGATCGCGGGATCGGTGTCGTCGCAATCGATCGACCACGCGGTGCTCGCGTAGCCGGCGGGCAACGTGCCGCCCGTGCACAGCGTGCCCGACGACGCGACGAAGTAGGCGTCGCCGTCGACGTCGCGATATCCGTACGGCAACGACAGCCAGACGAGCGGATCGTGATCGTCGCAGTCTTGCTCGGCGATGTGGCCGTCCTGATCGGCGTCGGTCGGCAGCGGCATCGCGTCCGGCTGCGCGTCGGGGACCTCCTGCGCGTCGGGCGAGCCGATCGGCGCGTCGGGCGGGCGCACGTGCGCGTCGGCGGCGGCGCGCGCGTCGGCCGGCTCCTGCGAACGGTCGAGGTCGCACGCGACCAGCGCCAGCGACGCGATCGCGATCGCGCGCGCGATCACTGGACGACCGCCGTGAGCGAGCACGACCAGTAGCCGCCCCACTCGTTGGTCATGGCGAACGCGTACTTGCCCGGCTTCGACATCGCGATCAGCGCCAGCCGATCGCAGCGCTCCGCGGCGGTCGAGTCGGTGAGGGTCGCGGTGATCGTCGAGGGCGTCGAGTTGCCGTCGAGGATTCCGGTGACGTACAGGTTCTTCTCGTACGCCTTGATGCTGTCGACCGTCGCGAACGTGTAGGTGGTGCCGGCGGCGGCGTGGGCCGGCGAGACCAGCGCGGCGATGACGAGGAACGGAGTGAGGCGCTTGAGCATGCCGTCTCGTTCAGCAACGGGCGCGCCACACCTCGCGCGATGTGGATCCGCGAGGATCCGCGCACGCGGGGTGTATCGAGACAGCTAGCGATACACCTTCAGATCGATCGCGAACCGCTTCGCCCAGCGGTGCACCTGCATGCGGGTCGTGCCCATCGCGCGCGCGACCGCGCTGACGTTGCCCTTGTGCTCGGCGAGCACCTCGAGCAGGCGCGCGTGCAGGGTGTCGTCGCCGTCGGCGAGGCGAGGCTCCGCGATCGGTTCCGGCGCCGGCGCGTCGAGGTTCAGGTGCTCGAGCTTGATCGTCCCGCCGCGCGCGAGCGCGATCGCGGTCGCGAGGCACTGCTCGAGCTCGCGCACGTTGCGCGGCCACGCGTGCGCGAACAGCGCGTGGGCGGCGGCCGGATCGATCGTCACCGCGGCGCCGCGCGCGTGGCGCTCGATCAACGCGCCCGCGATGAGCCCGAGATCCTGACGGCGCTCGCGCAAGGGCGGCAGGCGCAGCGTGAAGCCGGCGAGGCGCGCGTAGAGATCCTCGCGGAACTCGCCGCGCGCGACCATCGCGGGCAGATCGCGGTGGGTCGCGGCGATCGCGCGGAAATCGACCGCCACCGGCGCCGCGCCGCCGACCGGCACGACCTCGCGCTCCTGCAGGACCCGCAGGAGCGCGGCCTGCGCGGCGAGCGGGAGATCGCCGATCTCGTCGAGGAAGAGGGTGCCGCGATCGGCGGCGCGCACGAGGCCGTCGCGATCCGCGATCGCGCCCGAGAAGGCGCCCTTGCGATGACCGAACAGCTCGGCCTCGACCATCGTGTCGGGCAGCGCGCCGCAGTTGACCGCGACCAGCGCGCCGCTCCGTCCCGAACGCGCGTGCACGGCGCGCGCGATCAGCTCCTTGCCGGTGCCGCTCTCGCCGGTGACGATGATCGGCTGCGGCGAGCTCGCGACGTCGGCGAGCGCGGTGAGCTGCGCGGCGAGCGCGGGATCGAGCGTCGCGAAGCCGGTGCCGCGCACGCCCTCGGCGCGCCCGTCGACGATCGCGAGCGCGTCGGGCGGCGCGAGCATCGCCGCGCGATAGACGAACACGCGCTTGCCGATCTCGATCACGTCGCCGTCGGCCAAGCGCACGCGATCGATCGCGCGGCCGCCGACGCGCGTGCCGTTCTTCGACGCGAGATCGACCAGCACGTAGCCGGCGACGTCGCGCGCGATCGCGGCGTGGCGCGACGACACGCTGCCGTCGGCGAGCTCGATCTTCAGCGCGCGCCCGCTGCGCTCCGACAGGACGTCGCCGCGGCCGATCGCGATCTCGTCGATGCCGCCGAGCAGCCAGCGCGTCGGCGGCGTCGTCGGCGCGTCGCACGCGAGCGCGAGCACGAGCGCGGGCTGCGCGCGCAGCGGAGGCGGCGCGCCGCGGTCGTCGCGGTCGAGGGTCAAGGTCGGCATCTACTTCAAGCAGCCGACCAGCTCGGCGTCGTAGCGATCGAACTCGTCCTGGCTGAGATCGCCGGCCTCGAGCGCGCGGCGCAGCTCGGCGATCTTGGCGTCGTATTGCGCGCGCGACAGCTGGCCGGGCGTGCACAGCTTCGGCTTGTGCACGACGCCTTGGATCATCGACATCGCGGTGCGGTGGAAGCGCAGGTCGGAGGCCTGCGCGAAGATCACGAGCGTCGAGTCGAGCGCGAGGCCGCGCGGGATCTCGAACGGCACGTCGAAGACCATCTTGCCGTGCGACGCGATCTCCTTCGCGCTCGAGCGCACGACGCCGTCCTTGTCGATCCACACGTCGATCACGACCATCGCCGCGCTCGGGCCGCCGTTCTCGACGGTGCAGCGGAGATCGATGTGCTCGCCGGCGTCGAGCGCGGGCTCGTGCTCGTCGTGATCGACGACCGCGCAGCGGCTGGTCAGCTCGGGCGCGTCGACCGCGGGCCGGATCTGCACGCGGCGGCTGACGTCGTGCGGCACGAAGCCGTTGCCCTCGACGAACGAGAGGACCAGCATCGTGTCGGGCGCGTTCTCGGTCAGCGGCAGGTGCACGCTGAGCGTGCGCGTCTTCTCCGCGCCGACCGCGATGCGGCCGAACGACAGCACCTGATCGTGGAGGCTCGCGATGCTCGAGCGCGTCGTCACGCGCACGCGATACGCGTCGCCTTCGCCCTTGTTCGCGACGCGGATCGTGAGCGTGGTCGCGCCGCCCGGCTCGAGCGCGCCGCCCGCGACGTCGATCGCGGTGACCTCGAGGTGCGGCGGCGGGCCGCCGCTGACGAGCCCGACCTGGGTGTCGGTCGCGTCGCCGATCAGCTCGCTCATGCGCACGGCGTCGCGGTTGCGCGGCAGCCACGACTCGTCGCCGAGCGTCCACGGCTGCGACAGGATCTGCAGCACGTGCTCGTCGAGCGGATCGAGCCCGGTCTTCGCCCAGTCGGGCGAGAAGGTGAGCGTCTTGTCGTCGCGCCACTCGCCGGGCACGACCGCGCCCCACGGCGTGCGCGCGAGGACGCGCGGCCGCGAACAATCGGTGGGCTGATCGATCACCGGCCGGCGGTACGGGCCCTCGTGCACCGTCGGCACGCACGGCTCGTCGAGCGTCAGCGTGAGCACGCCGGCGCGATCGAACGCGAGCGAGCCCGAGATGCCGATCACGTTGACCACGGGGTGATCGGGCGGCGCGGTCGGCGTGGCGACGCAGGCGGCGAGGAGGGCGAGGACGCTACAGCGGAGGAAGGTCATCAGAGCTTGCCGACCAGCGCCGCTTGATAACGGTCGAAGTCGGATTGCGAGATAAGACCTGCCTCGCGGCACTCCTTCAAGTGGCGAAGTGCGGCGCGCACGGCGGTCGGCTCCGGTGACTCGGCGTCGTACACGGCGGCGAAGTCGGCGCGCGCGCAGTTCGTCACCGCGGGCTGCGCGGATTTCGGAGCCGCGTCGGGGGCTGCGAGCGGCGCGGGCCGCGCGTCGGGCGGCGCCGGTCGATCATGTCGATGACGGATGTCGTGAGTGTCGCGCGCGTCGACAGGCGGCGTGGCATCGGGCGGCAACGGCGCGTCGACGGCGACGATCGTCGCGTCGCTCACCGAAATTGCATCGGGGCGCGCCGGCGCGTCGATCGGCGCGGGCGCGATCGTGTGCGTCGGGTCGTCACCGCCGCGCTTCATCACATAGATCGTGCCGGCGACGCCGGCCGCGACGATCAACATCGCCCCGACCAAGAAGCCGCGCCGCCGCGGTGTCGCGATCGGATCGATCGATCCCTTGAGCGACTCGGTGCGGCCCGGCTCCTCGGTCGGGCCCGACTCGATCGTCATGAGCGCGTCCGCGCCGCGACGGATCCGCGACGCGCGCGCGTCGGGCGGCAGCTTCGCGAGCTCGGCGAGGAGCTCCTTCGCGGCGGCGCCGACCGAGCTCGGGCGCGCCGCGGGATCCTTCGCGAGGCAGCGCGCGACGATCGCATCCAGCGCCGGCGTCGCCTCGGCGAGCCAGGTCGAGATCGGCGCCACCGGATCCTGCTGCACCGCGATCAAGATCTCGGTGATGCTGTCGCCCTCGAACGGGCGGCGCCCGGTCGCGGCGGCGAAGAACGTCGCGGCGTAGCCGTAGACGTCGGCGCGCGCGTCGACGTTCTTGGCGTCGCGCGCCTGCTCGGGCGCCATGAAGTGCGGCGTGCCCATCATGCCGCCGGTCTGCGAGCCCGACTCGCGGCTCTCGAGCAGCTTGGCGATCCCGAAGTCGAAGAGCTTGGTGCCTACGATCGCCCCGCTCTCCTCCGTGATCATGATGTTGTGCGGCTTGAGGTCGCGGTGGATCACGCCCTTCGCGTGCGCCGCGTCGAGCGCGCTCGCGAGCGGACCGAAGACGGCGGCGAGCTCGCGCACGCGCAGCGGGCCGTCCTCGGCGAGCCGCTTCGCGAGCGAGCGGCCGCTGACGAGCTCCATGACGTAGTACGGCTCGTCGTCGAGCATGCCGGCGTTCTCGACCTCGACGATGTTCGGGTGCGCGAGCTGGCAGACGAGCTTCGCCTCGCGCAGGAACCGCTGGACCGCGTTCTGATCGCGCGCGTGCTCGGGCCGCAGGATCTTGATCGCGACCTCGCGCCCGAGATCGACGTGCACCGCGCGATACACGATCCCGAAGCTGCCTTCACCGAGCGGCGCCTCGATGCGGAAGCCAAGGACGGTGCGGCCGAGGTGACGATCCAAGGCGCGAATCTTACGCGATCAGCGCCGCCAACCGCGCGGTCGCGAGGCGGCGCGCGACCGGATCGATCGCCTCGGCGAGCGCCATCGCGAGCCGCGCCATGCCGAGCGGCGCGAGGCGATCCCACAGCGCCGCGTGGACGAGGATCGCGCCGTCGGGCGTCGCGCGCGCGAGCTCGACGCCGAGATCGGCCCACGCGAGCCTCGCGCCGGCGACGACGTCGCGCACCGCGGCGGCGAGCGGGTGCGGCGCGTGATCGGCGACCAGCTCCGCGAGCGCGGCGCGCAAGGGCGGCGGGAACTCGCGCCCGAGCACGCCGGAGCTGAACGGCGGCGGCATCTCCGGTCCGGAGAGGAGCGCGCCGCGACGATCGAAGCGCGCGAGCTGCGCGTGCGGCGCGTCGCCGATCCACAGCTCGGCGGCGATCGTGTCGTCGTCCGAGATCCGGACGAGCCGGCGCGCCGCGTGATCGGGCGCGAAGTCGGCGCCGAGGACGTTCGCGCGCTCGATGCCGTCGCGCAGCTGCACCCACACGCGCTCGTGCACCCACACGCGCTCGAACGGCGCCGGCGCGAACGACACCGGCGCACCACGCACGAAGTCGTCCACGGATCCACCCGTCGTGAAGCACTGCGCGAGCGAGCCCCACAGCGCGTGGGTCGGATACGGTCCTTCGTAGGCGAGCGACGCAACCCCTGCGCGCATCGCGCAGAGCGCGATCAGGTCCAGCAGCATCGTGCCCGCGCCGGCCGGGATCGCCGCGGGCCGATCGATCGCGGGGATCCGCGTCGGTGACGACCAATCGATCGCGCTCATCACGGCACCGCACGACAATGCATGCGCGTCACCCAGCACGGGATGCGCGACGATCGCCGCCGAGATTCCCACAGGAGGCGCGGCGAGATCGCCCCACACCATCGCGCTCGAGATGCGCCCGCCGCGCCACGCGATCCGCGCCAGCCGGTGGCCCTCGCGATCGATCACCTCGGCGACGCGGCCGCCGTCGAGGACGAGTCGCATTCCGTGGGTGAGCACGACTTCGTCCACCCTGCGACGCTAGCACGCACGGGGCATGACCACGGTTCCAGCGTCGAGCGAGACCGAGCCGCGCGCGGCGGATCTCGGCGCACGCCCGAAGCGCAGTCGAGGAGTGTGGTGATCACACGACGAGCGAGCATCGGACGTACGGCGAGAGGCGCCCGCGCGGCGATGCGTCGCAGCCGACGGTGGAACCGTGGTCATGCCCATGCAGCCCTTGCGGTCGATGCCCCCCTGCGGCATCGTCGGGCCCCCCGCGATGAAGCTCGGCATTGTCAAAGAGGTTCGCCCCGACGAGAGGCGCGTTGCAGTTTCGCCGCCGACCGTCGCGAGGCTGGTCAAGGCGGGCTGGGAGGTCGTGGTCGAGCGCGAGGCAGGCGAGAAGGCGAGCTTCCCCGATCGCGAGTACGTCGCCGCGGGCGCGACGATGGTCGACGCCGACGCCGCGTGGAAGGCCGACGTCGTCGTCAAGGTGCGGCCGCCGCAGCTCGACAACGGCAAGAGCGAAGCCGATCGCATGCGCGAAGGCGCGACGCTGATCAGCTTCCTGTTCCCCGCGCAGAACCCCGAGCTCGTCGCGCACCTCGCGGCGAGGAAGATCAGCGCGCTCGCGATCGACTGCATCCCGCGCATCTCGCGCGCGCAGAAGGTCGACGCGCTGTCGTCGATGGCCAACATCGCCGGCTATCGCGCGGTCGTCGAGGCCGCGAACCGCTTCGGCAGCTTCTTCACCGGACAGTTCACCGCGGCGGGCAAGGTGCCGCCCGCGAAGGTGCTGGTGATCGGCGCGGGCGTCGCGGGGCTCGCCGCGATCGCCGCCGCCAAGGGCATGGGCGCGATCGTGCGCGCCTTCGACGTGCGCCCGAGCGTGGCCGATCAGATCAAGAGCCTCGGCGGCGAGTTCCTCACCGTCACGGTGCAGGAGTCGGGCGAGGGCCAGGGCGGCTACGCCAAGGAGATGTCGAAGGAGTTCATCGACGCCGAGATGGCGCTGTTCCGCGCGCAGGCGAAGGACGTGAACATCGTCATCACGACCGCGCTCATCCCGGGCAAGCCGGCGCCGAAGCTCTGGCTCACCGACATGGTCGAGATGATGAAGCCGGGCTCGGTCGTCGTCGATCTCGCGGCCGAGAACGGCGGCAACTGCGAGCTGACCAAGCCCGGCGAGGCCGTCGTCCATCACGGCGTGACGATCATCGGCTACACCGACATGGCGTCGCGCATGGCGAACGTCGCGTCGGATCTGTACGGCACCAACCTGTGGCACCTGCTCGACGAGATGGGCGGCGCCGCCGGCTACAAGATCGATCTCGACAACGACATCGTGCGCGGCTCGCTCGTCCTCGAGAAGGGCGAGAAGCGCTGGCCACCGCCGCCGCCCAAGAAGGTCGATCCCGAGGTCAAGCAATCGCGCGAGGGCACGGTGCCGCCGGCCGCGGTCGCGGCGCCGCCGAAAGCCGAGGCCGCCAAGAAGGGCCACGGGCACGGCGCCGCCCCGGCGAAGCAGCTGCCGGGCTCGTTCCTGGTCGGCCTCTTGTTCGCGTTCGCCGCCGCGTTCTTCGGCGTGCGCTACGGGACGTCGGTCGCGAACCTCTCGCCCGAGACCGCGGATCTGCTGCAGCGGCTCACGGTCTTCGTGCTCGCCGTCTTCGTCGGGTGGCAGGTGATCTGGAACGTGTCGCCCGCGCTCCACACGCCGCTGATGAGCGTCACCAACGCGATCAGCGGCATCATCGTCGTCGGCGGCTTGCTCGGCGGCAGCGGCGAGCTCGGCACCGCGTCGGGCGTCGCCGTCGCGGCGATCCTGTTCGCGACGATCAACATCGTCGGTGGCTTCTGGGTCACCCGGCGCATGCTCGCGATGTTCCGGAAGTAGGTGCGATCGTGCTCGAGCTACCCATCATCACGTTCGCGTACCTGGTCGCCGCGGTCCTGTTCATCCTGAGCCTGCGCGGGCTGTCGTCGCAGGAGACCGCGCGGCGCGGCAACGTCTTCGGCATGGTCGGCATGGCGATCGCGATCGTCGCGACGCTCACGATCCCGCACCTCGATCCGAACCCGGCGCTCGCCGGCTCGATCCTGGTCGGCGCCGCGATCGGCGGCGTGCTCGCCGCGCGCGTCGGCATGACGCAGATGCCGGAGCTGGTCGCGCTCCTGCACAGCTTCGTCGGGCTGGCGGCGGTGCTCGTCGGTTACTCGGTCGAGCTGCACACGCACGGCGAGGCCGGCGCGATCGAGCACGTCGAGGTCTACATCGACGTCTTGATCGGCGCGCTCACCTTCACCGGCTCGGTCTTGGCGTTCCTCAAGCTGCGCGGCAGCGTCAGCGGCAAGCCGATGCTGCTCCCCGGCCGCCACGCGGCGAACCTGATCATGCTGATCGCGTCGGTCGTGCTCGCGTACCTCTACGTGCACGAGGGCGCGCTGTGGCCGCTCGCCGCCGGCACCGCGATCGCGTGCGTGCTCGGCGTGCACCTGGTCGCCGCGATCGGCGGCGCCGACATGCCGGTCGTCGTCTCGATGCTCAACAGCTACTCGGGGTGGACCGCCGCCGCGGCCGGCTTCATGCTGCGCAACAACTTGTTGATCGTCACGGGCGCGCTGGTCGGCAGCTCGGGCGCGATCCTCTCGTACATCATGTGCCGCGCGATGAACCGTTCCATCTGGAACGTGATCTTCGGCGGCTTCGGCGCCGAGGCACCGAAGCCGGCCGCGGGCGCGCCGGCGGCGCCGCAGGGCGACGTGCAGGACATCGATCACGCGACGCTCGCGCACAAGCTGCTCGACGCGAAGAGCATCATCATCGTCCCCGGCTACGGCATGGCGGTCGCGCGCGCGCAGCACGCGGTGCGCGAGCTGACCGAGATCCTGCGCGGCCACGGCAAGGAGGTCCGCTTCGCGATCCATCCGGTCGCCGGACGCCTGCCCGGCCACATGAACGTGCTGCTCGCCGAAGCGAACGTGCCGTACGACATCGTCCTCGAGATGGACGAGATCAACGCCGACTTCCCGACCACCGACGTCGTGATCGTGATCGGCGCGAACGACATCGTGAACCCGGCCGCCGAGGACGATCCGAGCTCTCCGATCGCCGGTATGCCGGTCTTGCAGGTGTGGAAGTCGAAGCTGGTCGTGGTCAACAAGCGCAGCCGCGCGACCGGCTACGCCGGCATCGACAACCCGCTCTTCTACAAGCCGGTCACGCGCATGCTGTTCGGTGACGCCCGCGACGCCGTCGAGAAGGTCGTCGCCGCGCTGCGCGCGCAATGAGCGATCCGGCCGCGCTCATCGCCGAGGTCGAGCAGGCGATCGACGACGCCGAGCGCGAGCTCGCGGAGATGCCGTTCTTCGTGCGGCCGCTCGTGCGTCGCGGCTTCGCGTCGCGCACCGGCCGCTCGTACGACGACTGGCGCAAGGCGCTCGAGCGCATCACCGCGCTCGGCCGGGCCGAGCGCGCGCTCGCCGGCGACCTCGACAAGCTCGCCGAGAATTTTCGCACCGCGCCGGAGCGCGCCGCGCGTGGGCCCGCCGGCTCGTCGCCCACCGCGATGCGCGTGATCGAGGAGCGCGCCGCCGCCCGCGCGCGCGCCGTCGTCGCGCTGCGCGATTGGCTGATCAGCTGACCTCGCACGACGTCTGGCACGCGTCGCGCACGGATCCTGTCCATGCGGATCCAAGCGGCTCTGGTCATCCTGTTGGGCTCCGCGACCGCCGCGGTCGCGGCTCCTGAAGTCTCGGTCACGCCGAAGACGGTGCACCCCGGCGATCCCGTGCTGGTCACGGTGCGCGGCGAGGACCACGCACCGCAAGGCAAGGTCGGCGCCACGACGCTCGTCTTCTTCCCGGCGCGCACCGACTATCAAGCGGTCTTCGCGGTCCCGCTCGACGCGAAGCTCGGATCGCTCTCGATCCGGATCGACGGCGCCGCGATCCCGGCCGCGGTCACCGTCGAGGACAAGACGTTCCCGGAGACCGACGTGATCGTCGAGGACGAGCTCGCGAACCCCGCCAAGCCCGAACGCGATCGCATCGACGCGGACAACGGCGCGATCGTGCACGCGGCGAAGGCGAAGGGCGCGCCGCAGTTCACGCGGCGCCTGCGCCGTCCGCCGGGCGAGATCACGTCGGTGTTCGGCGAGTGGCGCACCTTCAACGACGGCCATCGCAGCCAGCACCTCGGCGCCGACTTCTTCGCGCGTGAAGGCACGCGCGTGCGCGCGATCGGCAGCGGCACGGTCGCGCTCGTGCGCGAGACGTTCCTCGCGGGCAACGTCGTCGTCGTCGATCACGGCGCCGGCATCGCGTCGGCGTACTACCACCTGAGCAAGACGTCGGTGAAGGAAGGCGACACCGTGCGCGCGGGCGAAGAGCTCGGCCGCGCCGGCCACACCGGCCGCACGACCGGCCCGCACCTGCACTTGAGCGTGCGCGTGCCCGGCGGCTTCGTCGATCCGATCGCGTTCTTCGCGCTGCCGATCGCGCCGCGATAGACTCGCGCGCGTGGTGCGAGCGATGCGTGACGACGAGGTCGCCGCGGTGCACGAGATGATGCGCGCGCTCTGGCCCGACTTCGACGGCGACGCGGGGCCGGGCGAGATCCTGGTGTGGGAGCGGCCCGACGGCGCCGGGCTCGGCGGCTTCGTGCAGCTGAACGTCCGCGCCTACGGCGAAGGCTGCGACACGCAGCCGGTGCCGTGGATCGAGGGCTGGTGGGTCGCGCCCGATCTGCGGCGCAGCGGCGTCGGGCGCGCGCTGGTCGCGGAGGTCGAGCGGTGGGCGCGCGAGGGCGGCTTCACCGAGCTCGGGTCCGACACGTGGCTCGACAACACCGGATCGATCGCCGCGCACGAAGCGCTCGGCTTCGAGAAGACCGAGCAGCTGCAGTTCTTCCGCAAGAAGCTGCGCTAAGGGCAGCCCCAGCGCGCGATCTCGCCCTTCTGCTTGCTGAATTCGTCCTCGTCGTGCTTCGCGTCGGCGATCACCATGCGCAGCGCGAACAGGGTGCAGTCGCTCGCGGTCTTCGGATCCAGCGTCGTGTGCAGCACGACGTGCGACCTCGCGGTGAGCGCGGCGAGCTCGCGCGCGATCGCCGGGTGGAAGTCGGCGACCTTGCCGGCGCGGATCAACGTGCGGCTCGCCGCGACGTCGAGCGTGCCGCCGCTCACCTGCGCGGGCGCCTCGAACAAGAGGTCGGCGTTGACGCGGATCGCGGGCAGCGCGCGCGCCGATCGCGGCGGCTCGGGCGGGAGACCGAGATCGGTGCCGTACCGCACCGTCTCCCAGATCCACTCGCGACGTCCGCCCGGGCTCCACAGCCACCGCTCGCCCGGCACGGCGTCGATCGTCGTCTGATCGGTCGTCTTGCCCGCGGTCGCGGCGAGCACGTGCGTCCCCGCGATCGCGTCGAGGCGCGCGTGCGCGCCGGCCGCGATCGTCTGCGCGGCGACGCCGTCGATGGTCACGCTCATCGGCGCCGGCGTCGGGTTGTCGATGTAGATCGACGCGAGCCCGCCGCCGAGCGAGCTTCGCGCGGGCAGGATCGTGACGTCGCCCGACGCGCCCGCGATCACGCGCAGGTCGCCGCGCGCCTCGGCGGTGCCGGCGCGCGCGACGGTGTGCACGAGCGCGGTCTTGGTCGTCGCGTCCAGCATCGTCGGGCCGCCGGGGCCGGTCTGCACGCTGATCGTCTCGGGGAACGGCGCGAGCAGGTAGTCGACCGCCGGCGCCTCGAACACGACCGCGGCAGGCAGCTTCGTCTCCTCGGGACGCGCGTTCAGGATCGTCGAGCCGTAGAGCTTCTTCGTCGTCGTGTAGTCGTACGCGGCGTCGGGGTTGAAGATGTACGTGTGACCGGCGGCCAGCTCGAGCGTCGCGTCGGCCGTCGACGATCGCAGCTCGAACGCGCCCGGCACCGTCGTGATCGTCGCGGTGCGCTGCGGCCACACGGTCAGCTTGTCGGCGCCGAGCGTCACCGTGACCGTCGAGGTCGTGCCGTTGTCGACGAGCA
>DATJIA010000397.1:0-3934 GCA_035493675.1 Kofleriaceae bacterium | reverse complement strand
CGCCCGCCGCCGGGGGCCTTCCAATCGGCGCGCCACGACTTCGGCGCGATCACGGTGCCGTCGGTGGCGTCGGCCCAGGTCGCGAGGCCCGGGCACGCGGGCGCGCACCCGCGCGCGGCCGCGACCAGGCGCGCCTCGGGCCCGAGCTCGGGCGCGCGTTCGAGGGCGTCGACGCACGCGGTCAGCGCGCGCGTCCGCTCCGCGCGCTTTTCGGCGCCGCCGTGGCACGCGCACGCCGCGCACGCGATCGCGATCCACGCCCGGTACGACACCGCGGCGATCGTACCGCGATCGCGCTACTCTCGCCGCATGACCTGCCCGCAGTGCGGCGCGGCGATCCGCGCCGACGACGGACGCTTCTGCAGCCATTGCGGCGCGTCGCTGCCCGATCGCCCGCGCATCACCGCCGACGAATGGCCGACGCACCCCGAGCGCTTCGATCAAGCGAAGCGCGATCCGAGCTACGAGCGCGCGCTCGCGCTCGACCCGCCCGCGCCCAAGCTCTGGCAGACGATCCTGCCCGTCGCCGTGTTCTCGATCTTCTGGATCGGCATCGGCGGCGCGGTCGTCGCCGGCTTCGCGAAGGGCGGCGGCGCGATGGTCCTCTTCCCGATCTTCATCCTCGGCTTCGGCCTCGTGATGATGGGCGTGACGGTCCGGACCGCGGTCACCAAGGCGCGCGCGCCGGTGATGCGCCAGCTCGCGGTCGTCGTCGACGAGCGGACCGAAATCCACACGACCGGCAGCGGCGACTCGCGCAGCACGCACACGCGCTACTTCGCGACGCTCCAATTCAAGGACGGCGACCGCCTCGAGTGCGGCACCAGCGGCGCGCTCTCCGGCGCGATCGCGAAAGGCGACATCGGCCTCGCCGTCCTACGCGGCGGAGACCTCGTCGACTTCCACCGCATCCGCGTCTGATCGACTTCCGTCCTCCGACCTCCGTCTTCCGGAAGATCCAATCGCGATCGCTCGCGTTCTGGATCCGGAGGACGGAAGTCGGAGGACGGAAGTCGAATCTTCGAGCGTCAGCGAGCGAGCGCAGCGAGGTCGGCGGTCGAGAAGAAGAAGGCGATCTCTTCCTTCGCCGTCTCGGGCGCGTCGCTGCCGTGGACCGCGTTGCGCTCGATGTCGGTCGCGAACTCCTTGCGGATCGTGCCGGCGGCGGCCTTCTCCGGGTTGGTCGCGCCCATCACCTCGCGGTTCTTCGCGATCGCGCCCTCGCCCTCGAGCACCTGCACCACGACCGGACCCTCGGTCATGAACTTCACGAGGCCCGCGTAGAACGGGCGCTCGCGGTGGACCGCGTAGAAGGCCTTCGCCTGCGCCTCGGTGAGGCGGACGAGCTTCGAGGCGAGGACGCGGAGGCCGGCGGCCTCGAGCTTCGCGGTGATGGCGCCGATCTTGTTCGCGGCGACGGCGTCGGGCTTGATGATCGAGAACGTGCGTTCGATGGCCATGGTGGGGCGCCCTATACCACGACTGGCTACGCCTTGAAGATTTTCGCCAGCGTCGTGCCCATCTCGGCCGGAGTCGGAGCGACCGCGATGCCCGCCGCCTGGAGCGCCTCGATCTTCGCCGCCGCCGTGCCCTTGCCGCCCGAGATGATCGCGCCGGCGTGACCCATACGCTTGCCCGGGGGCGCGGTCTGGCCCGCGATGAACGCGGCGACCGGCTTCTTCACGTTCTCCTTGATGAACGCCGCGGCGCGCTCCTCGGAGTCGCCGCCGATCTCGCCGATCATGAAGATCGCCTTGGTCGCCGGATCCTCGGCGAACTTCTTCAGGCAATCGATGTGGTCCATGCCCTTCACCGGATCGCCGCCGATGCCGATCGCCGTCGTCTGCCCGAGCCCGAGCGCGGTCAGCTGATGGACGACCTCGTAGGTCAGCGTGCCCGAGCGCGACACCACGCCGACCGGGCCCGGCTTGTGGATGTAGCCCGGCATGATGCCGACCTTGCACTCGCCCGGCGTGATCACGCCCGGGCAGTTCGGCCCGACCGTCACGACGTCGGGGTAGTCGAGCGCGAGCACGGTCTTCACCTTGATCATGTCGCGGGCGGGGATGCCCTCGGTGATCGTGATGATGAGCTTGATGCCGGCGGCCGCGGCCTCGAGGATCGCGTCGGCGGCGAACGGCGGCGGCACGTAGATGACGCTCGTGTTCGCGCCCGCCTGCGCCACCGCCTCGTCGACGGTGTCGAACATCGGGACCTGCTCGAGGCCGGGCACCTTCACGCCGCCGCGCCCGGGCGCGGTGCCGGCGACGATCTTGGTCCCGTACTCGATCATCTGCTTCGAATGGAACGAGCCCGCCGAGCCGCTCATGCCCTGGACGACGAGGCGCGTGTGATTACCGACGAGGACGCTCATCGCGCCGCTCCCTTCGCGGCCTTGACAGCCTTCTGCGCGCCGTCGGCCATGTCGGCCGCGGCGACGATGTCGAGCCCGCTCTCGGCGAGCATCTTCTTCCCGAGCTCCACGTTCGTGCCTTCCAAGCGCACGACCAGCGGCACCTTCAGGCCGACTTCTTTCACCGCGGTGATCACACCCTCGGCGATCGTGTCGCACTTCATGATGCCGCCGAAGATGTTCACGAAGATCGAGCGCACCGCCGGATCCTTCGTGATGATCTTGAACGCCGCGGTGACCTTCTCCGCGGTCGCGCCGCCGCCGACGTCCAAGAAGTTCGCCGGCTGGCCGCCGTAGTACTTGCAGATGTCCATCGTCGCCATCGCGAGGCCGGCGCCGTTGACCATGCAGCCGATGTCGCCTTCGAGCGCGATGAACGAGAGGTCCCACTTCTTCGCCTCGACCTCGGCCGGATCCTCCTCGGAGGGATCGCGCCAGTCGGCGAGCTCCGGGTGACGATAGAGCGCGTTGTCGTCGAAGTTCACCTTGGCGTCGAGCGCCAGGACCTTGCCGTCCTTGGTGGTGACCAGCGGGTTGATCTCGAGCAGCGAGCAGTCCATGTCGTCGTAGCAGCGCGTGAGCGCCATCAAGAAACGACCGAGCTCCTTCGCCGCGCCGCCGCCGATGCCGAGCTTCTTGGCGAGCCGCTGCGTCTGGTACGGCTGCCAACCGACCGCCGGGTTGATCGGCTCCTTGAGGATCTTCTCGGGCGTGTGCGCCGCGACCTCCTCGATGTCCATGCCGCCTTCGGTCGACGCCATCACGGTCACGCGACCGGTGGCGCGATCGAGGAGCATGCCGAGGTAGTACTCGTGCTCGATCGCGAGGCCCTGCTCGATGTAGAGCCGCTGCACCTTCTTGCCCTGCGGGCCGGTCTGCGGCGTCACGAGCTGCATGCCGAAGATCTGCTTGACCGCGGCCTCGGCGGCGTCGCGCGTCTTCGCGACCTTCACGCCGCCGCCCTTGCCGCGGCCGCCGGCGTGGATCTGCGCCTTCACGACCACGACGTCGGTGCCCGCCTGGTGCTGCACCTTCGGGATCGCGGCGAGCGCTTCCTCGACGGACATCGCCGGGATGCCGATCGGCACCGGCACGCCGTACTTTCGGAACAGCTCCTTGCCTTGGTACTCGTGGATCTTCACGCCTCGGTTGGTATCACATTCGGCTATCGTGGGGCATGCGCCTCGTGCTCGCCGTCCTGCTCCTGAGTGCAAGCGTGGTTCATGCGAAGCCGGTCGGGCACGAGCCGTTCATCGGTACGCTGTCGGTGCACGGCCCGCGCGATCGCGACGCTGCGAGCAAGGAGATCGACGCGACGTGGGCGCCGAAGTGGTTCGCGTGCCTGAAGGCGATGCCGGCCGGCCAGCTGTGGACCGTGACGTTCAAGCTCGACAAGGACGGCGTGATGTCGATCGGCGACACCCACGGCACGTGGACGCCGAAAGCCTCGGTGAAGACGTGCTTGAAGAAGACGCTGACCGCGCCGTTCGCCGGCAAGACCGACGCGCCGACCGAGCTCGT
>DATJIA010000396.1:0-11602 GCA_035493675.1 Kofleriaceae bacterium | reverse complement strand
TGGGCGTCGGGCTGAACGACGCCCCAATGATCCTTCCGCGCGCGTGAGAGCGCGGAGACCGCCGGCCACGCGGTCGAGTGATCGCCTCCGAGGATGACGGGCGCGACCTTCGGGTTCAGCGCGAGGACCAGATCCAACGCGCGCTCCGCGATGCTGAGCGGCGAGACCGGCAGCGCTTCGCCGCCCGGATACAAAGCCGCGCGCGTCGCCGCGATCTGGCGGTCATTCAGCATGTCGTCGTGCAGGAGCTGCGGCACGACGAAGACGTCGCCGACGTCGACGACGCCGTGCGCGTCGCACCACGCGGTCCACGCGTGATCTTCGTCGAGCAGCGCCTGCCGGATCACCTGCGGCCCGAGGTTCGCGCCGCGCACGAAGCCCGCGCCGACGTCGGACGGGACGCCGAGCACGATGCCGCGCGCGCTCGGGATCTTCGCGAGCGTCTCTTCGAAGCGGCGGCGCACGGTCGCGTCGTCGTCGGCGCGATAGAGCGTGCGCTGCAGCTTCTCCTGCGCCGCGCGTCCCGTCGACACCAGGTACAGCCCCCCGCCCGCCGGGCGCAACAGCGCCTTCAGCTCGTCCTGCCAGTGCATGGCGGGACTCTACTCTAGAGAGGAACGTAGAGCGTGAAGCCGTGATGGATCGACCACCAACGCATCCTCTGATAGTGCCGCGATGGTGGCCGTTGTGACGTCACGGCCGCTCGCGCAGCGGCCCCGGCGCGTCGCAGATCGGGCACGTGTCCTTCTCGTCGATCGGCCCGCACTCCTCGCACACGAGCGAGATGACGTGGAACCCTGGATCGCCGAGCTCGGCGAGCGGCTTCGGCGGAGGAGGGCGCCCGCCCGCCGAGACCACGACCGCGGGCACGAACGCGAGCATGGTCAGCTCGGTCGCGCGACAGCTCGGGCAGCGTTTCGGCGGCATCGCGCGGGTCGGGAGGTCGAGCGCGGCCGGCAGCGCGTCGGCGGCGTTGCAGCGCGGGCACACGTGCGACTCGTGCGCGACCTTCCCGCACGAGGTGCACGCGACGCGATAGACGCCGTCGATGAATTTCTCGCCGTCGTAGGCCCAGCGGCCGTCGTCGTTCGGATCGCCGAGCATCAGCTCGAACCTCCGATCGAGGTACGCGCGCAGCTCGAGCGACGTGCCGCCGCACGCGCTGCACGCCTTCACGATCCGTTCGAACGAAGCTTCATCGAGCGCGCCCATGCGGCGCGCAGCGTATCAGCGTTCTTCACCGAACTTGTCGGGGTTCGACGCCGGCGCGTCGCCCGACATGGCGACGCTGATCTGGTTCACGCCCGCGCCGACCTTGACCTCGCTGATCTTCGGCGCCGCCGAGTGCTCGCTCCAGGCCTTCAGCTTGTACGTGCCGGGCGCGAGGTTCTCGAACTTGAACGTGCCCGCGCCGTCGGTGACGGCGTAGTGCGGCGCCGCGACGACGATGATGTACGCGCTCATCTGCGAGTGCAGGTTGCACCCGATGCGCACGATGCCCTCCTTCTTGAACGTGACCTCGCGCGACTCGCCGTTCTTGTAGAGGCCGAGATCGAACGCACCCGCGCTGCTGAGCGAGAACACGTTGTGGAAGATCGAGTCGAAGTTCGGGAACGCCACGGTCGATCCCACCGGCGTCGCCAGGACGTGCGGCGCGAACTCGCGGCCGCGCTGCTCGACGACGCGCGACTTCGGCGTGCGCGCCTTCCACTTCGCGCCGACCGGCTCGAGCATCACGACGCCGACGCCCTTGAGCGGCATGCCGTCGACGAGGATCGCGCCCTCGAGCGCGCCGCCGTGCTCGAGCTTCTTCTCGTCGTCCGCCGACGTGCCGACCGCGAGCTTCGGCTGCGCCGGCGTGTCCATCGGCAGCTTCTCGACGGGCGTCGCGACCCGCGGCGGCGCGCTCGCGCGGAAGACGTTCGCGATCGATTCGACCGCCGGCGCGCCGACGCGCATCTCGGCGCGGCTGAAGAGCTGCTCGGCGTAGTTGCGCTGGCCTCGGCGACCCGCGGTGATCGCGGCGCCGAGCAGGCGCTGCGCTTCCGGATCATCGACCTTGAACTTCTCCGCCCGCGCCAGCGTCTTCGCATCGATCGGATGGAGCTGATCGGGCGGCGCGACGATGTCGCCCTTCATGCCGGCGAGCGCGCCGAGCAGCTCGCCCTTCTCGCGCGCGCCGACGTGGAACTTGTCGAGCGCGGCGGTGAGATCCTCGACGAGCGCCGTGAACTCGTCGTCGACGAGCACCATGCCGCCGTGCGTGGTCTTCATGTCGCGCCCGCTGTACGCGCACGGTCCGCCGGTCGCGGCGCAGATCTGCTCGACCAGCATCGCCTTCAGGTGGGGCGCGTCGGTGTTGAAGAAGCGATCCATGATGCGCGGATCGGTCGTCGTGCGGCCGACGAACTCGCCGACGACGGCGGTGATCGCCGGGAGGCCGCCGAGGCGCTCGAACAGCGAGCCGGGTTTCGGCGCAGGCGCGGGCGCGGTCGCGGCCGCGCTCGCGCCTACCACAGGCGGCACCGGAGGCGCGGCGGGTTTGGGCGCGGCGTGCGGCGAGCCGCACGCGAACAGGATCGACAACGCGATCGCCATGGTGGTCTTCATCGATCTCCTCCGGCGTTACGGGCAGGCTTCTTGGTCCGCCACCAGCGGTGGCGATGACGTCCGACGAGGGCGAGCGCGACGAACAAGGCCGTCAGGCCGATCGATCCCCAGCGCGCGCTCGGCAGCCACGTCATCGACGGCGGCGGCAGCGACGCGCTGAGCGCGAGCGGCGGCAGGTGCCACTCGGCGTCGAGGACGAGCGGCACGTCGATCGAAGATCCGGACTCGGCGCCGCGCGCGAGCCAGATCGGCTGCGCGAGCCCTTGCAGCGACGCGCGCGTGATCGTCGCGGGCAGCTCGCGCGCGAGGCTCTTCGGATCGAGCGACTGCGCGATCACGAGCTCGCCGGTGTCCTTCGCGTAGAGCGCGTTGATCGCCGCGCTCGCGCTCAAGACGATGCCCTGGCTCTTCGCCGCGACGCTCACCGTCCCCGCGGCGAGCGGCGCGATCGTGCCCGTCGCCGGCATGCGCAAGAGCTCGACGGGCGCCGCGCCGCTGGTGCGATAGATCGCGATCGTCTCGCCGGCCGCCGGCGTGAACAGCGCCTCGCGCGCGATCATGTCCTGCATCGTGCGCGCGTCGGTCTCGATCGCGGCGCGCAGCATCGGCGTGGTCGCGATGCCGTCGGCGCGCGAGCGCACCGCGCGGATCTGCGCGCCGAGGCGGCCCGCGATGCGCGCGCCCGCGGCCTTCGCCTCGTCGGCGGCGCGATCCGCGCGCGCCGATCGCGCGAGGTCGAGCGGGATGCTCGCGAGCGCGGCGGCGCCGGCGATCACCGCGAGCGCGGCGAACGCGCGATACCACGGGCGCGGCTTGCGCAGCTCGACGACCGGCGCGTAGTCGAAGTCGCTCGGCAACGGCGTGTCGGGCCCGCTGCTCTCGAGCAGCGTCGGCACGTGGCCGGCGCGCACCGCGGCCTGCCACTTCTGCACGTCGGGCGAGAACAGCGCGTGCATCAGGTGCGAGAGCCCGCTCGCGGTCAACGCGAGCCGGTGCTCGAGCGCGAACTTCTCGAGATCGTCGCGCATCGCCTGCGCGCTCTGGTAGCGCTGGTCGGGCTCGAGCGCGAGGCCCTTCATCACGATGCGCTCGAGCTCGGGCGGATAGTCGGGCTTGATCGCGCTCGGCGGGCGCACGCGCCCCTCGACGATCTGGCGCACCACGTCGCGATCGGTCTTGCCCTTGAAGAGCTTGGTCAAGGTCGTCAGCTCGTAGAGACAGACGGCGAGCACGAAGATGTCGCTGCGGCGATCGAGCGCGTCGCCGCGGCACTGCTCCGGCGACATGTACGAGAGCTTGCCGGCGAGCACGCGCTGCTTGCCGTCGTTGCGGCCGGCGGTCACCTCGGCGACGCCGAAGTCGCACAGCTTCACCGCGCCGTCGTGCGAGACCAAGACGTTCGACGGCGAGACGTCGCGATGGACGAGGCCGAGCGGCTCGCCGTCGGGGCCGCGCTTCTCGTGCGCGTAGTGGAGCGCGCCCGCGAGCTCGGTGATCACGCGCAGCGTGTCCTCGAGGCGCACCGCGCGGCCGCGCTTGATCGCGGCGTTCATGACCTTCCTCAAGTCTTCGCCGTAGACGTGCTCCATCGCGAAGAAGTACGAGCCGTCGACGACGCCGACGTCGTAGACCTGCGCGATCTGCGGGTGCTCGAGCGTCGCGGCGATGCGCGCCTCTTGCAAGAAGAGCTGGGTCGCGGTCTCGCTCGCGGCGAGCCCCGGCTTCAGGCGCTTGACGACGACGATCTTCTCGAAGCCTTCGATGCCGGTCGCGCGGGCGAGGTAGACCTCGGCCATGCCGCCGTCGGCGAGGTGGCCGAGCACGACGTACTTGCCGAAGCGGATCGGCACCGCGTCGTCCTTCGCTTTCGGCGCGGGCAGCGGCAGCGAGAAGTCGGCGGCCGGCGGCGGCGGCGGCACGTTGCGCGTCTGCGCGGTCGCGGTCGGCAGGCGCGCGTCCTGCGCGCGCACCTGCGTGGTCTTCGCGCGCTCGGACTCGGGCTCCGGTGCCTCTTCCGCCTCGATCGCGATCGCCTTGTCGAGCTCGGCCGCGGGGATCAGGTGCGAGCCCGACGCGAAGCCGATGCTCGGCTCGCTCTTGTCGATCCACGCGCGCAGCTGACCGCGCTGGCGCACCAGATCGGCACCGATCACGTGCTCGAGGTGCGCGGCGACCTCGCGGTGGGTGCCGATCAGATCCGCGCCCGCCGCGGCCTCCTCGATCGCCTCGGCCAGATCGGCGGCGGTGCCGGCGCGCCACGTCACGTCGCGCTCGAGCGCGCGCGAGAGCGCCCGCGCCAAGGCCGGCGGCACCTCCTTGCGCAGCTGATCGATGCGCGGGATCGCCGCGGTCGTGACGCGATCGATCGTGTCGTCGACGGTGTCGCCGCGGAACAGCCGCTTGTGCGCGAGGCACTCCCACGTCACCACCGCGAGCGAGAACAGATCCGCGCGACGATCGATCGGATCGCCGCGCAGGAGCTCGGGCGCCATGTAGGCGAGCTTGTCCTTGCTGCGCGTGCGCTGCGTGGCGAGCTGCGACTCGGCGTGCGCGACGCCGAAGTCCGACACCCGCGCGACCCCGTCGGTGCCGATCAGGATCTTGCGCGGCGAGATCTCGCGATGGACCATGCCGAGCGCCTTGCCTTCGTCGTCGGCGAGCTCGTGCAGCGCGTGCAGGCCGGCCAGCGCGTCGAGCGCGACGCGCACGGTGACGCGCAGCGGGATCGCGACGCCGAGCCGCACGCTGCGCGCGAGCAGGTGCGCGAGCGTGTCGCCCTCGATGTAGTCCATCACCAGGTAGAAGCCTTCCGGCGAGGTCCCGATCTCGAGGATCGGGACGACGTTCGGGTGATGGAGCGCCGCCGCGTAGCCGGCGTCGCGCAGGAACGTGCGCGCGAACGCCGGCTCCTGCGCGAGGTGCGGGTGCAGCTTCTTGATCGCGACCAGCCGCTGGAAGCCGGCCTCGCCCGTGAAGCGCGCGAGGAAGACGGTCGCGCTGCCGCCGCTCGCGAGCTCCGCGATGAGATCGAAGCGATCGAGGCGTTCGGTCACTTGCTTCACCATCACAGCGCCAGCAGGAACGCGGCGAGGTCGGCCTTCTCGTCCGCGGTGAGCCCGATCGCGAACCGTCCGTCGTAGAACGTCACGACGTCGTCGACGGTCGCGGCCATGCCGTTGTGGAAGTACGGCGCGCGCGCGGCGAGCCCGCGCAGGATCGGCCCCTTGAACTTGCCGATGTCGGCCCACCTGCCGGTGATGAGCGCCCGGCCCGGGTCGGTGGTCTGCACGGTCTCGAGCGTCTGCTTGTTGCGGAACGTGTAGAGCGGGAGATCGGGAGTCCGGCGCGACGCGTCGCTGATGCCGATGTTGATCGCCAGCGGCACCGAGTGATGTCCGTAGTTGGGCGAGTCATGACACGTCGTACACGTGCCGGTGAGCGACGGAATCCCGAGCGCGTCGTTCAAGCCGCCCACACCGGTGATCTGGAATTGCTTGGTGTTGAACAAGGCCTCGCCGCGCGCGATCTGGGCGCGGTGCGGATCGGGGGAGTCGGCCCACGCCGCGTAGATCGTGAAGACGTTCGGATCGAACGGCTTGCCGGTCTTCGAGTCACCGGTGAGGACGTCGTTGATCCCGGGATAGAAGGTCTGGTTCGCCGCGAGCCAGTCAGGCCCGCCGCCCGCGTTCGACAGCGTGAGATCGCCGGCGCCGTTGTCGGTGGACTGCGCCGTGTGCAGGTTGGTCTCGAAATCGACGATCGAGTTGCGCTGTCCCTTGTTGAGGCCGTCGGCGGCCTGCGCGTGGCCGAGCGTCGCGCCGTTCGCCTGATCGAAGAGGTCGAAGACGATGTCGTGGCCGGGCAACGTCTCGCGCCCGTCCCACATCACGGTGGTGAGCACCGGTGTCGCGTTCTTCCCTCCCTGCAGGCGCAGGTTCGTCGCCGGCAGCGGACGGCGGAAGAGCGAGAGCTCGTTCGCGCTCGCGTAGCCGTACGGATCGTCGACGGCGATCAGCTCGAACTCGGCGCTCGCCGGCACGCCGATGCCGACGCGGATGTCGCCTTTGGTCATGAGCATGCTGTATGCGACCGCACGGGCGTCGGCGTTCGAGACGTCGGCCAGCGGCGAGTTCGCGCCGTCGTTGATGCGGAAGATCGGGTCGAGCCCGTAGCTCGCGGGATCCGGCTCCGCCGCGCAGGCGGTCGCGTCGACGAGGCAATCGGGGTTCGTGAGATCGAGCGGGTGGGTGAAGCGGCGCTGCACGTTCGCCGGCGTGATCGTCCACCCCTCGTCGGGAAGGTGGCAGTGTGCGCACACCCGCCCATTCGTACCCAGCGTTTGGAAGAATGGGAGTTGGAGGATCTTGTTCCGCTTGAGTGAGACGTTCGTATTGTCCGAATACGTTCGCGAGGTGCCGTACGAATTCCCGAACTCGAGCGAGTTCAGTTTGTACGCGACCTCGCTGTCGAGCGTGCCGTAGTCGCGATCTCCGTCGAGAACGCAGCCCGACCCGCTGCACGCCGCCGCCACCGCCGCTCCGAAAACCACCGATCGACTGGTGCCCATGGACCCTCGCGCGAGAGCTAATTCTCGACGGTCCACTGCTAACAAGTTCGATTAAGGTGGTCAATGAGACAGTTATTTGTAATCGCCCGCTGAAAAACGTCTCGATTCGAGGGTTCGAGAATCGAGAGCGACCTTACAGCCGCGCGCGGCTTCAAACCGACGGCAGCGCGACCGTGAAGGTCGTGCCGTCGCCGAGCTCGCTCGCGACGTCGATCGTTCCGCCGAGCGACGTCACGATGCCGTGCACGACCGCGAGGCCGAGGCCGCAGCCCTCGCCGACCGGCTTGGTCGTGAAGAACGGCTCGAACAGGCGCGGCAGGTGCTCGGACGCGATGCCGACGCCGGTGTCTCTCACGCTCACCTTGACCATGCCGTCTTCGGCCCACGCGCGGATCGCGAGGCGCTGGCGCGCCGGATCGTGCTCGGCCACCGCGTGCGCCGCGTTGACGATCAGGTTCAAGAAGACCTGGGTCAGCCGGCCGTCCGACGCGCTGACCTTCGGCACCTCGGCGAGGTCGGTCTCGACGGTGACGCGATCGCGCAGCTCGTGGCCCGCGATCACGAGCGCGCGGCGGATCGCGATCCGCACGTCGACCGGCGAGCGCAGGTCGTCCTCGACGCGCGAGAAGATCTTCAGGTCGCGCACGATGTGGCGCACGCGCTCGGCGCCGTCCTGCGCGATCGCGACGTTCTGCGCGATCCGATCGATCAACGCCTGCGCCTCGGGGCCGACCAGCGCGCGCAGGCGGTCGAGCGCGGCGGCGATCGACTCCTGGTGCAGCATCACGTAGGTGAGCGGATTGTTCACCTCGTGCGCGATGCCCGCCGACAGCGTCCCGAGCGCGACCAGGCGATCCGCCTCGAGCAGGCGCGCCTGCAGGCGGCGCTGCTCGCTGACGTCGCGCGCGATCGCGACGACGCACGGGCGCCCGCCGAACTCGATCCGGAGGCCGCCGATCGACGCGGTCACGATCGCGCCGTCGGTGCGCACCAGCCGCTCCTCGGTGAACGGCACGGCCGCCTCGCCGGCGTGCAGGCGGTTCACGCGCTGCGCGACGCGCGCGTGGTCGTCGGGGTGCACGTGATCGATCACGGGCACGCCGATCATCTGATCGACGTCGTCGTAGCCGAGCAGGCGCGCCATCGCGGCGTTCGCGTAGACCGTCGTGCCCTCGTGGTGCACGACGACGCCGTCGGGCGTGTTCTCGATCAGCGCGCGGAAGCTCGCCTCCGAGCGCGCGAGCCGCGCCTCGGCGTCGACGCGCGCGGTGACGTCGCGCGCCATGCCGAGCACGAGGCCGTTGCCGAGATCGGTCGCGACCACCTCGACGGTGCGGCGCTCGCCGTCGCCGGTGCGGAACGCGCGCACGGTCGTCGTCGCCTTGCCGCCGAGGATCGCCTCGCGCTGCAGCGGCAGGCGCGCGAGCTCGGCGGGCGGATCGAAGAAGAACTCGCTGATCCGGTGTCCGACCAGCTGCTCGAGCGTGTAGCCGAGCATCGCCTGGCCCGACGGGCTCACCCACTGCAGGCGGAAGTCGGTGTCGGTGACGAACAGGCCGTCAGACGCGCGCTCGGCGAGACTCCGCCACATGTGCTCGGGGAGCGGCTCCGTCTCCGAAGACATCGGCGCGATCATACGCCACCGCCGCGCGGGCCCGGCGCTAGACTTGAGCCCGTGCGAACGATTCCGGCGCTGCTCTTGGGACTCGCGGCCTGCGGCGGACACGCGCACGAGCCGCGGACGATCGTGGTCCGCGAGGGCGAGCCGCCGCCGCCGCTCGCCAAGCCGGTCAAGGCGTCACCGACGCCGGCGGGCGAGGGCGCCGCGCTGGTCGCCGCCCACAACCGCGTGCGCGCGAAGCACTGCGCGCCGCCGCTCGCGTGGTCGAAGGAGCTCGCCGCGATCGCGCAGAAGTGGGCCGATCACCTGCGCGACGAAGGTTGCGGCTTCGAGCACTCGACGACCGACTACGGCGAGAACCTCGCCGCCGGCACCGTCGGCGCGCTCGACGCCGGCGGCGTGGTCGGCATGTGGTACGGCGAGATCGCGAAATACGACTTCCGCAAGGGCGGCTTCTCGATGGAGACGGGCCACTTCACGCAGGTCGTATGGCGCGATACCAAGCATGTCGGGTGCGGGACTTCCCGATGCAATGGAATGGAGATCTGGGTCTGTAACTACGATCCTCCGGGAAACGTCGAGGGAGAATATCGGGAAAACGTCAAGTCCGAATCCTGTCATTGATTCTGTCGCGATGATGGTCAATCTGGGCACTCCATGAGAGGGCCAATCATCGCTATTTGTCTGATCGGTGCTTGTACCAGCGCGGCGCAGCCGAGCGAGCCGGACGGAGGCGCCGAGACCGCGTCGGTGGAAGCCGCGCTGACGACCTCGGGCACGAGCCGCTACTTCCCCGCGGGCTCGTGGTTCCTGCAGGACGTCTCGACGCTGCCGAAGGCAAGCAACTCGGACGCGATCATCACCGCGCTCACCAACGCGGGCGGCTGGGGCAACAGCAACAAGATGCAGATCGACTTCGATCTCGACGTCCTCGACGCGACCTCGACGACGCGGAAGAGGGCGTTCACGAAGACCGACGACTGGTACTCGCCCGACTGCGACGGCGTGAAGGTGCCGGTCCCCACCGGCGGCAACCTCGAGGGCGAGAGCGGCTACGCGTGCACGGGCGACGGCGACTGCCACCTGCTCGTCCACGATCCCGTCGGCAAGAAGCTCTACGAAATGTGGCGCGCGAACATCAGCGGCGGCACGTTCTACGGCGGCTGCCTCGCGGTGTGGGACGAGACGCGCGCGTACGGCATGACCGGCCGCGGCCTGCAGTGCACGAGCGCCGACGCGGCCGGCTTCCCGATCGCACCCTTGCTCTTCACCGCCGACGAGGTCGCGAGCGGGCACATCGATCATGCGATCCGCTTCGTCCTGCCCAACAGCCGCATCAAGAAGGGGTTCGTGCCGCCGGCGACGCACGGCACGTACACGACCGGGTCGGGCAACCTGCCGTACTACGGCGTGCACCTGCGGCTGCGCGCGAACTACCCGATCAGCACGTTGTCGCCCGGCGCGCAGGTGGTCGCGCGCGCGATGCAGAAGTACGGCATGTATCACGCCGACGGCGGCAACATCGCGCTGACCGCGCAGAGCGACCGCCACACCGCGCACAAGTGGGCCGGCCTCTTGAGGTCGACGGATCTCGCCGCGCTCGCGGTCTCCGACTTCGAGGTCGTCGACCACGGAGCCGCGGTGCCGCTGACCCTCGATTGCGTCCGCAATCCGTGAGATCGTGGATGCGTGCGCGCGCTGATCATCGCGTTGTGGGCCGCGGGAGCGTGCGGCGGTAGCTCCGGGCCCTGCGGCCCGACCGGCCACAGCCGCTACTTCCCCGACGGCGCCTGGTTCACGATCGACTATTCGTGCACCGACAAGGCGCCGAGCTCCGACGCGATGATCGCCGCGCTCCGCAGCGAAGGCGGGTGGGGCAACGGCGACACCTTCCAGATCGACTTCTCGATCGACGTGCTCGACGCCGACGCGTCGACGCCGAAGATGGCGTTCACGCCGACCGGCGACTTCTACGATCCGGACTGCGATCACGTGATGATGCCGGTGCCCGCCGGCGGAAACGTCGAGGGCGAATCCGGCTACGCGTGCACCGGTGACGGCGACTGCCACTTGCTCGTGCACGATCCCACCGAGCACACGCTCTACGAGATGTGGCGCGCGAACATCGTCGGCGGCACCTTCGACGGCGGCTGCCTCGCGGTGTGGGACGAGAGCCGCGTCTACGGCCCGAGCGGGCGCGGCGAGCAGTGCACGAGCGCCGACGCGGCGGGCTTCCCGATCGCGCCGCTCCTGTTCACCGCCGACGAGGTCGCCGACGGCCACATCGATCACGCGATCCGCTTCATCCTCCCCAACGATCGGGTGCGGCGCGGCTACACGCACCCGGCGACCCACGGCACCGACACCACCGGCCTCGCGACCGCGCCGCCTTACGGCGTGCACCTCAAGCTGCGCGCCGACTATCCGATCGATCGGCTGCCCTCCGACGGCGCACGCGTGGTCGCGCGCGCGCTGCAGACGTACGGCATGTATCACGCCGACGGCGGCAACATCGCGCTCACCGCCGAGAGCGACCGCCACACCGTGCACAAGTGGGACGGCCTGCTCGACGCGCACGATCTCGCCGCGCTGCGCGTCGAGGACTTCGAGGTCGTCGACCACGGCGCGATGGTGCCGCTCACGCTCGACTGCGTGCGCGCGCCGTGATTCAGGCCTCGGGCCTCGGGCCTCGGCCAGAACGAGACTGCGAGCGTCTGCGGGGCCGAAGCCTGAGGCCCGAAGCCCGAGGCCCGATGTCACTCGTCTTCGTCGTGCGCGAGCCAGCGATCGCTCGCGGTGTCGAC
>DATJIA010000395.1:0-26995 GCA_035493675.1 Kofleriaceae bacterium | reverse complement strand
GTGGGGCTACGTCGATGATGTCGACGCGCCGCTCGCGCTCCTCGATCGCGTGCGCGCGATGCTGTGGCGGCTCACGCGGTGAGCCGCCGCGCGGCCGGTCACCGCTTGGTGAGCGGCCACGTGAGCGCGAGCACGCGATCGAACGCCGCCCAGGCGGGCGCGTACTCGCCGGCGATCGACGCGCTCCGCGTGGCGATGCGATCGGCGAGCGGGGTCACAAGGCGAATGGCTTCGATCGAGACTTCCAGCGCGATGAACATGCGTTCCTGTTCACCGCCGAAGTCTCGTCGCTGCCGACGCTGATGCCGATGCCGATGCCGATGCCGATGCCGATGCCGATGCCGATGCCGATGCCGATGCCGATGCCGATGCCGATGCCGATGCCGATGATCGCGCCCTTCGACTCCGCGCCTTCGGCGCTCCGCTCAGGGCGAACGGAGGGGCGTCGGGGTACGCTCAGCGCATGGCGGAACGAGAGTGGAACGACAACTACGTCTCCGGGCAGCTGCCGTGGGACACGGGCACGCCGGATCCGATGCTGACCGCGTTCATCGAGCGCGGCGGCGTCGCGCCGGGGCGAACGCTCGAGATCGGCGCGGGCACCGGCACCAACGCGCGCTGGCTCGCGGAGCGCGGCTTCGACGTGCTCGGCGTCGACAACGCGCCGCGCGCGGTCGAGATCGCGCGCGAGAAGCACGGCACCCACGCCCGGTTCGAAGCCGCCGATTTCCTCGCACATCCGCCGAGCGGCCCGTTCGCGTTCGTGTTCGATCGCGGCTGCTTCCACTGCTTCGACACCGCCGACGAACGCGCGCGCTTCGCCGCGAACGTCGCGCGCGCGCTCGCGCCCGGCGGCGTGTGGCTGAGCCTCATCGGGAGCACCGAGGGTCCGCCGCGCGATTTCGGCCCGCCGCGCCGCAGCGCGCGCGAGGTGATCGCCGCGATCGAGCCGCACCTCGCGATCGAGGAGCTCACCGCGGCGGAGTTCGGCGATCACGTCGCGTCGGCGTGGCGCTGCGTCTCCCGCGCGCGCACGACGCCGGCGCAGCCCTCGACCGGCAGCTGATCAGCAGCTGACTAGAAGCCGACCATCAGGCCGAGCGAGAAGTCGAACTCGACGCCGAAGTTCAGCTTCGACAGGCCGATTTGCGTCACGACCGGGATGCCGGCGAGCGCGTTGACCTCGGCGTCGAGCTTCACCGCGCCGCCGAGCGGCGCGACGTACCCCGCGCCCGCGCCGACGATGAGCGGGCCCATCGCGGCGATGTCCATGTTCATGTCCGACGGCGCGTCGGTCAGCTTGATCGTGTTGCGGATGATGCCGCCGCCGGCCTGGCCGACGACCATGAGGCCGTTGCCGTTCTCGCCGAACGAGTGGTGGATGCGCAAGAGGCCCGCGGGCGCCGCCGTCGCGTGGTCGGGGATGTTCGCGCCGACCGGGAAGCCGACGCGCACGCCGATGCCGATCGCGGTCGTCGAGTTGACGTAGTAGCCGATCTCGCCGAACACGTGCGCGAGGTCGGGCGCGAAGCAGCACTCGACCTTGTTGCCCTGCTGCTCGGTCTCGCCGGTCACGAAGCCCGCGCCGGTGCCGCCCGCGACGGTGATGAAGACCTTCGGCGACTTGCCGCCGACGACCACGCCGCCCGAAACGTTGCCGTCGCTCGACGACGACGAAGACGACGACGCGCTGTCGTCGACCACCGCGGTGTGGACCGGGGTCGCCTTGTGCCCGCCGCCGTGCAGCGGATCCTCGTCGTCGCCCGGCATCGCGCCACCGCCGCCGCCGCCACCACCGCCGCCCGCCGGCGCCGACACCTCGACGATGTTCGGCGAGCCCGACGAGCCCTTCGACGCGATCACCTTGCCGTTCTTGTTGAACGCCGCGACGTAGTAGTGAACGAGGTCGCCCGCCATCGCGTCGCCGGGGATCTCACCGGCGTAGTGGCAGTCGCCGCTCTTCGTCATCTTGATCTCGGTGAAGTCGGTCGCGCCCTTCGAGCGATACATGATCGCCACCTTGGTCGGGACGACGTCCTTGCCGAGGTACGCGTCGAGGTGCAGCGACGCGCCGCCCTTCGCGGTGTCGACGATCGTGTGCTGGAGGCCGGTGACCGACTTGCAGTCGACGTCGTCGCCGCCGCCGCCGGTGTCCACGCTGCCGCCGCCGCCGCCCGTGTCCACGCCGCCGCCGCCGCCCGACGTCGCTTCCTTCTTCGCCTCGTCGAGCATCTTCTGCAGCTCGGGCGTCTTGTACGCGGCGTCGATCGTGATCTTCGGATCGATCTGCACCGCCGACAGGAACGACAGCTTCGCGCTCTCGTCGTCGTTGAGGCCGGCCTTGTAGACGATCGCGAGGCGCAGGTGCACCTGCGCGACGACGGGATCGTTCTCCAGCTTCTTCTGCTTCGCGATCGTGAGGGCCTGATTGAGGAGCTTGCGCGCCTCCTCGTACTCGAGGAGGTCGTAGTTCTCCATCGCCTCTTTGATCTTCTGCTGGATGTCCTTCTTCGGATCCGCGTGCGCTGTGCGTGGCGCGACCGCGCCGAACAGCAGCAGCACGGCTGCGCAGAACGCAGCGATCACAGGAATACGGCCCCCGGTACGAATACCCATGCGCAGTGGCATACCAGATTCGTCTTTCTATCGGGACGTAATCACGAACTCGACGCGGCGGTTCTGGGCGCGGCCCGACGACGTGCGGTTGTCGGCGATGGGAACGGTCTCACCGTAACCCTGCGGCACCATTCGGTCGGCGTCGACGCCCTTTCCGACTAGATAGGTCCGGACAGACTCGGCCCGTCGCTGCGACAGCTTCATGTTGAAGTTGTCGTTGCCCTGACTGTCGGTGTGGCCCTCGATGCGGACCTTGATCGTCGGATTGTCGGCCATCGCCTGCGCGACCTGATTCAAGAGCTCGAACGAGACCTTCTTGATCGTCGCCTTGTTCGTATCGAAGTAGACCGTCTGCTTCAGCTCGATCTTGTTCTCGGTGACGACGATGAGCGTGTACTTCTGCGGACAGCCGTCGATCGTGCCGGGCGCGGGCTGATCCGGACACTTGTCCTTCGCTTCCGGACACTCGGGGACGCCGTCCTTGTCGTTGTCGCAGTCGGGGCAACCGTCGTCGTCCTCGAAGCCGTCCTTGTCCTCCGGCTCGTCGGGGCATTGATCGATCTTGTCGGTGATGCCGTCGCCGTCGTTGTCGGGATCCGGGCAGCCGTCGTCGTCCTGGAAGCCGTCTTTGTCCTCCGGATCGTTCGGGCACTTGTCGACCGTGTCCGCGATGCCGTCGGCGTCGTTGTCGGGATCGGGACAGCCGTCGTCGTCCTCGAAGCCGTCCTTGTCTTCCGGATCGGTCGGGCACTCGTCGACGTTGTCCTTGAGGCCGTCGCCGTCCTTGTCGCCGATCACCGGCGCGTTCTTCGGCACGCAGCGATCGCGCGGGGACTTGTCGACCGCGGCCTTCGCGTTGGTCTCGGCGACCGCGACCTCGTCCTTCGCGGGGTAGTAGTGGCCTTGATCGAGCTCGGTCTTCGCGAACTCGTTGTGCGACTCCGCCATCGCGAGCTCGACCGGCGCGCAGCGCTCGGCGCCGTTGTCGCGCGCCTGGCTGATCTGTTGATCGACGGTCGACGTACGCTCGCGCAGCTCGGTGCCGGCGCAGCTACCGGCGCCGATCATCATCGACAGGAGGAGCGCGCGCTTCACGAGCCCTCCTCCGTCACCGGGGCCATGCCCTTCTTCCGGGGCGCCGGCTCGTCGGTCGGCGACGTCGTGCCGCCGTCGATCGGCCCCATCTCCTTCGCGGCCGCCGCGGGATCGGCCGCGCGGCGCAGCGCCTCTTCGCGCGCCTTGGTCGCCGCCTCTTCCGACAGGCGTCCGAAGTGATTCGCGGCCTCGAAGTTCGCGTGCGCCGCTTCTTCCTTCGCCTTGTGCTGGTACTCGACGGCGCGCGTCCACCAGTACGGCGACCACTTCGCGGCGTCGGCGGCGCGGGCCGCCTCGACCTTGTCGGAGGCGCCCATCGTCACGTGGGACACGTACTCGATCGGACCGCACGCGCTCGCCGCGCAGAACAGCAAGGCGGCGAGCCACCCCCTGGGCGTCATCGGCGACGGTCGTACCATAATTCGGTGCCTTACCGCGAGCGCACCCGGCGGCCGTCGCGCAGGAGCTCGAGCGCGACGTAGATCGTCGAGCCCGTGATCGCCATCAAGCTCGTGATCACCGCCCAGCCGAGCTCGACGTCGAGGAAGCCGGCGCCCTCGCCGCGGTGGAACGGCGCGAACGCGGCGTCGGTCGTGAGCCGGTGCCACAAGAGGATCGTCGTGATCAGCAAGACGAACGCGAGCCCGCCGAGCGTGTACAGCGCGATGTCCCGGTGCTCGCGGCGGATCAGCATCGCGCCGCCGTACCAGCCGCCGATCACCAGCGCCGCGTGCCCGACGACGAGCGGCACCAGCGCGAGGCCCGGCACGTGCGCGGGATCGACCCAGTAGTGCCACGCCCACGCGGGATGCACGGCATAGAAGTAGAGCGCGACCGGCGCGACCACGACCGCCGCGTGCAGGACGACGAACAGGAACGCGGGCCCGGCGAACGGGCCGTCGGCGCGCACGCGATCGCGGGCCAGGACGGCGAAGCCCAGGCCCATGGCGATGTTGGCGAGCGCGGCGACCAGCAAGGAGCCGACGATAACCGGGGATCAGGTCTCGCCGCGACTTCCGAGCAACGTCGATGCGGCGGTGAAGGCGCCATCGGGCCCGGCGGGATCGATCTCGGGCGCGGGAGTCGGGACGTCGATCTCGCCCGCGGCGAAGCTCGGCGGGCCGATCGGCTCCGGCGGCGCCGGCGGGATCGGGACGACGTCGAGCGGCGTGCCCTCGTCCTCGCCGGTCTGATCGACCCGGCGCTCCCAATCGGGCGGCTGCGACGCCTCGCGGATCGGCGCCACCACCCAGTCGTCGATCGACGCCCACGCGCCGCTCGCTTCGCGGGCGCCGCGCTCGACGGTCTCGTCGCCGCCGGGGACGGCGCGCTCCTCGGTGACCGGGATGTCGCCGGGGCGGCTCCCGTCGTCGGCGGACAGGAGCGCGGCGTCGAGCGAAGAGAGCTGCGCCTCGAGCGACGGCGCCTGCTCCTCGAACACGGTCGCCTCGAAGTCGTCGTCGCCGAGGGGCTCGCCGGAGCCGGTGCCGGGCCGGCCGACGTCGTCCATCGTGGTGCGGCCCTCGAGGAACTTCGAGCGGAGCGCCGGCTTCTGGCTCATCGACGCGTAGGCGGCGCGGATCGCGCGGCGCGCGGCGCTCGCGGTGAACTCGCGGCGCACGCGATCGTAGCCGGCGGCCGCGAGCTTCTCGCGCAGCGGTTGATCCTCGACGAGCCGCACGAGCTTGCGCGCGAGATCGGCGGCGTCGCCGGGCGCGAACAAGAGACCCTCGCGCCCGTGATCGATCAGCATCGACACGGTGCCGCGGCGGGCGGCGACCACCGCGCGCCGGCACGCCATGAACTCGAGGATCTTGGTCGGGTACAGCGCGGTCGGGCGCGGCGATAATTCCGACGCCGAAGGCACCACGCAGACGGTCGCGCTCGCGATCATCGCGGGCATGTCGTCGTGATCGATCGCGCCACGGACGTCGACGCGCTCGCCGAGGCCGAGCTCGGCGATGCTCGTGCGCAGGATCGGCTCGAAGCCGTGCGCGATCGGCCCGACCAGCGCGAGCCGCGCGTCGGCGTGCCGGCAGACCTCGACCATCGCGCGCAGGAGGACGCGCACGCCGCGCCCGGGCTCGAGCGCGCCTGCATAGAGGATGCGCGGCGGTCCCGGCGGCGCGTCGTCCCAGTCGAAGCGATCGACGTCGACGCCGCACGGAGCGAGCACGACGCGATCGGGGCGGCCGCGGCCCGCGGCGTAGCGGCGCGCCGGCTCGGTCGGCACCAGGACGAGATCGGCGGCGAGCAGACACGCCTCTTCGTCGCGCTGCGCCTGCGCCTCGAGCTCGGGCTCGAGCAGGCCGGGCTCGAGCGGCGAGCGCGCGAGATCGTAGACGACCGCGTAGCCGAGCCGCGGCTTGGCCTCGAGCACCGTGACGCCGCTCCAGCCGTCGCGGCAATGCACGACGTCGTAGTCGGCGCCGTCGAGCTGGCGCTTGAGCGCGCGCTGGAACGCCTGGATCTGCTCGCGCATCCCGGTGTCGTGCGTCGGCACGCGCAGGATGCGGACCTGGCCGACCCGCTCGACGTACGCCTGATCGTTCTCGCGCACGACCAGCAGATCGACCGAGTGCGAGGGCGCGAGCGCGCGCACGACGTGCCGGAGCTGCACGCCGGCGCGCGACGGCCCCGGGACGGCGCAGAAGCCGGTGATCAGCACGCGCGCCACGGATCGATGCTCGGACAATCGGCGCGCTTCATCAAGGGGTCGATCCCAGCCGCCGCTCGGGGAGCTTCCCCGCTCCTGAGCCCGTCGAAGGAGCGCGCCCGCGCCCTGCGCGGTGCGCGCGGCTCCTCGTTTCGCTCGTCGGCGCCGCCCCTCTTCGCGGCGGCATCCAGCTTGATATCCTCGGAGCCATCGGGTATCTCCGCGTCGTGAACCGGCTCATCGCCTATCTCCGCGAGAACCTCATTCTGGACTTCCAGGGCGACCTCACGGTCGACAAGGTGCGCGAGCTCTTGGCCGGTGACGACAGTCGCGACGCGAAGAACCTGCACGCGAAGGTGGTGAGCGAGGGGAAGGTGGAGGACATGCTGCTGGTGTTGAGCGATGTGCTGCTCGAAACCGTCCAGAACGCGCTCACCGACGACGTCATGCGCGAGAACCTGCGCACGTACATGGACTCGTAACTAACGCTCGCGATCCGTCTCCGCATCCATCTGGGTGACGATGCCGCGCACGAGGCGCGCGGTGCGCTCGAGCTGCGCCGGCACCAGCTTGTCGGGCGTGTCGGTCGCGCGGTGGTAGTCGTCGTGCAGCCCGGTCGAGAAGTGCAGCGCCGGCAGCGAAGGCGCGCGAAGGCTCCAATCGTCGCTGCGGAACGCCTCGCCGATCGCGTAGAGGAGCGGCGGGCTGGTCTCGATCAGATCGAGCCCCGCGTCCTTCGCCGCCTTCCGCGCGGCGTCGCCGAAAGCCGGATCGTCGGCGAGCCCGACCGCGCCGATCGCCGCGTCGCGATCGACCGCCAGCTCGAAGAAGTGGCGCCCGACCATGTCGAGGTTGATCACGCCGCGCGTCTGGGCGAGCGGCACGCGCGGATCGTCGGCGTAGGCGTGCGAGCCGAGCAGGCCGAGCTCCTCGGCGGCGGGGAACAAGAAGACGACCGGCCGATCGACGTCGCGCTTCGCCGCGAGATCGCGCGCGACCGCGAGCAGGACCGCGACGCCCGACGCGTTGTCGTCGGCGCCGCGATAGATCAGGCCGCGCTCGTCGCGGCCGAGATGATCGTAGTGCGCGACCAGGAGCAGCGCCTTGCCGCGCGCCTTGCCCGGATAGATCGCGATCACGTTCTTCTGCCCGTGGGTGTCGGGGACCTCTTGCGTCGTGACGTCGAGGTGCGCGGCGGCGAGCTCGTGCTCGAGCCAGGTCGCGGTCGCGAGCGACTCGGGTGACAGCGAGCCGCGGCCCGCGCGCGCGTCGTCGCACAGCCACGCGACGTCGCGCTGCATCGAGGCCGCGCTCATCGGATCGATCGCGGCCGCTGCCATCGGCGCCGGCGCCGGCGCGCGCTTCACCGCCCCGCTGCAGGCGGCGACGAGGATCACGGCGGCGGCGCGCACGGGTTGATGCTACCTTCCCGCGCGGAGGACATCGATGGCCGGCACCCCTTCTCCCGACTCCAAGCTCCCCGCGTTCATCGCGCTCGCGTTCGTCGCGGCGGGCCTCGTGATCGCGCTCGCCGTCGGCGGGCTGACCGGCGGATCGATCGCGGGCGGCGTCGTCGCCGCGCTCGGCGCGATCCCGGCGTGCGTGGGCATGTTCAAGGGCATCCAGCAACAGACGCAGACGACGCTCGCGCTGTCGATCGGCGCGCTCTTGCTCGCGCTCGGCGTCGGCGGCGTGCTGATCATCTTGCGCATCATCGACATCATCAGGCACTGAAGGTGATGATGCGCGCGCTGTTGATCGTCGCGCTCGTGTGCGGCGTCGCGCATGCAGATGCGGCCAAGCCGAAGCCGCAGAAGTGGGCCTACTCGCACAAGTCGATGGGCACGATCGTCAACGTGACGATCTGGACCGCCGACGAGGCGGGCGCCGCCAAGGGCGCGAAGGCGGTCTTCGACGAGATCGATCGCCTCGACGATCTGATGACGACCTGGCGCGACTCCGAGATCTTCCGGATCAACGCGAACGCCGGCAAGAAGCCCGTCAAGGTCTCCGACGAGACGATCCTCGTGATCGATCGCGCGCTCGACGTCAGCGCGAAGTCGAACGGCATCTTCGATATCACGGTGCAGGCGTTCCACGGGCTGTGGAAGTTCGACGAGGACATGGACGGCTCGCTGCCGGATCCCGCCGAGGTCCAGAAGCGGCTCGCGCTCGTCAACTGGAAGGACGTGATCGTCGATCACAGGAAGAAGACGATCTTCCTCAAGAAGGAGGGCGAGGCGATCACGCTCGGCGGCATCGCGAAGGGCTACGCGGTCGATCGCGGCGTCGCGATCCTGAAGAAGCAGGGCCAGAAGAGCTTCATCGTGCAGGCGGGCGGCGACATGTTCGTCGCCGGCGACAAGGACGGCGATCCGTGGATCGTCGCGATCCGCGATCCGCGCGGCCCCTACGACTCGAGCTTCGCGGTCGCGCCGATCAAGGATCATTCGTTCTCGACCTCGGGCGACTACGAGCGCGGCTTCGTCAAGGACGGCGTCCGCTACCACCACATCCTCGATCCGCGCGACGGCCAGCCCGCGCGCGCGTCGCGCTCGGTCACCGTGATGGCCAAGGACGCCTTCACCGCCGACGCGTGGTCGAAGGTGCTCTTCATCCTCGGCGCCGACGGCGCGATGGATCTCGTCGAGAAGATGCCCGACTTCGACGCCGCCTGGGTCGACGCCAAGAATCAGGTGAAGATCTCGAGCGGCCTCGAGGATCGCTTGAAGATCCTGCGCCAACCGACCGACGCGCCGTAGCGCCCTGCCCCGTTCGTCCCGAGCGGAGAGCGAGCGCAGCGAGCCCGGAGTCGAAGGACCGTTCGACTTCGCCCGTCGCTTCGCTCCGGGCTTCGCTCACGGTGAACGGGGCAGCGCGATCGTCTCGACCTCGATCATGCGCGCGGGATCGAGCCAGCGCGCGGCCGAGGTCTGGATCGACGAGGCCGACGTGGCGCGCACGAGCGCGAGCTCGGCGGCGAGGCCGTCGGGGCGCTCGAGGTGGAGCATCGAGCGCTGCAGCTGCGACGCGCGCGACTCGAGGCCGTCGAGGCGCCACAGGATGCCGGCCTCGCGGCGGCGGCGTCCGCGCGCGGCGGCGGCTTCGTCGATCGCGGCGCGCGCGCGCGCGAGCTCGTCGTCGACGATCGCGCGGATCGCGGCGGCGTCGGCGCCGGTCTGCAGATCGACGACGACGTGGAAGCTGCCGCCGAGCCGCGTCGGATCGAGCCACGCCTGCACGCGCTGCGCGCCGCGCGCTTCGTGCACGAGCCGTCGCCACAGCGTGCCGGTGCCGGGCGACGCCAAGATCATCGAGAGCAGGTCGAGATCGAACGCGTCGGCGTGCCACGACGCCGGCGCGTGCCACGCGCGGTGGATGCGCCCGAGCGCCGCGAAGCGATCCTCGACGACGATCTGCTGTGCGGCCACCGGCGGCGCCGCGGGCGAAGGCCGCGTCGGTCGCGCCGAAGCCGGGAACGATCCGAACCAGCGATCGACCGCGAGCTTCGCTTCGTCGACGGTGATGTCGCCCGCGAGCACGAGCGTCGCGTTGGCCGGCACGTACCAGGTCCGATAGAAATCGCCGACGCGCGCGAGGGTCGCCGACTCGATGTCCTCGTGCCGCCCGATCGTCAGGTGACGATGCGGATGATCCTCGGGCCACAGCGCCGCCGCGATCGCGAAGCGCTCGGCGCCGTACGCCGCGTTCTCGTAGCGCTGCCGCCGCTCCTGGCGCACGACCGACTTCTGCGTCGTGAGGCGCGCCTCGGTCAGCGCGGGCAGGAAGTAGCCCATGCGATCGCTCTCGATCCACAGCGCGACGTCGAGCGCCGACGCCGGCATGGTCTCGTGATACGCGGTGCGATCCGACGACGTCGACGCGTTCGCGCCGGTCGCGCCCACGCGCCGCAGCACCTCGTAGTGGCGCTGCTGTGCGCCGGTGACGTGCGCCCCCTCCTTGAAGAGGTGCTCGTACAGGTGCGCGAAGCCGCTCGAGCCCGCGCCCTCGTCCGACGAGCCGACCCGATACCAGACGTTCACGACCACGCGCGGCGCGCTGTGATCGCTGTGCACGACGACCTCGAGCCCCGACGGCATGCGCCACCGCGCGAACGCGAGCTCGGGATCCCCGTCGCGCCACTCGAGCGTCACGCACGTCCCTTCGCGCGCTGGATCGCGAGCGCGAGCTGGTACAAGCGGCGCCGCGGCGCGCCGGTCTTCACGACCAGCCGCGCGGCCGCGTCTTTCGGGCCGAGCCCTTGATCGAGCAGCGCGCCCAGCTCGGCCTCGACGTCGACGAACGGCGCGGTCGCGATCGCGCCGCCGACCACGATCGTCACCTCGCCGCGCGGCGGCGTCGTCGCGTAGCGATCGGCCAGATCCGCGAGCGTTCCGCGCGCGTGCTCCTCGTGCACCTTGGTGATCTCGCGCGACACGCACGCCTCGCGCTCGCCGCCCATCGCCGCCGCGAGATCCGCGAGCGTCGCGCCGGTGCGATCGGGCGCCTCGTAGAAGATCATCGTCGCGCGCTCGCCGCGCAGCGCGCCGAACGCCTCCTGCCGCGCACCCGCTTCACGCGGTGGGAACCCGACGAACAGGAACCGATCGGTCGGCAACCCCGACGCGACCAAGGCCGCGATCGCCGCGACCGGCCCCGGAACGATCTCGATCGTCACGCCGGCGTCGATCGCCGCCTTCACGACGCGCGCGCCGGGATCCGAAACGCCGGGCATGCCCGCTTCGCTGATCAGCGCGACCTTCTTGCCCGCGCGGATCGCGTCGAGCGCGGTCTCGATGCGCGAGGCCTCGTTGCCCTCGAACACGCTGATCACGCGGCGCTGATCGTTGCTGCCCGGCGCGAGCCCGTCGCAGCGATCCAACAAGACGCGCGCCGATCGCGTGTCCTCGGCCAAGACGAGATCCGCCTCGCGCAGGACGCGCGCGGCGCGCAGCGAGAGATCCTCGAGGTTGCCGATCGGCGTCGCGACGACGGAAAGCCTCACAGGCTACTCACGAGTGAGCGCGTCGATGTCGACCGCGGTCCCGAATTCCGTCTCGAGATACTTCCGCAGGCGCGTGAGCAGCCGCTTCTCGAGCTGCCGCGCGCGCTCGCGCGACACGCCGTATTGATCGCCGATCTCCTGCAGCGTCTTCGGCGCGTCGGTGAGCCAGCGCTCGCGGAAGATCGTCTGCTCGCGGCCCTCGAGGTCCTCGGCGAACTTCTCGAGCTTCTCGCGGAGGAGCCCGCTGAACTCCTTCTGCTCGGCCGCGTGATCCGGGCGCGCTTCGTCGGAGGGCAGGAAGTCGAGCCGCGTGCGCGCGCCGTCGTCGTCGGCGGAGACCGGCGCGTCGAGCGACGCCTCGGGCGCCGCCATGCGCTTCTCCATCTCGACGACGTCCTTCTCGCTGACGTCGAGCTTCTCGGCCAAGAGCGCCGCGGTCGGTTGGAAGCCGAGCTGCTCGAGCTTCTCCTTCTCCTTGCGCAGGTTGAAGAAGAGCTTCCGCTGCGCCTGGGTCGTGCCGATCTTCACGAGGCGCCAGTTGTTGAGGATGAACTTGAGGATGTAGGCGCGGATCCAGAACGCGGCGTAGCTCGACAGCTTCACGCCGCGATACGGATCGAACTTCCCGACCGCCTGGATCAAGCCGATGTTGCCCTCCTGGATCAGATCCAAGAGGTTCTTGTGGGCGCGGCGGTACTCGTACGCGATCTTCACGACGAGCCGCAGGTTCGCCTCGATCAACTTGCGCGCGGCCTTGGTGTCGCCGCCCTCGAAGAGCTTGACCGCGAGGTCGTGCTCTTCCTCGGGCGTGAGCAGCGGATAGCGCCGCGCCTCCTGCATGTACGCCTGCATCGGGTCGCGCTTGACGAGGGAGCCGCCGCGCTCGCGCCGCTTGGTCTCCTTCTCGTCTTCGTCTCGCGCAGGCGGCCACTCGCCGGTCGGCTGGACGCTGCCGTCCTCGTTGACGTCGATGATGTTGGCCGCTTCGGACAGGATCTCGTCGTCGGACGGCTCCTTGTCGGAGTCCTCCGACTCCGCGCCTTCGTCCTCGGAGTCCTTCTCCTCGGAGCGGTCCTCAGCGGCGTCCCCGTCGACGTCGATCACGTCGTCGCGCTTCTTGCCGCGACCGACGCGTGGCTTCCGGTCGGCCATGGTCGTCGCATACTACACGGGAATACTCGACACGCCCACCCACGGACCGCTGGCACGGCACGCTCGGCCTCGTATACTCACGGGATATGCGCCGCAGGCTGTCCCTGAACGTGCTGGTGGTAGCTCTCGCCGCCGCGACCGCGCTCGTGCTCACGGTCGTGCAGCGATCGCCCGAGGGGTTGGTGCCGTTGACGCTCGACACGCCCGCCGTGCGCGCCGCGCCCGGTGAGACCGTCGTCGCGGGTCACGACCTCACCGCGCTCAAGATCTTCAACCTCACGCTGGTGCGCGTGAAGGAGCGCTACGTCGATCCGTCGCGCATCGATCCGAAGAAGATGCTCTACCAGGCGCTCGACTCGGTGCAGTTCAACATCCCCGAGGTGCTGGTCGCGCCGAACCCCGACAAGAACGAAGTGTCGGTGACGGTCAACGACAAGACCGAGACCTTCCAGACCGACGACGTCGACTCGCCGTGGCGGCTCGCGGCGAAGCTGAAGAAGATCTTCAAGTTCGTCCAGTCGAACATGAACAGCGGCGCCGACCTCGCGCAGGTCGAGTACGCCGCCGTGAACGGCATGCTGTCGACGCTCGATCCGCACTCGACGCTCCTCGATCCCGAGGCGGCGCGCGAGATGGATCTGACGACCAGCGGCAAGTTCGGCGGCCTCGGCATCGTGATCCGCATGGTCGACAAGAAGCTCACCGTGATCCGTCCGATGAAGGACACGCCGGCGTGGCGCGCGGGCATCAAGGCCGGCGATCACATCGTCAAGATCAACACCGAGCCGACCGAGAACCTCACGTCGAACGAAGCGGTCGATCGCATGCGCGGCGAGCCGAAGACGCCCGTCACGCTGTGGATCGAGCGCAAGGGCACGCAGGGGCTCATGCGCTTCGATCTGTCGCGCGACGTGATCCGCCTCGAGTCGGTCGTGTCGAAGCTGCTCGACAAGAACGTCGGCTACATCCGCATCAAGCAGTTCAGCTCGACGACGGCGGCCGAGGTCGCGCAGGCGATGGACGATCTGTCCGCGCGCGGCGCGCACGCGTGGGTCCTCGACCTGCGCTGGAACCCGGGCGGCTTGCTCGAGCAGGCGGTCGAGACCGCCGACCTGTTCGTCGACAGCGGCACGATCGTCACGACCGTCAGCGGCAAGAAGCGCGAGCCGCATCGCGCCGAGCGCGGGCCCGGCGATCCCAACGCGCCGCTCGCGGTGCTCGTCAACAGCGGCTCGGCGTCGGCGTCGGAGATCGTCGCGGGCGCGCTCAAGAACCTCGACCGCGCGGTGATCATCGGCACCCGCACGTTCGGCAAGGGCTCGGTGCAGGAGCTCTACGACAACGAGGACGGCTCGAAGCTGAAGATCACGGTCGCCGAGTACCTCACGCCCGGCGATCGCTCGATCCAGAACCTCGGCATCGTCCCCGACGTCGCGCTGCAGCGCATGTACGTGCCCGACAAGGACGACGCGGCGGAGGACATCATCCGCCTGCAGGCGCCGTCGCACTCGTACGGCGAGAAGGATCTCGACCGCGCGATCGTGTCGGCGTACGCGCGCGACACCGACAAGCCGGCCTACGACCTGCCCTTCCTGTTCGTCAAGCCGGTGCAGGCGACCAAGCCGGTGGACGCGAACGCCGATCCCAACACGCCGGCGGCGCAGCAGGACGACGAGCCGATCGACGAGGACGAGGTCAAGGAAGACTTCGAGATCGACTTCGGCCGCGACGTCGTCGCCGCCGCGTCGAACGACAACAACCGCACCGCCGAGATCCGCGACATCAAGAAGCTGATCGCGGCGAAGCGCGCGGAGCAGGACAAGGCGCTGTCCGACGCGCTGTCGAAGATCGCGGTCGACTGGACCGCGGCGCCGGCGTCGCAGTCGGGCGCCGCCAAGCTCGAGGTGAGCGTCGCCGCGGCGCCGGGCGAGTCGGTGCACGCGGGCGATCTCGTCACGCTCACCGGCACGGTGAAGAACACCGGCACCGGTCCGGCCTGGCGCGTGATGGCGCGCCTCCACGCCGACGATCCGTACTTCGACGACTACGAGCTCGTGTTCGGCAAGGTGAACCCGGGCGAGACCAAGACCTTCACGCAGCGCGTGCAGCTGCCGAAGGACGCGGTCGATCGCGTCGATCAGCTGACGGTCGACGTCAAGGAAGCGAAGAACGCGCCGGCGATCGTCTCGCCCGTCACGCTCAAGATCAGCGCGTCGCCGCGCCCGACCTTCGCGTTCGGCTACGACCTGATCGACGACGGCAACGGCGACGGCCTCGTGCAGAAGGGCGAGAGCTTCCGCCTGCGCGTGAGCTTCAAGAACGCGGGCGTCGGCACCGCGGCGGAGACGACCGCGCTCCTGCGCAACGACTCGGGCGACGGCCTCGAGCTCGGCAAGTCGCGCTTCGAGCTCGGCGAGCTGAAGCCCGGCGACAACAAGAGCGCCGAGTTCAGCTTCCAGGTCGACGACAACATCAAGGGCCCGAACGTGATCGTCGAGCTCGCGGTCTACGACGCGGTGCTCGGCACGCAGGAGACCGAGAAGCTGACGTTCCCGATCCACGACGCCGCGCCGGCGGTGACGGCGGCGAGCGGCGTGGTCGAGGCGAAGAAGAAGCTCGACGTGCGCCAGGGCGCGGCGGATGACGCCGACGTGATCGCGAACGTGTCGTCGGGCGCGAAGCTGAAGGTGCTCGGCACCACCGGCACGTGGACCAAGGTCGAGGTCGCGGGTCGCCCGGGCTTCGTGCCGTCGTCGAGCGTGTCGCGCAGCTCGGGCGCGCCGTCGGGCTCGGTCAGCGATCGCTGGCAGGTGACGCCGCCGAACATCACGCTCGGCTCGTCGCAGCTCGAGGTGGCGAGCGGCACGTACTCGCTCGCGGGCACGGTCAGCGACGACACGCACGTCGAGGACGTCTACGTGTTCGTCTCGAACCAGGGCGCCAAGATCGACGGTCGCAAGGTCTTCTACAAGTCGAACCGCGGCGGCGCGAAGGACTCGAAGCTCGACTTCAAGACCGACGTGCCGCTCTGGCCCGGCTCGAACCAGATCACGATCGTCGCGCGGGAGAACTCGGACGTGCGGTCGATCCACACGTTCTTCGTGTTCCGCGACGGTCCGGTCACCGCCTCGGTCACGCCGGCGCCGCAGAAGGACGCCTCACACTGACCTACATCGGAATGCGGCAGAGATCGGGAACTTGCCCGGGTTGAATCGATCCGGCGGCTCCTGAGTCAGAATAGGTGACGATGCGCACCACGATTGCCACCTTGCTCGTGCTCTTGGCCGCGACGCCCGCGTTCGCCGACAAGGGCGACAAGCCGAGCGACAAGGGTGACGTCGCCGGCACCTACGACGTGAAGTACGACGAGGTGTCGAACAACTGCACGTCGACCGGCATGACCTTCACGCGCGGCACGCTCAAGATCGAGCAGAAGAAGAACGTGGTCGTGAACATCGACCTCGTGCCGATCATGCAGGGCTCGGAGCCCAAGGCCGGCAAGATCAAGGCGACCTCGAAGCTCGGCGCGTCGGTGATCCAGGGCCTCGACGGCCGCTTCTCGGTCGCCGGCCGCGTCGACGAGGGCGTGCTCCAGCTCGTGTTCGTCGCCGAGTACTACGTGAAGGGCAAGCCGCTCTGCACGCAGTCGTGGAACGTCGCCGGCGTGCGCCAGAACGGCGGCGCGACCAAGTCCGAGAGCGACGCGGCGGAGTCAGCGATCCAGATGTTCCGCTTCTGAGGCGTTCGCGTACTGCGCGCGGAGCAGCGAGCGCTCGAGCGCTTCCGCGAGCGCCACGTTGATCGGGAGGAGCTGCGGGTCGCGGTCGGCGATCGCGGCATCGGCGGTCGCCTGCCAGTCGGCGATCATCGGGACCGCGCCGCCGTTCGCCACGAAATCGATCGCGCGCGCGGCGAGCTCCGGCGTCACCTGCTTGTGCACGCGGCAGGCGGCGAGCGCGGCCGCGCCTTGCTTGTCGCGCACCGCGCCGAAGCCGAACAGGCGGCACAAGATCGGGCGCAGCTCGTACTCGGTGCAGCCGCCCGGCAGGCGGCCCGGCTCGTAGATCGCGCACGGCCGCTCGGCGCCTGCGGCGCGGGCGCGCGCGAGCGTGGCCTCCGCGTATTCGACGCCGCGCGCGACGTGCGCCTCCGCGATCTCCTGCATGTCGGCGACCCGCACGTACGGCGTCTGCGTCTCGCAGCAGACGCCGCAGCCGGTCGGGCACGCCAGCCCGGTCGCGCGCTGGAACGCGTCGATCTCGTCGTCCGCGGCGCGATAGATCGGGAGTCTGGTCGTCACGGCGCGGTCCAGTGGAGCGACAAGAGCGTACGCGCCTCGCCGACCCACGACCGCATCGAGAAGCGCGCGCTGACGTCCTTCGCGCCGGCGACCTGCAGGAGCCGCTCGAAGAAGCCCATCGTCTGGTACGACGCCGCCTCCTCGGCGGGCATGCCCATCTGGTACGCGATCAGCACCTGCGCCTCGTCGAGGTGGAGCAGCGGCACCGACAGCGTGTCGAAGTCGAAGTAGGTCGCGCGCAGCACGCGGAACCGGTTGAGCGTCTCGACCGGATCGTTCGCCTCGACGAGCATCGGCTGTTGCGCGCGCAGCTGATCGACCTGCGTGCGGCCCCACATCCGCACCAGCTCGAGCTGCCCCTGCGCGACGACCTCGAGGATCGCGTTGCCGAGCTGCTCGAAGACCTCCATCGGGTACCACTTGGCGTGATCGACGGGCGCCTTGACGAAGGCGAGCTCGCGCGCCGACAGGCGCTTCGTCCAGTCGTAGCTCTTCACCGCGCGGATCATCCGCACGTAGTCCGCGAACAAGACCCCCTTCACTTGTCGCATTCCCGCGAACAGTATCATCGCCGCGTGTGGTCGACCTCATAGACGTACGCGAGCGGTGCGCCGAGCACCGACGTCGTATGCGTGAGTCGGGCATTCGGGGGAATTCCACACCGCCGCCAACTCGGTTGCGTCCACACGATCCAGTCCGCTTGTGCGGGGTCGCGCACCATCGCGTCCCAGAGATCGCCGCGGAACCAGGTCACGTGGCTCGGCACCGCGCAGTCGCGATGTACGCGCGCGCCCGGCGCCGCGTGCGCGTTGACGTACGCGACCGCGTCGTCGACGCCCTCGCCCCACCACGAGATCACGAAGCGCTGATCCGCGGCGACGCCCGACGGGCCACCGAAAGCTTCCGAGTAGTAGTCGAGGTAATACGGCGCGACCCGCACGCAGGTGATCGCGAGGTAGAGCGCCAGCGCCGCCGCGATCGCCTCGGCGATCCACTTCTTCGCGATCTGATCGATCGCGGCGCCGGCGAGGAGCGCGATCGCGGTGAGCGACGGCAAGACGTAGCGCACGCCGTCCTGGCGCACCGGCGAGAACGCGACGACGAGCGGCCCGAGGAGCCACGCGAGCGCGACCGCGGTGGGGCGCCACGTCCTCGCTCGCGGCGCGAACGCGAGCGCGGCGACGAACAAGAGGATCGGCGTGCACGCGAACACGTACACGGCGAAGCACCAGCGCGGCGGCTCGGCGGTGAGGACGCCGAAGAACGGCTCGGGATCGTGCAGCTTGCCGGTCTTCGCGAGCGCCTCTTGCAGGTGCGCGATCGGATGCGACCACAAGCGCGGCCAGATCAGGAAGCACGTCACCAGCGCGGCGATCGGGATCAGGATCGCGCCCAGCTTGATCACGCGCGCGCGATCGGCGCGCGGCGCGTACGCGACGAGCGCGGCCGCGATCGGGATCGCGACCAGCGCGTTCACGAACCGCGTCATCAGCGCCAGCCCGACGACGACGCCGATCCCGACGAGCCGCCATGCGAGGCGTTTCGGCTCGTCGTGCGCGCGGAGGCTCAGCCAGATCGCCAAGGCCCACAGGAAGACCGTCGGCGCCTCGTGCCCGATGATCTGCCCGTGCGCGATCAGGTGCGGCGACAGCGCGGCGAACACCGCCGCGAAGATCCCCGCGCGCCGCGAGAACAAGCGCGTGCCGATCGGGACGAGCAGCGCGCAGCCGAGCGCCATCACGAGCGCCGAGAGCGCGCGCGCCGGGCCGAAGCCGTCGCTCCACAGCGCGCCGGCGCCGGCGAGGTACTTCGTCACCGGCGGGTGCTCGTAGTTCCACACCCACGCGTCGGGCGCGAAGTCGAGCGCGAGCACGTTCTGCACGTCGTTGCGCCCCGACGACCAGTACTCGTCCTCGTCCCAGGTCTGGCCCGCGTCGCCGAGCCCACAGCCGCGCGCGGCGAGCGCGAGCACGAAGCACGCGCCGAACGCGACGATGTCGCGCTTGTCGAGCGCGACGATCCGCGCGCGACAGAGATAGATCGCGAGCGCGGCGATCACGAGCACGATCGCGACGACGATCATGCCGTCGGTGCGCGCGGCGCCGCTGCCGCCGCCGAAGCGCTGATCCGGAGACAGCGACGACGACGGCACGTACTCGGGCGAGCCGCGCCGCCCCGGCGGATGCCAGATCAGCCGCGCGTCGCCGGTCAGCGTGAACGGCGCGGGCCCGGCGGGCAAGACGATGCGCTGATACGTCACGCCGGCGTCGTGCTTGACCGGATCCGGCTCCTGCGACGGCCCGGTGATCACGTGCCCCGCGACCTCGAGCTTCGCGGTGCCGCGGGTCTCGAAGCCGAGGATGTACGGCCCGCCGCGCGGCAGATCGATGAAGCCGCTCGTGCGCTGCGCCGGCGTCGCGCACGCGCGAATACCGACGAGGATCGCGATCAGCGCGACCGCGATCGCATACGGAGCTATCGCACGCGCCCGTTGCACTCGAACTTGCGCGCCTTCTTCGCGAGGAACGTGTAGTACTCCGCCGGCTGGCGCGGATCCGCGAGCGTGTGCAGCCCCGGGATGTGCATCGTCACGCGCTCGTAGCCGCGCGCGATCCACGCCTGCTCGCTGCACTGGCCGAGGTGCGCCTGCTCCGGCTTCGCCGTGAGGTCGTAGCAATAGAAGATGAAGGTCGGATCGTACGAGAGCAGCACCTCGTCGGAGGCCCACTTGTCGTGGCCCGGCCGCGCGCTGACCCGGCGATCCTCGTGCGCGACCTTCTCCGACACCAGGCCGAAGATGTCGATCGCCTGCATGCGCCCGAAGTACGGCTGCGCGCCGGCGCCGCCGACGATGCTGAAGTCGCCGTCGCGGAAGCAGCTCTCCATCGCGCGCCCGATCGTCGCGCGATCCTCGGTGTACTCGATCAGGAACGCCGGCGTGTCGATGCCGTTGTCGCTGAAGATGTTGTCGACGCGCAGGCTCTCGCTCGTCAGCTTCCACTGCGTCCACGCGAACGCGATCACGACCAGCGGCGCGAGCGCGAGCGCTGCCGGCGGCTTCCAATCGGCGATCCGCGCGAAGCCGAGCCCCGCGACGATCGCGATCAAGACGAACAGCGGCATGATGAACCGGTGGAGGCCCATGAAGTCTCCGCCGACCGACGCCGTGTAATAGAGGTAGGCGCCGGCGAGCAGCGCCGCGAGCGTGACGAACGAGAAGCGCGGCGTGCGCGGCTTCGCGATCACGCCGAGCACGAGCACCGGCGCGATCCACACCAGGTGCACCTGCTTCGCCCACACATAGATGTAGTGGAAGCCGTACCGCCAGACCTCGGCGTCCATGCCCTTCGGCAACGCGCCCGTCGCCTTCACGTAGTACGTGTTGGGGAACGGCCAGCCGTAGTACCACCAGCGCCACGCGAACCACGGCGCCCACACGAGCAGGAACGCGCCGATCGCGCGCAGCTCGGCCAGATCCGGTTTGATCCGGCGACGGGACGCGTTCATCGCGAGGCGATGCGCGCCGATCACGCCGGCGACCATGAGGCCCTCGGGGCGCGTCATCGCGGCGAGCGCGAGGTAGAGCCCCATGCGCTGCAGGCGCAGCGGCTCGCCGTCCTCCGCCGCGACGTACGCCTCGATCGCGAGCGCGACGAGCAGCGTGAAGAGCTGCGTCTCGAGGCCGCCCGACGACCAGCACGCGAAGCCCGACGACCACGCGAGCAGGAGCGGCGGGATGATCGGCCACGGCGAGATCTCGCGCCACGTCGTCGGACGCTTCACCGCGAGCAGCCGCTCGGTGATGCGGAACGCGACGACCAGCGTGCCGATCGCGCACGCGGTGCCGAGCACGCGCGACGAGATCTCCGGCGCGATCCCGACGACCATCAGGAGCCCGAGCACGAACGTCCACAAGAAGTTCGTGTAGCCCTCGACGGGGTGGCCGAGGTTGAAGGAGAGCTCTCCGTGCTCGGCGAGGTTGCGCGAGTAGACGAACGAGATGTACGCGTCGTCGGTGACGAAGTTGTACTGCAGCGAGTGCCAGACCAGGATCGCCGCGCACGCCGCGACCGGCGCCCATCGGAGGATGGTCGATCCCAGGTTTCGCGGCGGCATCATTCGCGAAGCAGTTATACATGGCTTGAGCTAGCGCGGTGGTATCGCTAGCCTCTCGGGGATGGCCCGAGGCGGATCGCCGGAGACGCGGACGGTGGCGACCGTCGTGCTCGGCGGTGCGGCCGGCGGCGCGCTCGCGGCCGCGGCCGCCGGCGTGATCGACGCCGTGTGGTCGTGGGGCCCCGCGATGCAGTTCTTGCCCGATCTCGCGGGACGGATCCGGTTCGCGCTGTACCTCGCGTGCGTGTACGGCGCGGCGGGCGCGCTCGCGGGCGCGCTGATCGCGCTGATCGTGGTCGGGTTCGCGGAGACGCGGCTCGGCGAGCTCGTGCGGTTCGCGAAGCGCGCGCACGCGTCGACGCGCCGCCGCGATCCGAAAGACGCGATGGCCGGGCTCGCGCTCGTGATCGCCGCGATCCTGTGCGTCGCGGTCGGCTTCGCGTACGTCTTCCCGAAGACGTTCGCGGCGCTGCGCACGCGCCAGAACCCGGAGCTGGTCGTCGCGGTGTCGATGATCACCGGCGTCGTCACGCTCGCGCTCGCGGTCTTGATCGCGTTCGTCGTCGCGTGGCCGATCGAAGCCTTGTTGCGCAGGTCGCCGCCGCGCGCCGCGCGCGCGCTGTCGGATCCGCGCGCGCCGCTGGTCGCGGGCGCCGCGATGATCGCCGCCGCCGGCACGTGGGGCGTGCGCGCGTGGAAGGCGGAGCTCGGCATGCTGCCGGTGCGCGGGCCGATCGTGATCCTGGTCGGCGCGCTGCTCGCGATCGGCGCGGTGCCGCGCGGGATGAGCTGGGCGGAGCGGCTCGCGCGCGTGCGCGGGCGCTGGCGCGCGATCGGCGCCGTGCTCGCGATGCCGATCGCGTTCGGCATGATCCTCTTGCTCGGCAATCGGCCGTCGGTGATCAAGGCCGCGACCGCGTACAGCGGCCTCGGCGCGCCGGTCGCGACCTGGATCCGCAAGCTCGGCGATCGCGATCACGACGGCTATTCGCGCTGGCTCGGCGGCGGCGACTGCGACGACGGCGATCCGAAGATCCATCCCGGCGCGCACGAGCGCCCCGGCGACGGCATCGATCAGAACTGCGTCGGCGGCGACGCGACCGAGCCGCCGCCGCCGTCACCGCCGACGTTCGCGCCGGTGCCGCCATCGGTCCCGCAAGACTTCGACGTCGTGCTGATCACGATCGACACGCTGCGCGCCGATCACCTGAGCGCGTACGGCTACGAGCGCAAGACCTCGCCGAACCTCGACGCGATCGCCGCCGCCGGCACGCTGTTCGAGCACGGCTGGGCGCACGCGCCGTCGACGCGGTACTCGATGCCCGCGATCATGACGGGCCGCTTGCCGCTCGACGTCCACTACGACACGTCGATCGCGGGCTGGCCCGGCATCGCCGCCGAGTCGACGACGATCGCCGAGCTGCTCGCGCCGCGCGGCTTCACGACCGCCGCGATCACCAGCTACCACTACTTCAGCGGCCACGGCTTCGAGCAGGGCTTCGCATCGTACGACAACGCGAACGCGCGCCTGCACGCCGACGGCAGCGAGGGCCCCGCGCACAGCCACGGCTCGTCGGCGGCGGAGAACACCGACAAGGCGATCGCGTTCGTCGACGCGCACGCGCAGCAGCGCTTCTTCCTGTGGGTCCACTACTACGACCCGCACTACGACTACATGGCGCACAAGGAAGCGCCGGCGTGGGGCGATCGCGATCTCGATCGCTACGATCAGGAGATCTTCTACACCGACCTCCACATCGGGCGGCTCGTCGCTGACTTGAAGGCGAAGGGCCTCTACGACAAGACCGTGATCGTCGTGACCGGCGATCACGGCGAAGGTTTCGGCGAGCACGGCGTGAACGAGCACGGCTATCACCTGTACGCGGCGCAGACCAAGGTGCCGATGATCATCCGCGTGCCCGGGCTCGCGCCGCGCAAGAGCGAGACGCCGGCGGGGCACGTCGACATCCTGCCGACGCTCGCGAACCTCGCCGGCGCGCCGGCGAGCGCCGAGATGATGGGCCACTCGCTGGTCGACGTGCTCGCCGGCGCGAAGGACACCGATCGTCCGGTGTGGCAGCAGCTCTCGTACGAGAACAACAACGAGATGCGCGCGGCCGCGTCCGAGCGCTGTCACGTGATCTACGACGTGTCGCCGACGACGTCGTGGGAGGTCTATCGCGTCGACGACGATCCGATGGAGACGCGCGATCGCGTCGACGATCCCGGACCGTGCGAGACGATCCGCGATCAGTTCGAGAAGTGGTACGACGGCACGTCGATCCCGCCCGGCGCGATCGCGGCGCTGGTCCCGACGCGACCGGCGATCGAGCATCCGCTCGACGTCGATTTCGGATCCGAAGTGCGCCTCCTCGCGGTCGATCTGCCGGCGACCGCGCGGAGCGGCACCAACGTCACCGCGACCTGGACCTTCGAGGCCAAGGGCACGCTCGACGACGGCTGGAAGGTCTTCGCGCACTTCGAGGACGCGTCCGACGCGCACAAGCGCTTCACCGGCGATCACGAGCCCGCGCGCCCGTTCGCGTGGTGGAAGGCGGGCCAGTTCATCCGCTACACGACGACGGTTTCGATCCCGTCGGGGACGCCGCCCGGCCACTACACGCTGTGGATGGGCTTGTGGCGCGGCGAGGTTCGAAAGCCCCCGCACGGTAGTGTCCGGATCGCGGACAATCGCGCCGCGGTCGCGACGATCGAGGTGACGCCGTGACCGTGGCGACGCGCGACGGCGCGGGCGCGTGGCTGCGGCGCGCCGGCTGGTTCCTGCTCGCGCTGCCCGCGCTCTGGCAGCTCGTCACGCTCTCGTGGGCGATCGTCCATCGCGTCGGGTATCCGTACGACCTCGAGTGGATGGAGGGCGGCATGCTCCACCACGCGCAGCGGATCTCCGAAGGCACCGGCATCTACGGCCCGCCGACCGTCGACTTCATCCCGTACCTCTACACGCCGCTCTATCCGGGCCTGCTCGCGGTGCTCGGATCGATCTTCGGCTTGTCGTTCGCGCTCGGCCGCATGGTGTCGGTGCTGTCGCTGTGCGGGATCGCCGTCGTCGTCGGCGCGGCGATCGCGGGACCGGCGCGGCGCGCGGCCCGCGCGGGCGCGGACGATCGCTTCGCCGCGTGGCTCGGCGTGCTCACCGCGCTCGGCTTGTTCGCGGCCGGCTATCCGTGGACCGGCGGTTGGTACGATCTCGTCCGCAACGATTCGTTCTTCCTCGCGCTCGTCACCGTCGGCTTGCACTGCACGATCCGCTGGGCGCGCCTCGGCACCGGCTGGGCGGGACAGGGACGCACCGCCGCGGCCGCGGCGATCCTCGGGCTCAGCTTCTTCGCCAAGCAGACCGGCGTCGTCTACGTCGGCGGCGGCGCGGTGATCGTCCTCGCGCTCAACTGGCGCCGCGTGCCGATCTTCGTCGCGACCGCGGGCGCGATCGGGCTCGGCGGCAAGGCGATCCTGCAGCGCGCGACCGGCGACTGGTTCTGGATCTGGGTCCACGACGTGCACCAGTCGCACGACTTCCAGATGCCGCGCTTCTGGCACTCGATCCGCCTCTTGCTCGGTCACTTCCCGCTCGCGACCACCGCGATCGTGCTCGGCCTGATCCTGGTCGCCGCGTGCGCGATCGCGAAGCGCCAGGTGCCGAAGGCCGCGCGCCCGCTGCTCGTGTGGGCGCCGATCTGGCTGCTCTCGATCGTCGTCGGCGGCATCGGCTTCGGCACGCAGTGGGCGGTCTTCAACGCGTACATGCCGGCGCTCCTGCACGGCGGCATCGCGTGCGGCTGCGCGATGGTCGCGGTCGCGTCGTGCGCGCGCGTCTTGATGCCGACCGAGCTCGCGCGCCGGCGGTTCGCGTTGATCGCGCCGGTCGTCGTGATCGCGCTCGCGCCCGGGATCGATCTCTGGCGCGCGCGCTGGAGCGCGAGCGACTTCATCCCTTCCGACGCAGACCGAGCGGCCGGCGACGCGCTGATCGCGCGCATCTCGCAGATCGACGGCGACGTGTGGGTGACCTTCGATCCGTGGATGGCGCACCTCGCGGGCAAGCGCATGTACACGCACCGCATGGGCGTCGGCGACGCCGGCGCCGGCAAGAAGCCGATCGACGTCGTCGGGCTCGACGAGGCGCTGCGCGATCATCGCTTCGCCGCGATCGTCCTCGACGATCACGGGCCGTTCTCGTCGATCGCGGCGTTCTACCGCGCCGACGACGCGCTGCCGAAAGAGGAGCGTCCGCGCCTGTTCGTCGGGATCACGACCAGCGAGGGCACGCCCGGGCAGCTGCGGCCGGCGTCGATCTGGGTGCCGGCGACGCCGTCGAAGCCGCCGATCGGCGCGCGCGCGCTGTTCGACTTCGAGAACGGCTCGTTCGACGGCTGGACGCCGACCGGCGCGGCGTGGGGCACGCACCCGGAGTCGCGCGAGCTCAGCGGGCAGTCGCCGGTCTATCGCTTCCGCGGCCGCTACTTCGCCGACAGCATGCACGGCGGCGACAAGGCGACCGGCAGTTTGACGTCGAAGGATTTTCCGATCGACGGCCTGCGGATCTCGTTCCTGATCGCGGGCGGCACCGATCGCGGGCTGCGCGCCGAGCTGTGGGTCGAGGGCAAGCCCGTGCGCGTCGCCGGTCCGCCGAAGGCGACCGACACGATGAGCGAGGTGAAGTGGGACGTCTCGCCGTTCCGCGGCAAGACCGCGAACCTCGTCCTCGTCGACGAAGCGACCGATCCGTGGGGTCACATGGAGATCGACGACGTGCTCATCTGGAACGATCCCTCGAGTACACCGAAACAATAGGGACGCCGTCCACGGTGAGCACGAAGGCGGGCTGCACGGTGCCGTACGCCTTCCAGATCAGATAGTCGTGGCGGTTGAAGTGCAGCTCGTGGATCACGAGCGCGTAGTCGCTGCGCTCGATCCCGCCGGAGAACTCCGAGCCGCTGTCGGTGTCGAGCGGCGGGACGAGGCCGGCCTTGATGTACCAGCCCCACGCGGGGCTCGCGTCGTGCGTGTAGACGCGTCCCGGCTTGTGCTCGCCCAACCACGGCAAGACGCCGCGCGCGCTGTAGCCCCAGAACTGGCGGTTCATGCCGAGGTCGGCGCCGCCGGGCGCGCCGCCGGCGAGCGCGTTGTACTCGGTGAGCGCGTACGGCTGCGCGTGGAAGGTCTCGACGGCGGCGGCGCTCGCGATCACCACCGCGACCGCGGCGAGGATCTTGTTCGCGTGCTGCTGGTCGAACAGCGCGGCGAGCTGGCGCGCGGCCCACACGACGCCGATCCCCGCGGCGATCGCGAAGCTCGGCATCGCCGGCGCCCAGTGCTTCTCCGCGCCGAAGATCGGCGTCGAGCCGAGGAGGAACGGCCCCATCGCGGCGATCGCGGACACCAGGATCAAGAGCCCCGGCTTGGTCGGATCTCCCTCGATCTTCTCGCGGCGCATCGTCCACCAGCGCGCGACCATCACGCGCGCGCCGAGCGCGGCGCCCGCGAGCGTCACGACCGGCACGGTGAAGAGCGTCGTGATGATCGCGACGTGCCACGGGAAGCGCGGATGGTTCCAGTTCTCGCCGAGGTACTCGAAGTTGTAGTGGACGTGATCGAGGTGGAACTTGATCCACGCCTTCGCGTGCGCGATCGGCGCCGACCACAGCCACGGCCACAGCGCGTAGAGGACGAGCGGACCGATCACCGCCATCGCCGCGAGCGCGACGAGCGGCTCGCGCGTGATCGCGCGCTTCCATTGCTTCGCGCGCAGGTCGGAGGCGAGATCGCGCCATCCGATGATCGCCGCGTGCACGAACAGCGCGGGCGGAAGGAGCAGCGCGTTGTGCTTGGTCGCGAGCGCGAGCCCGAACGCGACGCCGGCGCCGATCGCCCATCGCCTCGACGACAGCGCGGCGTGATACGCGGCGACCGTCGCGAACCAGACCGCGACCATCGGCGCGTCGAAGCACGCGAGCCCGGCGTGGAACAAGAGCCGCGGCATGAGCAGGAGCAAGAGCGCCGCGAGCGCGCCCTCCCACGCGCCCCAGATCGTGGA
>DATJIA010000394.1:0-24956 GCA_035493675.1 Kofleriaceae bacterium | reverse complement strand
GACCGATCGCATTCGATGGCTCGAGGCGCGGGCCGTTCGACTGCGCGCTCGCTCGCTTCGCTCGCTCGCGCTCCGCTCACGGCGAACGGGAGAGCGGAGCGGCAACGGCAACGGCAACGGCAACGGCAACGGAAGCGGAAGCGGAACCGGAACCGGAACCGGAACCGGAACCGGAACCGGAAGCGGAAGCGGAAGCGGAAGCGGAAGCGGAAGCGGAAGCGGTTACTTCGCGCGGCGCTTGCGGGCGCGCTCGGCCAAGACCCACAAGAGCGCCGGCGCGAGCACCAGCGCGGTCGTCAGGCACGTCAGCTCGCCGAGGATCGCCGCGCCGCCGAAGCTGCGGATCGCGCGGTTCTGCGACAAGAGCAGCGTGCCGTAGCCGACGATCGTCGTGTACGACGACAGCGCGACCGCGCCGCCGACGGTGTGCAGCACTTCTCTCGCGTGCCCCGGACCGTCGGCGCGATCGCGCGCGGCGATGTTGACCGCGTAGTCGATGCCGATGCCGACCGTGATCGGCAGCGCGACGAAGTCGAGGAAGTTGATGTGCATGTCGAGCAGCGCGGCGGCCGCGAGCATGAACACCGTGCCGACCGCGCCGCACACCAGCGTCGCGAACGCGTGGCGCGACCAGCCCATGATGACGATCACGACCAGGATCGCGGCGATGCACGCGACCATCGTCGCGCGCGGACCGTCGCGCTCGATCGATCGCAGGACGTCGGCGAACACGAACGCGGTCCCGCCGAGCAGCGCGCCATCCAAATCCAAGCGACGTACGTCGTCCGAGAACCGGACGAGATCATCCGCGTTCCAGATCTCGTAGCCCCAGCCCGACATCGCGAGGATCACCTTGCCGCGCGATTGATCGGCCTCGATGAACGGCCACGCGAGCTCCTCGGGGACGTCGTCGTCGCCGAGCGCGCGCAGGTCGTCGGGCGGGCGCAGCTTCAACGCATCGCGCCGATCGTCGTCGGACATCGCGTCGAGCGCGTCGGGCGTGAGCATGCCGCGGATCTCGGCGAGCACCGCGAGCTTCTTGTCCTGATCCGCGGGCAAGAGATCGTCGAGCGTGTTCAGGCGCGAGAACAGCTTGTGCTTGTCGTCCTTGCCCGCATCGAGCGCCCGCAATCTCTCGACCAACGGGCGCACCTCGGCGCGCGTCGGCACCGCGATCACGAACCCGCCGGAGATGCCCTGGCCGAACGAATGATCGACCTTCCCCATCCAGCGCTCCTCCTCGGTGATCGTGCCGTTGTAGGTGCGCAGGTTGCGGAAGTTCGACTCGAACGGATGATGGGTCAGGAACCACGCGGTGACGCCGCCCGCCGCGGCGGCGAGCCACAGGATCACGAACGCCGCCCGGCCCAGCCGCTTCGGCACCAGCCGCTCCAGCGTGCGACCGATCGCCGGCTCCTCGCGCGGCCGCAGCTTGCCGGCGCGCTCGACGATCGCGAGGCACGCGGGCAAGACCGTGTACGCGGAGATCCAGCACAGGATCATGCCCATGCCGCCGATCACGCCGAAGTGCCGGAAGCCGCGGAAGTCGGTGATGACGAGCGACGCGTACGCGGTCGCCGCGGTCAGCGACGCGGCGAGCGTGCCCTTGAACGTGCCGGCGAACGTGCGCGCGACCGCGTCGGCGCCGCGGCGCCCCGCGCGCAGCTCCTCGATGTAGCGCGCCGCGACGATGATCCCGCAGTTGATGCCGTTGCCGATCACGATCGACGACAGGAACGCGGTCGCCAGGTTGAGATGACCGATCGTGCCGCGCGTCAGCGCGAACGTCGCGATCGTGCCGACCATCAGCGACCACGACAGCGCGCCGACGGTCAGGATCGATCGATAGAAGAGCAAGAGCGCGAGCCCGACCAGGCCGATCGTCACGAGCGTCGCGATGAGCATCCCGTTCAAGATCGCGTCGTGCTCGGCGAGCGTGACCACGACGTCGCCCGCGACGCCGATGTCGGTGCCGGGCACCTGCTGCTTGACGTCGGCGATCACGCCCTCGAGGCCCTCGAGCAGCGCGATGTCCTTCGCCGAATCCGCCGACGAGAACGCCGTGCGGATCACCATCATCTGGAGCGTCTTGTCGTCGGAGACGAGCTCGCCGGGGTCGTCCTTCTTGGCCTCGGCGTCGGCGAGCTTCTTGCGCAGCTCGGCCGCCGCGTCGGGACCGGTCGGCGCCGGCGCATCATCTAGATCGACGTAGAGCGGGTTCGCCTCGAGCTTCGCGCGGTCGATCTCCTTGCGGAGCGAGTCGCGCGCCTTCTCGAGATCCTCGAGCGACGCGAACAGCCACCGATTGTCCCAGCCGAACTTGCGCGCCGCGCCCTGATCGAACGTGAGGCTCGAGATCAACGATGGGCCGAGCGCGAGGATCCCATCGCGCAGCATGCGCGCGGCCTTCTCGCGCGCGACCGGATCCTTCGACTCGACCGCGACCATCGCGGTGCCGATCACGCGCGCGCGCTTCTCGATCGCGCGCAGGTCCTTCACCGACCGCGCCGACGGCGGCAGCAGGTACGAGAAGTCCGTGTACACGGGCAGGGTCGCCGCGTAGCGCGCCGCGAACGCGGTGCCGACGATCGCCAGCGCCGCGATCGCCCAGCGCCACCGCACGACGACGCCGGCGAACCACACCGCGGCTCGCGGGGGCTCTTGCCCGCCGACATCATGCATACGCGGGGACTCTACGGTATAACGCGCGCCCGTGCGACCGCTCCGAGTCTGCATGATGGTGACCTACGACCTCGCCTCGCACGGCGGCGGCGTGAAGCAGCACGCGCTGCATCTCGCGACCTCCTTGCGCAAGCTCGGCGACGAGGTCGTGATCGTCGGGCCGTCGTCGAAGAAGCTGCCCGAGGAGGGGCCGGACTTCGTCACGTTCGGCGGCGTGATCAACGTCCCGGGCAACGGCAGCGACAACTTCCTCGGCATCTTCGCGTCGCCGGTGCGCGTGCGCCGCTTCTTCGACGAGCACGAGTTCGACGTCATCCACATCCACGAGCCGCTGCAGCCCGCGCTCACGTACTGGTCGGTGTGGATGACGCGGCACGTCCCGCACGTCGCGACCTTCCACGCGTTCGCCGAGGCGGAGGGCGCGGCGCTGACGGCCGCGCGCCGCGTGTTCGGCGCGACGATCTTCCCCTGGTTCCAGCGCGCGATCGCGGTGTCGCCGGCGGCGGCGCGCTACGCGAGCGCGGCGTGGTCGCGCGAGCTCACGATCATCCCGAACGGCGTGCCGACGACGATCTTCACGCCGCAAGAGTCGCCGCGCGCCGACGACGGCGTGGTCAAGCTGCTCTTCGTCGGGCGGCTCGGCGATCCGCGCAAGGGCGCGACCTACGCGATCGACGCGTATCGCGCGCTGCTCGATCGCGGTCGCCGCGTGACGATGGACGTGATCGGCGAGCAGGGCGCCGCCGCCGCGCCGCCTTCGCTCCCCGGGCTGGATTATCTCGGCGCGGTGCCGTTCGCCGAGCTCGTCGCGCGCTACCGCGCGTGCGACGTCTTCGTCGCGCCGTCGACCGGACAGGAGTCGTTCGGCATCGTCTTGCTCGAGGCGATGGCGTCGGGCAAGCCCGTCGTCTGCTCCGACATCGAGGGCTATCGCCAGGTCGCGACGACCGAAGGTTGCCGGCTCGCGCCGCCGCGCGACGCGAGCGCGCTCGCCGACGCGATCGATCACTTCGTGACGATGGATCGCGACGCGCGCCTCCTGCTCGGCAAGGTCAACCGGGCGCACGCCGAGCTGTTCGACTACGACCGCCTCGCCGAGCGCGTGCGCGCCGAGTACTTGTTGGCGATGGAGCCCGCGACGCGCGCGGAGATCCTTGCCACCTGATGCCTCGTGTGGCGTGACGCGATGACAGCGTGACCTCGCGGTCACGTCGCGCGCACGGGCAAGCGCGCAGTTGCGATGGCGCGCCGGCTGCAATTCGTCCTCGCATGCGCACTCGTCTCGCTTCCATCGTCGCCACCTCGCTGCTCTCGTTCTCCGCCCTCGCCCACGCCGACACGCAGATCGGCGCGAGCGCCGACGCCGACGACGGCCCCAAGAACTCGATCACGTTCAATCCGCTCGAGGAGCTCGTCGGCTTGATCAACGTCTCGTACGAGCGCGCGGTCACGCCGCGCGCGTCGGTGCAGATCGATCTGATGGGCGCGTCGGCGTCGGGGACGAACGATCAGGGCAACCAGGCGTCGGTCGGCTTCTTCTCCGCGACCGTGCAGCCGCACTTCTACTTCGGCAAGCGATCGCTCGAAGGCGCGTACATCGCGCCGTTCCTCCAGGTCGCGGCGCTCGACGCCGCCGACTCGTCGGGCGCGGGCGGCACCGTGTCGCTGGTCTCGAGCGGCGCGACGGTCGGCTACTCGTGGCTCGCCGGCCCGGTCAACATCAAGCTCGGCGCCGGTCCCAAGGTCTCGATGGGCAGCGCGCTCGCGATCGACTCGAAGGGCAACGCCGAGCGCGCGAGCGGCTGGGGCGTCGGCCTCACGATGGACCTGTCGATGGGCGTCGCGTTCTAGCCGTTTGATCGGCAGCGACTTCTGACCCGGGCACGCGACGCGCAGCTAGATCGTGAAGCGTTCGCGCTCGAATGAGCGAAGAGGTGATAAGAATCCTCGCGTGCGAAGACCGGCGCTGATCGCGGCGTGCATGCTCGCCGCCGCGGCGGTGTCGTGGGCGCGGTACGCGAGCGCGGGCACGCTCGATGCCACCGGCGCGAGCGCGATGATCTGGCCGTACGCGATCGTCGGCGCGCTGGCGGCGATCGCGGGATGGATGCACCTGACCGCGCGGCCGAGCTCCGCGCGATCGGTGGTCGCGATCGCGATCGCGATCCAGGTGTGCGCGGCGCTCGCGCTGCCGCTGACGTCGAACGATCTGTGGTCGAACGTCGCGTACGGGCGGGTCGCGCACCTCGGCGGCAATCCGTTCGAGGGCGGGCCGGCGCTCTTGCCGGCGGGCGACGCGATCCGCGCGCTCGTCGACGCGCGGTGGGCGGCGCTGCCCTCGCCGTACGGCCCGGTCGTCATGGCGATCTCGATCGCGAGCGGAACGGCGAGCGATCCGTGGATCGCGATGATCGTGTGGAAGCTCGCGATGCTCGTCGCGTCGATCGCGTGCGTCTTCGCCGCGCGCGTCGCGGTCGCGGGTCGCGACGACGCGGAGGCGCGCCTCGCGCTCTTCGCGTGGTGCCCGCTGGTCGCGTGGGAGCTCGCGGGGCAGGCGCACAACGACGCGGTGCTCGTGCTCGCGCTGTTCGGGTTCGTGATCGCGGCGACGAGAAATCGCGAGGTGCCCGCGATGATCGCGCTCGCGCTCGGCATCGCGGCGAAGTTCATCGCCGCGCCGATCGCGGGCCTCTATCTCGTGATGATCGCGCGGCGCGCGCCCGTGCGCGCCGCGGCGTACGCGGCCGCCTTGGCCGCCGTCACGGTCGCGATGATGCTGCCGTGGTGGCACGGACCGTCGACGCTCACCGGCCTGTGGACCAACGTCGGTCCGCAGATCGGACACACCGCGCGATCGATCGGCGATCTGATCTATTGGGCGTGCGATCCGCTCGGCCCCGACGCGCAGCGGATCGCGTTCCGCGCGTTCTCGCTGGTCGGGCTCGCGGTGTCGGGCGCGATCGGCCTGCTCGGCATCGTGCGATCGAAGAAGATCGAAGACGTCCTGCACTACGCGCTCCTGTTCTTCCTCGCGAGCGATCTGTTCGCGCAGACCTGGTTCCAGCCCTGGTACCTGACGTGGCTGTTCCCGCTCGCGATCGCGCTGCCCGATCGGAAATGGCTCGAGCTGGTCGCGCTCTACGCGGCGCTCACGCTCGTCACCTACGCGGCGCCGATCGATCCGATCTCGAACGTCGCGGTCGATCTCTACATCGGCTGGCGCGTGATCGCGGGGCAGCGCGAGCTCGAGAGCCGCTCGAAGATGCGCATGCCGATCACGTCGGCGACCGGCCGGTAGTCGCACGCGAGCACGCGCGCGAGCCGCGCGAAGCGATCGGGCGCGTACTTGCCGTAGTGGCCGACGTCGCCGGGCGACGCGTCGATCATCCAGCGCGGGCGACGATCCGCGAGATCGTGCTCGAGCATGTCCCACGCCTCGGGGACGATGTTCGCCGAGCTGTCGACGTTCGGATCCGATTGCGTCGCGGTCGCCGGCGACAGGCCGGTCAGATAATTCGCGAACACGAAGCGACAACCGAGCGGGCGATCGGCCTCGAAGTACAAGACCGGCGAGTTGCCCCAGATGCACAGCGAATCGGCGCGCGTCGAGTGCGCGTCGAGCCACGCGACGACCTGGCCGTAGTCGGGATCGGGCTCGCCCGCCCAGCGCATCATCTGATCGTGGATCGCGCCGAGCACGAGGAACGCGCACGCGGGGATCGCGCAGCCTGCGATCAACAACGCGCGGCGCTTCTCCCACAAGGACATCGCGATCGGCGCGGCGAGCACCGCGAGCGGAGCCGTCACCTGGTGGAAGTAGTGGCCGAAGAAGCGGCCGCCGACGAGGACCGCCGCGACCGAGGCCGCGAGCCACGCGACGTCGAAGCTCCAGCGCCGGCGCGCCACCGCGATCGCGCCCGACACGTAGAGGAGGAGCGCGGCCCCGATCGCGAAGCCGCCGCGCACGAGCGCGCGCACGATCATCTCGCTCTTCGACGAGCCGGCGTCGATGTAGCCGAAGTTGAACTTGAACCAGAACAGCGCGGCGTCGAGCCCGCCGGCGCGCGCGAGCCAGAGCGCCGCGAGCGCGATCGGGATCGCGAAGCCGACGCCGATCGCGATCAAGCCCGGGATCGATCGCGATCGATACTTCCAGATCCACGCGCCCGCGTAGAGCGGCAGCTGGATGCCCGCTTGGTACTTGTAGAGCGCCGCGACGCCGACCAGCACGCCGGCGAGCAGCGGGCGATCATCGCGGAACACCACGACCGAAGCCACCAGCGGCAGCATCATGAACAGCTCGCAGTTCGCGGCGAGCGCGTCGACGTCGACCAGCGTCGTCGAGAACACGCTCCACAAGACGGCGGCGAAGATCGCCGCGCGCGGGTCGCCGTGGCGCCGGACGATCCGCGCGAGCAAGAGGCCGGTCGCCCACACGACGACGATCAGCAAGAGGTGCAAGACGAGCTGCCCGCCGAGCGCCTGCGCGACCTCGTTGGTCGCGTAGATCGCGGGCGGCTTGTGATCGACGACGTCGCGGTACAAGACCTGGCCGTGCAGCATCTCGCGCCCGACCACGGCGTAGGTCGCCTCGTCGTCGGAGAGGCACGGGCGGAACAGCGAGACGATCCGCAGGAGCGTGCACAGCGCGAGCAGCGCCAGCGCCGCGCGCCGCTTCATGCGGGCTCCGCCTCTTCCGTCGGCGGCAGCACGCCGGCGCGCTTCACGATCGGCAAGCACACGATCCCGATCGCGAGCGACGCGAGCATGCCGTAGACGAAGTGCACGACGCCGAACGCGAGCAGGTACGCCTCGCGCGCGTCGGCGGTCGCGCCCGGCGCCGCGCTCGCGAAGAAGTAGACGATCGCCGCCTGGGTCGTGCCGAGCCCGCCGGGCGAGATCGGCAGCACCGTCGCGATCGCGACCGCGGGCAGGTAGAGCAGGGCGTCGCCGAGCGGCAGCTCGAAGCCCCACGCGCGCATCGCGATCCAGTTGCCCATGATCACGACGCTCACGTGCGGGAGGCGGCCGAGGATCGCGAGCGCGTGGCCGCGCAGGCCGGCGTCGAAGAGCGGCGCGAAGATCCCGCGGTCGATCACGCGGGGCGCGATCGCGATGACGATCAGATACGCGACGAACGCCGCGCAGCCACCGAGCAAGACGTGCTCGAGCGACGGGTTCACGCCGCCCGCCGCGACGACGCCCGCGGTCGTGAGCAGGAGCAGCGTCGCGAAGTTGGTGCCGATCAAGAACAAGGTCGCGCCGGTCGCGCGCGCCGGCGTCTCACCGGTCTTGTGCAGGAAGTAGCCGAAGCCGCCCTGTCCGAGCGCGTAGTTGATCAAGAACAAGAGATACGTCGCGCCGCGCACGCTCATCACGCGTCGCAGCGGGCGGCGCATCTTGACGGCGATCAACCCGATCCACGTCGAGCACGAGTCGGTGCACAGGACCGCGAGCGTGATCATCACCTCGACGCCGATCATGCGGAGGTGCGGGCCCTTGCCCATCGCGTCCCTGAACGCGGCGAACGGCACGCGCGTGAGGACCGCGATCAAGATCGCCGCGCCGACCAGCCACGGCCACGCGCTCTTCACGCGCTTCCAACGGCTCAGGCGCGAAGGCGGCGATGCCATCGCCACGCGTCCTCCACGATCGTATCGATCGATCCACGCTGCGGGCGCCAACCCAAGATCTTCTCGGCGCCGGCGGCCGACGCGACCAGCGAGCTCGGATCGCCCGGGCGCCGCGGCCCGTCGGTGTGTGGGACCTCGCGCTCCGTCACGCGCGCGACGCTCGCGATCACCTCGCGCACGGTCGTCCCGGTGCCGGAGCCCAGGTTGAGGCGCACCGGCGCGCCGCCGCCGTCGAGGTACGCGAGCGCGCGCACGTGCGCGTCCGCGAGATCGCACACGTGGACGTAGTCGCGCAGGCACGTGCCGTCGCGGGTCGGGTAGTCGGTGCCGAAGACCGTCACGCCCGCGCGACGCCCGAGCGCCGCGTCGAGCACGATCGGGATCAGGTGCGACTCGGGCTCGTGGTGCTCGCCGATCTCGCCGCTCGGATCCGCGCCGGCCGCGTTGAAGTAGCGCAGGGACACCGCGCGCAGGCCGTGGACGCGATACGCGTCGAGCAGATCCTCGACGAACATCTTCGTCATGCCGTACGGGTTGGTCGGGCGCCTCGGATGATCGTCACCGATCGGCGTCGCGACCGGCTCGCCGAACACCGCCGCCGTCGACGAGAAGACGATCTTCGACACGCCGCGCGCGATCATCGCGCGCGCGAGCGCGAGCGCGCCACCGCAGTTCGCCTCGAAGTAGCGCTGCGGATCGCGCGTCGATTCCTCGACCAGCGAACGCGCGGCGAAGTGCATCACGGCATCGACGCCGTCCAGCGCGCGATCGATCGCGTCTTCCAAGCGCGCCTCGATGAACGAGACCGAAGCGGGCACGAACGCGCGATGCCCGGTCGACAGATCATCGAGCACGACGACCTCGCGCCCGGCGGCGACCAGCGCGCGCACGGCATGGGATCCCACGTATCCCGCGCCGCCGATGACCAACACTCTGCTCGTCACCCGCGGTCAGCCTTCCGCGCGGTCGATCCCGGCGACTCCGGCACGGGGCCACCCCGCGTCCTCGGGCCCGCGCGAAGCGCGGCGCCCTCGGCTCGTCGCTTCGCTCCTCGGCGCTGCCCCATGCCTCCGTCGCTCATCGCGGCTCTCGCTCGAAGTTCACCGAGTGCCTGATCAGGTACAGCGGTCTTCCCTGCACCTCGGTGTGGATCTTCGCGATGTAGATCCCGAGCATGCCGATCGACAGCAAGATGACGCCCGAGAAGAAGCTGATCAAGACCGACAAGCTCGCCCAGCCGAGCACGAGCGCCTCGCTGTTGAACCAGTACTGGTAGAGCGTGCGCCCGATGAAGCCGAAGCTGACGAGCACGCTCAAGAAGCCGACCCAGGTGATGATCTTGAGCGGCAGCGCGCTGAAGCTCAGGATCGCGTTGGTCGCGAACTTGAGCATCTTCATCAGCGGATACTTCGTCACGCCGGCGGCGCGGCCCGGGCGCTTGTACGGCAGCGCCTTCTGCGGGTAGCCGACCCACGCGACCAGGCCGCGCATGAAGCGATCGTGCTCGCGGATGCGGCGTAGATCCTCGATCACGCGGCGCGACACCAAGCGGAAGTCGCCGGTGTTCGCGGGCAGCCGCTTGTCGACGAAGCGGCGCATCAGCTTGTAGAAGAGCGACGCGGTCGCGCGCTTGAAGACGGTCTCGCCCTCGCGCTCGGTGCGCTGGCCGTAGACGACGTCATAGCCTTCGCAGTAGTGCGCGACCATCTGCGGGACCAAGGACGGCGGATCCTGCAGATCGGCGTCCATGATCACGACGGCGTCGCCGGTCGAGGCGTCCATGCCCGCGGTGATCGCGATCTGGTGGCCGAAGTTGCGCGAGAGCGCGATGATCTTGATCGCGTGGTTCTCCTGCGCCCAGCCGTACATCAGCTCGTACGTCTTGTCGGCGCTGCCGTCGTCGACCAGGATGATCTCGAGCGGGACGCCGATCTCTCCCTGGAGCTTGGTCAGCTCCGCCTTGAGGATCGGGAAGACCTCCTCCTCGTTGTACATGGGGATGACGAGGGAGAGGAGCTTGGGCGCGGCGCGGGCGATGAGCACGGCGTAACGCCGCTCGTTATCACAGTTTGCGCGCGCGTGGTGGCCGAAGCGTGTTAGACGTTCGCGGTGCGAAACGCGCGCCTCATCGCGGCCTGTATGGCGGGTGGCGTGGTGTTGTCGATCGCACGCGCGATGGCAGCGGGGACGCTCGCCACCCAGGGCACGCGCGAGATGATCTGGCCCTTCGCGATCTTCGGCGTGATCGCCGCGATCGCGGGCTGGGCGCACCTCCGCAGCGAAGCGCGCGGCCTGAGCTGGAAGCAGCTGATCGGCGCGGCGATCGCGATCCACGTGATCGCCGCCCTGTCCCTGCCGTTCACCGCGAGCGATCTGTGGTCGAACACGGCGTACGGGCGCTTGTCGATCCTGGGCATCAACCCGTACGCGCACGGGCCCGATGCGTTGCCCGTCGGCGATTGGGCGCGCGCGATGGTCCATCCGATGTGGGCCTCTCTCCCGATGCCGTACGGGCCGGTCGTCGCGCTCCTGCAGGCGCCCGCCGGCGCCGCGCCCGACGCGGTGACCGGGATGATCATCTGGAAGCTCGAGATCCTCGCGATCGCGATCACGGCCGTGATCGTGAGCGCGCGCTTCGTGCGCGAGCGCTTCGACGACGACGAGGCCAAGACGCGCTTCGTCTGGTTCGCGTGGTGCCCACTGTTCGCGTGGGAGCTCGCGGGCCAGGCGCACAACGACGCGCCGCTCGTGCTCGCGCTGCTCGGCTTCGTGTGGGCCGCGACCTCGGGGCGTGAAGCCTTGGCGCTGTGGTGCCTCGCGCTCGGCATCGCGGCGAAGTTCGTCGCCGCGCCGGTCGCGGGCTTGTACCTGGTGATGATCGCGCGCACGCGCCCGCTGCGCGGCGTGCTGATGGGCGCGGCGCTGGGCGCGTTCACGGTCGTGACGATGCTGCCGTTCTGGCACGGCGTCTCGACCCTCAGCGGCCTGTGGACCAACATCGGTCCGGTTTTCGGACACTCGACGCGCTCGCTCGGCGATCTCGTGCACCTGTGCGCGGAGCCGTTCGGCCCGCGCGCCGACTACCTCGCGTTCCGCGCGTTCTCCGTGCTCGGCATGATCGTCTCGGCCGCGATCGCGCTCGTCGGCATCGTGCGCGCGCGCACGCCGGCGACCGTGATCCAGTACGGGCTCTTGTTCCTGCTCGCCGGCGATCTCTTCACGCAGGTCTGGTTCCAGCCCTGGTACATCACGTGGCTGCTCGCGCTCGCGCTCGGTCACCCCGATCGCCGCTGGCTGCGCCTGATCGCGGTCTACGCCGCGCTCACGCTCGTCACGTACATCGTCCCGATCGATCCGCTCGACAACGTGCTGATCGATCTGTTCATCGGATGGCAGGTCCTCGAGCTCCTATGACGTTCTTGCGCCGACACGCGATCAAGCTGATCGCCTCCGCGGTCATCACGATCGGCGTCCTCTACACCGTGCAGAAGGGCGGCCTCAAGCTCGTCCCCGACGGCGGCGACTTCGATCACGTGCACTGGTGGGCGCTCGCGCTGTACGCGCCGCTCTTCCTCGGCATGACGTGGTTCCGCAGCGTGCGCTGGCGGTTCCTCTTGCGCGGCATCGTCGATCTCCCGAAGCGGAAGCTCGCCGCGGTGTCGACGGTCGGCTTCGCGGCGATCCTGCTGATGCCGTTCCGCATCGGCGAGCTGGTGCGCCCGTACATGATCCGGACCAAGCCGAGCGAGCGGCGCGAAGGCGATCGCGTCGTGACGATGACCGCGGCGACCTCGTCGGTGGTCGCCGAGCGCGTGATCGACGGCCTGTTCCTCTCGATCGTGCTCGCGCTGGTCCTGGTCCTCGTGCCGACGGTGCACCCGCTGCCCGACAAGGTCGTCGGTCTGCCGATCACGGTCGCGCAGGTCCGCTGGAGCGGCTACGCGATGCTCGTCTTGTTCTCGATCGCGTTCACGACGATCGCGGTCTTCTACTTCGCGCGCGCGTGGGCGCACCGCGCGACGCTCGTCGTGTTCGGCGTGGTGTCGAAGCGGCTCGCCGAGAAGCTCGCGGGCATCGCCGAGAAGCTCGCCGACGGCCTGCACGTCTTCGGCCGCTGGCGCGACCTGCTCGGCTTCCTCGTCGAGACCGCCGCGTACTGGGCGCTCAACGCCGCCGGCATGTGGGTCCTCGCGTACGGCTGCGGCGTCGTGCACGCCGACGGCACCGCGATCACGTTCCCCGAGGCGTGCGGCCTGATGGGCTTCCTCGGCTGCGCGATCCTGATCCCCGGCCCGCCCGGCCTGCTCGGCGTCTTCCAAGCGGGCATCTACGCCGGCATGACGATGTACTACCCGACCTCGATCGTGATCGGCCCCGGCGCCGCGTACGTCTTCTTGCTCTACATGTCGCAAGTCGTGCTCTCGCTCGTGACCGGCGCGTGGGGCCTGTGGCACGAGAGCGCCGGCAAGGGCCTGCGCCAAGAGCTGCACGAGCTCGAAGAGGCAATCGAGAGTTAGCGGTTATAGTGCGATCGATGCGCGCGCTGCGCTGGCAAACGTTGCTCCGCGTCGCAGTGATCGGGCTGGTGGTCGCGGGCGTGTGGTGGATGCTGCGCGGGCTGCACCTGTCGGAGACGGGCAGCGCGCTCGCCGACGCGATCTGGTGGCCGATCATCGTCGCGGCGGTGATCAACTTCGGGTTGCTCGCGTGCAAGGCGGTCGCGTGGCACGTGATGCTCGGGCCGGAGCACGTCGTCCCGATCCGGCGCTTGTTCCGCTACACGATCACCGCCTTCGCCGCGAGCGTGATCGTGCCGGCCCGCGGCGGCGAGGTGCTGCGCATCGTCCTGCTCAAGCGCAACGACGGCGTGCCGGCGACGCGCTCGACCGCGGTCGCGCTCGCCGAGAAGCTGCTCGACGGGCTGTCGATGCTGATCATCATGGCGCCGTTGCCGTGGCTGTTGCCGGATCTGCCGCCGTCGGTCTCGTGGTGGATCGGCGGGCTGTCGGCGATCGCGCTCGCGATCTTGATCGGCCTGCGCATCGCGGTCGGGCGGGTGACGTCGCAAGGCTGGCTCGGTCGCTTGATCAGCGGCATGGCGGTGCTCAAGCGGCCGCGGCGGTTCGTCGGCACGCTCGCGATGCTGACGACCTTGTGGCTGCTCGACGTCGTGATGGTGAAGCTGGTCGCGTACTCCGTCGACATCCCGCTCGGGTGGCCGGGCGCGCTGCTCGTCCTCTTCACGCTGAACCTCGCGATCGCGCTGCCGTCGACGCCGGGCCAGGTCGGCGCGCTCGAGCTGGGCGCGGTCGCCGGCCTGAAGATCCTCGGCGTGTCGAAGGAGAGCGCGATCGCGTTCGGCCTCCTCTATCACGCGCTGCAGGTCGTGCCGCTCCTCGCGGTCGGCCTGATCCTCGACGGCAAGATGCTGTTCGGCGGCTGGCGCGACGAGGCGAAGCACGAGGCTAGTAGATCACCCACGGCCGATCCGTGAAGCCGATGACCGCGTTCACGACGGTGAACCCGGTGTAGACGGGCCACGGACCGTAGTAGCCGTAGATGCCGGTGAACGCGTGGCCGCCGGCGGCGCTGGTCGTCGTCGTCGTGTACGTGAGGCCGGCGTGACCGGTCGCGATCTGCGCGAGCCACGTCGTCGACGCGGGCACGAGCGCGTACGAGCCGGGCGCGCCGGTCAGGTTGTACGTCGTGCACTGCAGCTGCAGCGTGTAGAGCGAGGTGTCGTTGCCGACGGTCGCGGTCTTGGTCGTGATCGCGGTGACGACGCCGTCGTTCGCGCACGCGACGTCGAACGCGGTGCCGCCGCCGCCGCCGCCGCCCGGCGACGAGTCCGCGGCCGCCTGCACGTGATAGCCGCGCGTCGACGTGTCGTGGACGATCTTCCCGCAGTGGAGCGCGCCGAGGTAGTCGATCGCCTCGACCGCGCGGCCGCTCGCGCCGGTCATCACCTCGCCGTCGGGGCAGCCGAGCAGGAACGACGAGTTCGCCGTGCCGCCGGTGGTGGTCGCGCCGAACAGCGGCGTCTGCTCGGTGTTGTCCTCGAGCTGCACGGTGTCCATCGCCGCGCCGCCGGAGACGCCGATCGCGACGCCGCCCGACGACATCGGACCGCTGACCTGGTGCGAGACCTTGAGCTGCTGCACGCCGCTCGGATCGGTCAGCGTGAAGACGAGATAGCCGCCGACCTCCCACGCGGTGATGCGGTACCAGACGTCCCACTGCGCGGCGATGCCGGTCGAGTGCCCGTACTGCGAGAGGTCGGGCGTGAAGTGCGGCGCGCCGCCGAACGACATCGATCCCGACTGCAGGAACAAGGCGCCGTTGTACGCGACGACCATCGCGACCTGCGCGCCCTGGCTGTTGGCGCCCAGGCCGAGCCCCGCGAACGACGCCGTGTTGGGAGTGCCCGGGTTCGTGAAGCGCACCCACGCCGTGTACGACGTGCCCCAGCCGAAGTAGCTGTTGCCGATCGAGTGGACGTCGCTGCGGTACGCCCACGGCACCGCGTCGACGGCGCCGACCTGCACGCCGGTCGCGCCGGTGCCTTCGTCACGCGCGTACGCGCTGCCGACCGAGATCGCGTTCGGCGTGCCGGCCTGCCACGCGCCCGACGGGAACGAGGTGAGCCCGTCGAAGGTCTCGACGTTGTGCACGACCCGGTGTGCGACCATCGCGGTCGGCGGGTTGATGCACGGCAGGAAGCTGCACTGCGAGTTGAGGCCGATGGGACCGAAGACGTCGACGCGCGCGTCGGTGTAGAAGACCGACGAGATGTCGGGCAGCGAGAAGACCTGACCCGTGAGGCCCGCGGTGAGCGTCGTCGAGTCGAACGGCGTCATCGACATCGTGTCGAAGTACTTCGTCGAGTACGAGTAGGTCATGAGGCCCGCCGACTGGAGCAGCGCGCCGGTCTGGCTCGGGTTGCCGCTGGAGTCGTAGCCGTCGAGGACGATCACGACGCCGCCGCGGTTGACGAAGTCGCTGAGCGCCTGCTTCCACGACGTGCCGAGCGCCGCGGCGCCGCCGCCGCTCTGGTCGGGGATGATCAGCGCGCTCTTACCGACGAGGGACGACGTGAGCGTCGCGGGATCGGAGCTCGTGAGATCCGTCGTGTGGATCGTGGCGTCGGTGATCGCGGCCTTGACGTTCGCGATCTCGGTCGCGCCGAGCGAGCCCGACGGCGTCGCGTAGATCAGCGCCTCGCGCACGCCGGTGGTCGGCGACGGACGCGCGAGATCGACCGCGTTGACGAGGAGCTTGGTCGCGACCAGCTCGCCGGCGGTGTACGGCGCGGCGATGCCGTGGAAGTCCCAGCCGACGAGGACGACGTGACCGTCGTCGACGTGCTGGATCCAGCTCGCGCTCTGCGTCGTCGACTTCGCGCCGGCGCCGTCGCTGCCGTAGATCGAGAAGCTGTGCGTGCCGGGACCCATGTTCGTGAAGTCGAGCGAGGTGCCGCTGCAGGCGACCGCGGCGCCGTCGAGCGCGCAGGTCAGGCTCGTCACCGCCGGCGAGCGCGTCCACGCGAGGTGCGACGACGTGAGCGTCGCGATCGGCGCGGGCTGCGCGGTGAGCGTGACCGTGAGCTGCTGGAAGTTCGCGGTGCAGCTCGACGACGCGGTGCCGGCGGTGACGTCGATCGCGAGCGCGGTGCCGGTGCAGCCGACCGCCGCGCCGGTCCATCCGCTGAACGACCACGTCGCGTTGGGCGCGACGACGAGGTGCACCTTGGTGCCGGGCGCGACCAGGCACGCGTTGTTCGCGCAGGCTTGGCCGTTGACCGTCGCGGCGAGGCCGGCGGCGTTCGAGGGCGAGACCGATCCGGTGATCGTCACCTTGGTGTCGACGGTGAAGCTGCGGGTCGCGCTCGCGCTGTTGGTCGCCGCGTCGATCACCTGCACCTCGAACGTGTAGTTGCCGTCGGCGAGCGGGTTCGACGTGTACGGCGATCCGCACGGCGTGTAGCTGCCGCCGTTCATGCGGCACTGGATCGTGGTCGGCGAGCCGCCGGTCGTCAAGGTGAAGGTCGGCGTCGGGTTGTTGGTCGTGCCCGTCGGGCCGCCGGTGATCGTGACGGTCGGCGGCGTCGCGTCGACGGTGAAGCTGCGGGTCGCGGACGACGAGTTGTTCGCGGCGTCGATCACCTGGACCTCGAACGTGTGCGCGCCGTCGGCGAGCGCGGTCGGCGTGAAGGTCGCGAAGCACGCGGCCCACGCGTTGGTGTCGATGCGGCACTGGGTCGTCGTCGGGTTGCCGCTGGTCGTGAAGCTGAAGGTCGGGACGTTGTTGTTCGTGAGCCCGCTGGGGCCGCCGGTGATCGTGACGGTCGGCGGCGTCGCATCGACGGAGAAGCTGCGCGTCGCGCTGGCGCTGTTCTGCGCGGCGTCGATCACCTGCACCTCGAACGTGTAGTTGCCGTCGGTGAGCGCGGACGGCGTGTACGGCGACGCGCACGCGGTGTACGTGCCGCCGTTCAGGCGGCACTGGATCGTCGTCGGTGATCCGCCGGTGGTGAACGTGAAGGTCGGGGTCGCGTCGTTGGTGAGGCCGGACGGGCCGCCGGTGATCGTCACCGTCGGCGCCGTCGCGTCGACGGTGAAGCTGCGCGTCGCGGACGCAGAGTTGTTCGCGGCGTCGATCACCTGCACCTCGAACACGTAGGCGCCGTCGGCGAGCGTGCTCGGCGTGAAGCTCGCGCTGCACGCGGCGAACGCGCCGCCGTTCAAGCGGCACTGCGTCGTCGTCGGCGATCCGCCGGTGGTGAACGTGAAGGTCGGCGTCGCGTCGTTGGTGAGGCCGCTGGGGCCGCCGGTGATCGCGACGGTCGGCGGCGTGCCGTCGACGGTGAAGCTGCGGGTCGCGGACGACGAGTTGTTCGCCGCATCGCTCACCTGCACTTCGAAGGTGTAGGCGCCGTCGGCGAGCGCGGGCGCGGTGAAGCTCGCGCTGCACGCGGCGAAGGCGCCGCCGTTCAGGCGGCACTGCGTCGTCGTCGGGTTGCCGCTCGTGGTGAACGTGAAGGTCGGGGTCGCGTCGTTGGTAAGGCCGCTCGGCCCGCCGGTGATCGTGACGGTCGGCGCGGTGGCGTCGACGGTGAAGCTGCGGCTCGCGGACGACGCGTTCTGCGCGGCGTCGATCACCTGCACGTCGAAGGTGTGCGCGCCGTCGGCGAGCGCGGGCGCGGTGAACGAGGCGCTGCACGCGGCGTACGCGCCGCCGTCGAGGCGGCACTGCGTCGTCGTCGGGCTGCCCGTCGTGGTGAACGTGAAGGTCGGCGTCGGATCGTTGGTGAGGCCGCTCGGCCCGCCGGTGATCGTCACGGTCGGCGGCGTCGCGTCGACGGTGAAGCCGCGGGTCGCGGACGACGCGTTCTGCGCGGCGTCGATCGCCTGCACCTCGAACGTGTGCGCGCCGTCGGCGAGCGCGGGCGGCGAATACGATCCGCTGCACGCGGCGTAGGCGCCGCCGTCGAGGCGGCACTGCACGGTCGTGGGCGAGCCGCCGGTCGTGAAGGTGAAGGTCGGGGTCGGATCGTTCGTCAGCCCGTTCGGACCGCCGGTGATCGTGACCGTCGGCGGCGTGGCGTCGATGGTGAAGCTGCGGGTCGCGGACGAAGCGTTCTGCGCGGCGTCGATCGCCTGCACCTCGAACGTGTGCGCGCCGTCATTCAGAGAAGACGCCGAGTACGAGCCGCTGCACGGCGCATAGCTTCCGCCGTCGAGCCGGCACTGCACCGTCGTCGGGCTCCCGCCCACGCTGAACGTGAACACGGGCGTCGGATCGTTCGTCAAGCCCGAGGGCCCGCCGGTGATCACGACCGTCGGCGGCGTGGCGTCGACGGTGAAGCTGCGGGTCGCGGACGACGCGTTGTTCGCGGCGTCGATCACTTGGACCTCGAGCGTGTACGTGCCGTCGGCGAGCGCCGCCGGCGAGAACGGCGAGGTGCACGCCGCGTACGCGCCGCCGTTCAAGCGGCACTGCACGGTCGTCGGCGAGCCGCTGGTGGTGAACGTGAAGCTCGGCGTCGGATCGTTCGTCAAGCCCGACGGGCCGCCGGTGATCGCGACCGTCGGCGGAGTGGCGTCGACGGTGAAGCTGCGCGTCGCCGACGAGCTGTTGCCCGCCGCGTCGATCACCTGGACCTCGAACGCGTACGCGCCGTCCGCGAGCGCCGACGGCGTGAACGATCCGATGCACGCCGTGTACGCGCCGCCGCCGATGCGGCACTGCGTCGTCGTCGGCGAGCCGGCGACGGTGAACGTGAAGGTCGGCGTCGTGTCGTTGGTCAGCCCGTTCGGCCCGCCGGTGATCGTCGCCGTCGGCGCGACGGTGTCGACGTTCCACACGAACATCGCCGGCGCGCCGCTGTTGCCCGCGGCGTCGGTCGCGCGCGCGAGGAACGTGTGCGCGCCGTCGGTGAGCGACGCGTACGCCTTCGGCGACGTGCACGCCGCGGCGGCGCCGTCGAGCGTGCACGCGAAGGTCGCCGGCGACTCGCTCGCGACGAACGCGAAGCTCGCGCTCGGCTGCGAGGTCGGATCGGTCGGGTGCGCGGTGATCGTCGTGGTCGGCGCGATCGTGTCGACCACGAAGCCGCGCGACGCGCTCGACGTGTTCCCCGCGTCGTCGGTGACGCGCACGGTGATCGCGTGCGCGCCGTCGGCAAGCGACGCGGTCGTGAAGGGCGAGACACACGCGGCGTACGCGCCCGCGTCGACGCGACACTCGATCAGCGACGGCGCGCCCGCGGTCACGAAGTCGAACGACGGCGTCGCGTCATTCGTGGGCCCCGCCGGCCCGCTCGTGATCGTCACGGTCGGCGCGGTGTGATCGACCGTCCACGCGCGCTGTGCCGGCGTCGGATCGGTCGTCCCCGCCGCGTTCTTCACGCGCACCGCGAAGGTGTGATCGGCCTCGGCGAGCGCGCTGTACGTCATCGGCGAGCTGCACGTCGCGAACGCCGCGCCGTCGAGCGCGCACGCGAAGGTCGCGCCGGCGCCCGCGTTGGGCGAGTGGAACGTGAAGGTCGCGTCCGTCGCCTGCACCGCGCCGGTCGGGCCGCTGTCGATCACGGTGTCGGGCGTCGACGAGTCGATCGTCCAGTCGTGGTGCGCGGGCGTCGGATCGACGTTGCCGACCGCGTCGATCGCGCGCACGTCGAAGGTGTGCGCGCCGTCGGCGAGCGCGGTGCGCGCGTGCGCGCTGGTGCACGGCGCGTAGGCGCCGCCGTCGTCGCTGCACTCGAAGGTCGCGCTCGGCTCCGACTCGAACTCGAAGCTGACGTCGACCGAGTTGTCGAGCGCGGGCGGCGCCGCGGTGATCGTCGTGTCGGGAGGCGTCGTGTCGACGTTCCACGCGTAGGTCGCGGGCGTCGCGTCGCGGTTGCCGGCGGCGTCGACCGCGGTGATCGCGATCGTGTGATCGCCTTCCGCGACGGTCGGGCTCCATGGAGATCCACAGTCGATCTCCGCCGCGCCGTCGAGCACGCACTCGAAGTGCGCGGCGGCGTCGTCCGAGTGGAACGTGATCGGCGCCGCGGTCTCCTTGGTCGCCGCCGCCGGCGTCGAGTCCAAGATCGTGTCGGGCGCGGTCGTGTCCGCGTCGATCGTCGCGCCGGCATCGGTGCCGGTCCCCGAGCCGTTGTTCGCGTCGTAGAGCTTCACCGGATCGCCGTTGCACGCGGCGACCGCGACCACCATCACACTGACCAGACGTAAGGACCGCACCATGGCAGCGCGCGATTGCACGCCCGGCGCCAACCACCTCACGCCTTCAAGTCAGCGGATCTCCGACGAAGACGTGACACGCGAAGACCGTCCGTGTCGACACGTGACGATGGCGACTAGGCCTTCCACCAGCCGGCGCGCGCGACCTCGTCGAAGACTTCCTCGAGGATCGCGACGCCGTTGCGGATCGTCGCTTCGTCGGTCGTGAGCGGCGGCTGGATGCGGAAGCTGGGCGCGTACGCCATCGTCAACATGCCGCGCTTCACGCACGCCTGGAAGATCCGCTCGGTGATCGAGCGCGCGAGCGGAGTCTTCGCGGTCTTGTCGCTGACGAGCTCGACGCCGGCGAACAGGCCGCTGCCGTTCACGTGGCCGACGAACGGGTAGCGATCGACCCACGGCCGGATCAAGTCCAACAAGACCGCGCCGACCCGCCGCGAGTTGCCGACCAGATCCTCGTCCTCGATGATCGCGAGCGACGCCGCGCCGGCCGCCGCGCCCAGCGGGTTGCCGCCGTAGCTCGAGCTCGACCCGGAAGGGATCGACCACGGCTTCGCCTGCGCGATCTCGGCGGTGGTCGCGAGCGCGGAGAGCGGGAACCCGCCGCCGAACGCCTTGCCGATCGTCACGATGTCCGGCACGACGCCCGAGTGATCGACGCCCCACCACGTGCCGGTGCGGCCGAGCCCCGTGATCATCTCGTCCGCGATGAAGAGCGCGCCGATCTCCTGCGCGATCGACTTCATCGCCGGTAGGAATTCGACAGGCGGTACGATGTTGCCCGCGGTGCCCTGCATCGGCTCGACGATGATCGCCGCGACCTCGCCGGCGGTGGTCGTCTTGATCTGCTTGCGCGCGAAGTCCGCGCACGCGACGCCGCAGCTCGGATACTCGAGCTTCAAGGGACAGCGATAGCAGTCCGCGTACGGGACCTGGTGCGAGCCGGGCACCATCGGGCCCAGCTTGTCCTTGAACGTCGAGCCCATGAGCGACAAGGCGCCCATCGTCTTGCCGTGGAAGCCGCCCCAGCAGCTGACGAACTCGTATCGACCCGTATACGACTTCGCGAGGCGCAGCGCGCTCTCGACCGCCTCGGCGCCGCCCGAGTAGAGCTGCAGCTTCGTCACCCGGTTCGCCGGCGGATGCTTGGCGAACCGCTCGAGCAGCTCGACGCGCGCTTCGCTCGTGAAGCTGCCCACGCTCGCACGCGCCGCCTGCTTCTGCACCGCCTCGACCCAGCGCGGGTGCGAGTGCCCGAGCGCGCACACGTTGATGCCGCCGATGAAGTCGAGGAACGTGTTGCCGTCGACGTCGGTGACCGTCGTGCCTTCCGCGTGATCGACGACGACGCCCGCCGACAGCGCGTAGCCTTGCGCTCCCGGCGCCAGGTGCTCGTCCTCGCGCGCGCGCAAGGCGCGGCTCTTCGGCCCGGGCACCTCGGTCACGAGGCGGACGTTCTGGTTCGCGGGCTGCCCGGGGCGAAGCGACATCGTCGCGAGACTACTCAGCCGCGCGCTTCTTGACCAGTGCAGCCGTCTTCACCAGGCGCATCACAGCCGAGTAGTTCGCCGCGACCGCGATGATCGAGAGCGCGACGATCATCGGGAAGCAGTTGGGTAAGTCGGGCCAGCGCGCGGCGATCGAGTCGTTCAAGAACGACGACAAGCCGGCCGCCGTGATCAGGTACGCACCGCGCTCGTGCCGGCGCATCGGGCCGCGCGGCGGCTTGATCTGCAGCGCCTCGGCCTTCGCGGTCGCGTAGCTGACCATGATCGATCCGCACAGCGCCGCGAGCGCGATCGCCTGCGCCCACCACAGATCGCGGTAGAGGATCACGAGCCCGCCGATGAACGCGAACTCGGTGTAGCGGTCGGCGGCGGCGTCGAGGATCTCGCCGGTGTCGCTCGACGTCTTGGTGAGGCGCGCGACCTGACCGTCGAGGACGTCGCAGATCACGCTCCACGTGCTCAAGAGCGCGGCGAGCCCGATCCAGGCGAAGCCGGCGGCGACGCCCGCGCCGATGCCGAGCAAGAGCGCGAGCCAGGTCACGCCGTTCGCCGTGAAGCCGAGCGCGATGAAGAGCCGCGCGAGCGGCGTCATCGCGAAGTAGCCCATCTCGACGATCTGCCGGCCCAACAAGGCCGAGCCGCCGCCGAGCTGATCGATGCGGGCGCTCTTGTTCCAGCCGCGCCGCACGACGTGCACGCCGTACGTGGTGACCGCGGTCGCGGTCATCGCGGCGAGCACGAGCGTGAAGTAGACGTCTTTCACGATCCGGTCATCCGACTGCCGCCGCCGGCTCCTCGAGGGAGACCAACGGCAGGAGGCGGCTGCCGGCACGCGACGACGCGTACGCGGTCTCGATCAGCTGCACGCACAGATACGCCTCGCGCGCGTTCTTGCCGACCAGATCGCCGATCGCGATCGCGGTGGCGAACTCCTCTTGCAGCGTGCGGAACCAGGCCGCGTGCGACGCGTCCATCCAGTTCGACGCGGCGTTCATCCGCTCGACGCTGGGCTGCGCCGCGCCGGTGCCGCGCACGGTCAGCTCGATGTCGTCGTCCTCGACGATGATCGCGCCGCGCTCGCCGTGCAGCGTGTACTGCACCTTGCGCACGCCGGCGTTCCACGTCAGCTGCGCGACCGCCGTCCCGGTCGGGAAGGTCAGCGTGCAGTTGAAGTTGTCTTCGGTGTCGAACGCGCCGCGGTGGTTCATGTGCGCGGTGATCGCGGTCGGATACGACGCCAGCCAGTCGAACGCGAGATAGAAGGTGTGGCTGCCGTGATCCATCGCGATGCCGCCGCCCGAGTAGCGCTTCATGCGGCGCCAGTCGGGGAGCCAATCGCTCACGCCCTTGGCGTGCGTGGTGCGGAAGGTGTCGAGCGTGACGAGGTGGACCTCGCCGATCGCGTCGCGATCGAGCAGGTCGCGCACCGCCTTGATCACCGGCGCGTGCTTGTAGTTGTGCGACGGGAAGAAGACGCGACGCGCAGCGACCGCGTGGTCGAGCATCGCCTGCGCATCCTTTGCGGACGTCGCGATCGGCTTCTCGCAGAAGACGTGCAGGCCGCGATCGAACGCGGCGTGCGCGATCGACGCGTGGTCCGACGGCGGCGTGGCGATGTCGACGAAGTCCAGATGCTTCGCTTCCGCGTCGAGCAACTGCGTGACCGTGGCGTACGTGCGCACGCCCGGGATCAACCGCTCGGCGAGGCGGCGGCGCGCCTCGCAGATGTCCGCGACCGCGACGATCGCGAAGCGATCCGGTCGCGACAGGTACGCGGGCAAGTGGCCCTTCTCCGCGATGAACCCGAAGCCGGCGATGGCCCCGCGCAGACGGACCGAACTAGGCACTGTCAATCAACCTTTCGGCGGCGAACCTTGCATGGGAACAAATCCGACGCAAGCATTCGCCACACTGTTAAGTCAGCTTAATAGCGTCAAATCTTCGTCATCTACGGACCGCTAGGTCCCTCGGATCACTCGTAGTACTCGGCCCCGAGGTGGGTGATCAGCTCGTCACCCTTGGTGTACCGGAGCGTGTTCTTGAGCTTCATCAACTGGATGAAGAGGTCGTGCTCGGGGTACAGGCCCTCGGGGGTCATCGGGCTCTTCCAATAGAAGGAGAGCCACTCCTGGATGCCGCTCATCCCCGCGCGGTGCGCGAAGTCGATGAACAAGGCAAGGTCGAGCACGATCGGCGCCGCCAGGATCGAGTCGCGGCAGAGGAAGTTGACCTTGATCTGCATCGGGTAGCCGAGCCAACCGACGATGTCGATGTTGTCCCAGCCTTCCTTGTTGTCGCCGCGCGGCGGGTAATAGTTGATGCGAACGACGTGGTCGATGTGCCCGTACAGGTCCGGGTACGGGTGCGGCTGCAGGATGTGGTCGAGGACGCCGAGCTTGGTGACCTCTTTGCTCTTGAACGACTCGGGATCGTCCAGCACCTCGCCGTCGCGGTTGCCGAGGATGTTGGTCGAGTACCAGCCCTGGAGGCCGAGCAGGCGCGCCTTGAAGCCGGGCGCCAGGATCGTCTTCATCAGGGTCTGGCCGGTCTTGAAGTCCTTGCCGGCGATCGGCAGCTGCTGCTTGCGCGCGAGCTCGGTGAGCGCGGCGGTGTCGACCGACAGGTTGGGCGCGCCGTTGCAGTAGGGCACGCCGCTCTTGAGGCACGCGTACGCGTAGATCTGCGACGGCGAGATGTCGTCGCTGCTGATGCGCAGGCCGTCCTCGAAGGCGGCCAGCGAGTGGTGAACGGGGGCGACCTCCCGGTAGACCTCGGTCGAGCCGCACCAGATCATGACGAGGCGATCGCATCGGTTTTGCTCCTTGAACCGCTGCATGTCCTCGCGCAGCTGATCGGCGAGATCCTTCTTGTTCTTCCCCTTCTTGACGTTCGGGCCATCGAGGCGCTTGACGTAACGGCGGTCGAACACGGCCGTCATCGGTTTAATGGCTTCGAGCTCGGGACGGATTTTCTCTAGCAGACCCTCCTCGAGCACACCGGCGGTCTTTGCCGCCTCGTAGGAGTTGTCTTCAAAGATGTCCCACCCGCCGAACACGACGTCGCCAAGCGACGCCAGCGGAACAAAATCCTTAATGAGCGGTGAACGGCCCTCTGTGCGCTTGCCGAGGCGGACCGTACCCATCTGCGTCAGCGATCCGATCGGTGGCGCGAGTCCCCGGCGCACGGCGAGCACACCGGCAATGGTTGTCGTACTGACAGCACCCATCCCGACAAGGAGGATGCCGAGTCTTCCTGTAGCAGCGTCAATCTTTGGCGGATTTTTCACAACCGAAAACTATATCATCGAGAACTCGATGGTCTGGTGGCTGCTGAAGAAACGACCCGCGGGCGAGTCACTCCCCGTATCCATGGCCGGCATCAAACTTGGC
>DATJIA010000393.1:0-17498 GCA_035493675.1 Kofleriaceae bacterium | reverse complement strand
ATCACGATCTCGGCGGCCGCGGTGCAAGAGGCGCGCGCGCTCGGCGACGACCATCTGCTCGCGGAGGCGTTGGTCTTGCACGGCCGCAACACGATAGGTCGCGACGAAGCGACCGGACGACCCGAGCTCGAGGAGGCGATGACCGTCGCAGCTCGTGTGCACGACGCCGAAAGCGAGGCGTCGGCAGCGTACTATCTGCTCGCGGCGGCGGCGGAGGCCGGCGACGCCGCGCGGGCGAACACGCTGATCCCGAGCGCGCGCGCGGCGATCGCCCGGGCCGGTCACACGCGGTACGAGGCCGACGAGCTCGAGAGCGAGGCCTTCGTCCTGATGTCGAGCGGCAAGATCGACGACGGCCTCGCGATCTGCGATCGGCTCGAGAAGCTCGAGCCCGACAACAAGCGCGGCCACGTCACCGAGTGTCGCTGCACCGCGAACCTGTTCGGCGAGCGCTACGACGCCGCGCAGGCGCCGTGCGCGGCCGATCTCGCGCACAACGAGACCACCTACGGCAAGGACCACGTCTACACCGCGGTCGCCTTGGCGAACCTCTCGATCCTGGATTGGCACCTCGGTCGTTACGACGACGGACTTGCCGCCGACCAGCGCGCGCTCGCGATCTATCGCGCCGCGTACGGCGACAGCTCGCGCATCGCCGATCTACTCAGCGACGTCGCCGAGTACATGGTCCACCTGAAGCGCTACGACGAAGCGCTCGCCGACGTGAAAGAAGCGATCGCGATGCTCGAACGCCTCGGCGGTCCGCCGAGCGACTCGATCCCGATCGCGCGCTCGGCGCTCGGCAAGATCCTCGGCAAGCTCGGTCGCCACGACGAAGCGATCGCCGAGCTCGAGCAGGCGGTTGCCGCGTTCGAGAAGCTGTCGGGCGACGAGGGACACGCGCTGCCGCAGACGCTCGGCCAGCTCGGGCGCGCCTACCTCGACGCGGAGCGCCCGAAGGAGGCGCTCGCCACGTTCGAGCGCGCACACGCGCTCGCGCTGAAGTCGTTCGGCCCCGACGGGCAGGACACCGTGTTCTTCGACGCCGACGAGGCCATGGCGCTGCTCGCGCTGCACCGCCCGGCCGACGCGCTACCGCGCGCGCAGGACGCGCTCGCGCACGCCGCCGCGGCGCACGTCGGCGGCGAAGATCTCGCGTACCTCGAGGTCGCGCTCGGCAAGGCGCTGCTCGCGACCGGCCATCGCGCGCGCGCCCGTACGATCTTGACCGACGCGCTCGGGCTCTACCGCACGGCGGGCTCGAAGGAATCGATCGCCGAGGTCGAGGGCCTGTTGCGATGATCGAGCTGCGCGGCGTGGGCAAGCGGTTCGGCGCCGACTGGGCGCTCGCACCGACCGACCTCGCGATCGAGCGCGGGCGGACGACCGTGTTGATCGGTCCGAGCGGGTGCGGCAAGTCGACGCTCTTGCGCACGATCGTCGGGTTGGTCACGCCCGACGCCGGCGACGTCGTGTTCGACGGCGCGCGCGTCACCGCCGAGAACCTGATCGCGGTGCGGCGCCGCGTCGGCTACGTGATCCAGGACGGCGGCCTGTTCCCGCACCTGTCGGCGGCGGACAATGCCGCGCTGCTCGCGCGGCACCTCGGCTGGGAGGCGCCGCGGCGGCGCGCGCGCCTCGACGAGCTCGCCGCGCTGGTCCGGTTACCGGCGGCGTTGCTCGTCAAGCCGCCGGGGGCGCTGTCGGGCGGGCAGCGGCAGCGCGTGTCGCTGATGCGCGCGCTGATGCTCGATCCCGAGGCGCTCCTGCTCGACGAGCCGCTGGGTGCGCTCGATCCGATGGTCCGGGTCGAGCTGCAGGACGATCTGCGCGCGATCTTCTCGTCGCTCGCGAAGACGGTCGTGATGGTGACGCACGATCTCGCGGAGGCGGCGTTCTTCGCCGATCGGGTCGTGCTGATGCGCGCGGGCGCGATCGTGCAGTCCGGTGCGGTGTCCGAGCTCGAGCGCGCGCCGGCGGATCCGTTCGTGACGAAGTTCATCGGCGCGCAGCGCCGGGGGTTCGGCGCGTGAGGCTCGCGTGCATCTTGCTCGTCGTGGCCGCGTGCGGCGACGGCGCGCACGTGCGCATCGGCTCGAAGAAGTTCACGGAGAGCGTGATCCTCGGCGACGCGGCGACCGAGCTGATGCAGCAGGCGGGGATCGAGGTCGAGCACCGGCGCGAGCTCGGCGGCACGACGATCCTGTGGGATGCGTTGCGCGCCGGCGAGCTGGACGCGTACGTCGAGTACACCGGCACGATCGCCGACGAGCTCCTCGCCGGCGCGGGGATCGATCCGACCGACGACGCCGCCTTGCGTACGGCGTTGCGCGCGCGCGGCGTCGAGATGTCGCGGCCGCTCGGCTTCAGCGACACCTACGCGCTCGGCATGCGGGCCGACGAGGCGGCGCGGCTCGGCATCACCACGATCTCGGATCTGCGCGCGCACCCGGAGCTGGTGCTCGCGTTCTCGCACGAGTTCCTCGATCGCAAAGAAGGGTGGGGCTCGCTGCGATCGCGGTACGGCCTGCCGCAGCAGGATCCGACCGGGATGGAGCACGAGCTCGCCTACCGCGGGCTGCTCGCGGGATCGGTGCAGGTGACCGATCTGTACTCGACCGACGCCGAGATCGACGCCGGTCACCTGCGCGTGCTCGTCGACGATCTGCACCACTTCCCCGACTACCGCGCGGTGTGGCTGTACCGATCGGACCTCGACGCGCGCGCGGTGGCGCAGCTCGATCGCATGGCCGGCGCGATCACGACCGCCGAGATGATCCGCGCCAACGCGCGCGCGCGCGTCGACGGCGAGCCGGAGCCGGCGGTGGCGGCCGATCTGCTCGCGCGCACGCTCGGCGCGCGCGTGTCGGCGGCGGTGCCCGGGCGGGCGTCGCGGATCTGGACCCACACGCGCGAGCACCTCGGCATGGTCGCGGTGTCGATGCTGCTCGCGACCCTGGTGTCGATCCCGCTCGGCGTGATCGCGGCGCGGCGGCGGCGCATCGGCGCCGCGATCCTCGCGGTGGTCGGCTTGATCCAGACGCTGCCGTCGTTCGCGCTGCTCGTCTTCATGATCCCGGTGCTCGGCATCGGCTGGACGCCGGCGGTCGCGGCGCTCTTCCTGTACTCGCTGCTCCCGATCGTGCGGAACACCGCGCAGGGGATCGCGGGCATCGCGCCGAGCCTGCGCGAGAGCGCGGAGGCGCTCGGGTTGGGGCCGTGGGCGCGCCTGCGCCTGGTCGAGCTGCCGCTCGCGACGCCGGCGATCGTCGCGGGCCTGAAGACGGCGGCGGTGATCAACGTCGGCACCGCGACGCTCGGCGCGCTGATCGGCGCGGGCGGCTACGGCCAGCCGATCCTCACCGGCATCCGGCTCGACGATCGCGCGACGATCCTCGAGGGCGCGATCCCCGCGGCGGCGCTCGCGATCCTCGTGCAGGTCGGGTTCGGGCTGATCGAGCGCTGGCTGGCGCGCCGAGCGGCGCCGTGAGCGCGTCGCCGGTTCGCTTGGGCACCGCGACCGGGCGCTGGGTGATCGCCGCGGCGGTGCTCGGCTCCGGCATGGCGATGCTGGACGCGACCGTCGTGAACGTCGCGCTGCCGGCGATCGGCGACGATCTGCACGCGGGCCTCGAAGGCCTGCAGTGGACGGTCGCGGCGTACACGCTCACGCTCGCCGCGTTCCTCTTGCTCGGCGGCTCGCTGGGCGATCGATTCGGACGGCGGCGCGTGTTCGCGATCGGGACGATCTGGTTCGCCGCGGCGTCGGCGCTGTGCGGGCTCGCGCCGTCGATCGAGCTGTTGATCGCCGCGCGCGCGCTGCAGGGCATCGGCGGCGCGCTGCTCACGCCCGGCAGCCTCGCGATGATCTCGAGCCTGTTCGAAGGCAACGAGCGCGGCCGCGCGATCGGGATCTGGTCGGGGCTCGGCGGGCTCGCCGGCGCGATCGGGCCGTTCGCCGGCGGTGGGCTGGTGCAGACGCTGGGCTGGCGATGGGTGTTCTTCGTCAACCTGCCGATCGCCGCGGCCGTGGTCGCGATCGCGGCGCGGTTCGTGCCGGAGAGCCGCGACGCCGACGCGCCGCGCGGGATCGATCTCGCGGGCGCCGCGCTCGGCGCGGTCGCGCTGGGCGGGATCACGCTCGCGCTGGTGCGCGCGGGCGCCGCCGGCTTCGGCGCGGTCGAGTCGAGCGCGCTCGCGATCGGCGCGGTCGCGCTGATCGCGTTCGTGTGGTTCGAACGGCGCGCGCGCCATCCGATGCTCCCCGTCGAGCTGTTCGGGTCGGCGCAGTTCGCGGCGGGCAACGCGGTCACGCTGCTCGTCTACGCCGCGCTCGGCGGGATCTTCTTCGTGCTCGTGATGGACCTGCAGGTCGTCGGCGGGTTCTCGCCCGTCGAGGCCGGCGCGGCGCTCTTGCCGGTGACGGCGCTCCTGCTGGTCCTGTCGGGCCCGGCGGGCGCGATCGCCGAGCGGATCGGGCCGCGCGTCCCGATGTCGGTCGGGCCGCTGTGCGCCGCCGTCGGCGCGCTGCTCATGCTGCGCATCGGCGCGCGCGCGTCGTACGTGCTGGACGTGCTGCCGGCCGCCGGCGTCTTCGGGCTCGGCCTCGCGATGACGGTCGCGCCGCTGACGTCGCAGGTGCTCGGCGCCGCCGAGACGCGGCACGCCGGCGTGGCGTCGGGCGTGAACAACGCGATCGCGCGCGCGGCCGGCCTGCTCGCGGTCGCGGTGATCCCGCTCGCCGCGGGGCTCGGTCACGACTTCGCGCGCGGCTTCCCGGTCGCGATGATCACCTGCGCGGTCCTGCTCGCGGCCGGTGGCGTGCTGTCCGCGATCGCGATCCGCGATCCGCGGCGCTGATCCCTGCGATCAGCCGTGGTGGTGCTCGGCGTCGTGCGGCTCGTGCGGCGACGGCTTGTCGACCTCGGTGATCGCGGCTTTCTCGACGAGGAAATCGAGCACCTTGTCCTGGCGGAGCGTCCAGCGCGCGCTGTCGAGCTTGCCGTCGCGCTCCCACTCGGCGCGCAGGCGCGCGGGCGGGACGTTGCGCATCTTCGCCGCGTTGGCGACGTGGGTCTCGAGCTCGGCCTCGGTGACCTGGAGCTGCTCCTTGTCGGCGATCGCGTCGAGGAGGAGCTGGCCGCGGACCTCGTCGGTCGCGCCGGGCAGCATCTTCTCGCGCATCTCGTCGGTCATCGCGGGGCCCTGGCCCTGCTGCATGCCGAGCATCGCGCGCAGGCGGTTCCACTGGATCTCGACCGCGCGATCGACGAGCGCCGACGCGACCGGGATCTGGTTGCGGGTGACGAGCTCCTTCAGCGCGGCCTCGCGGCACTCGCGCTGGATGTGCTCCTTCTCGTGCGTCTCGATGTCCTCGCGCAGCTTGGCGCGCAGGCCGTCGAGGGTCTCGGCGCGGCCGGTGTCCTTCGCGAACTCGTCGTCGAGCGCGGGCACGTCCTTGGCGCGCGCCTCGAGGATCGAGACCGTGAGCTTGGCGGTGCGGCCGCGCAGCGACTCGTCCTTCCAGTCGTCGCCGACGGGAAGCTCGAGCTCGCGATCCTTGGTGGCGATCGGCGCGCCGGTGAGCGCGGCGTAGAGGCCGGGGACCGGCTCGCGCTCCTTGTCGTCGAGATCGACGACGAAGCGCTTCTGATCGACGGGGTGCTCGCCGATCGTGCCGGTGATCGACAGCGCGACGACGTCACCCGCCTGCGTGGTGTCGCGGCCCTCGATCGGGACCAGCTCGGTGTGCTCGCGCTGCAGGTCGGTGAGCGCCTTCTCGACGGTCTCGTCGGCGATCGCGAGCTTGCGGCGCTCGAGCGGCATGCCGGTGTAGTCCTTGGGCTCGATCTCCGCCTTGACCTCGACGATCGCGCTGAAGTGGAGCGGCTCGCCCTTCTTGATCTGGCCGCCCTCGACGTTGCGCGGCTCGGCGACCGCCGCGAGCTTGTGCTCCGCGACGCCGCGATAGAACGACTCGCGCACCAGATCGCTCGCGACCTCGAGCTGCACGCGCGGCCCGTACAGCTGCTCGAGCACCGCGCGGGGCGCCTTGCCCTTGCGGAAGCCCTTGAGCGCGACGCCCTTGCCGAGCTCGCGGTACGCCTCACCGAGCTTCGCGCTCACCGTGTCCCACGGGACCTCGACGATGAGCTTCTTCTCGACGGGCGATACGTCTTCGACGCGGATCTGCATGGAGCGGGGTGCTTACCACAGGATCCGGGGCCAGGGTCAGGGTCAGGAGCCAGGAGCCAGTGGTAGGGGCCAGGGGCCAGTAGCAGGGGCCAGGCGCCAGCGTCAGAGTCAGAGATCGCGAACGTAGTCTCTGACTCTGGTCCCTGGTCCCTGGTCCCTGGTCCCTGGTCCCTGCCACTGGCTCCTGCCACTGGCTCCTGGCTCCTGCCTCTGCGCCCGCTCACCGCCGCAGAACGTACGTCGGCTCACCGCCGGCCGGCGCTCCCGGCCCGACGAGATCCAAGCCATAGCTCGTCAGCTTGCTCACCAGGCGCTCCATCCACGTCACCGGATCGGCCACGCCGATCATCTGCCCGATCTGCCGCGCGCTCAGCTGCTCCGCTTCGCCGAGCGCGTTGATGACGTCGCGCTCGTGCGGCGTGATCGCGAAATCGGCCGGCACGGTCCTATCCACCAAGCGCGCGAGCCGCGCGCTCACCGCGGGCCTGAGCCCCAACCGCACGACCGCGTTCTGCGCGCCGGCGCCCGAGTCGTAGCCGAGCGCGGTCCGCGCGCCCTCCGTGTTCGCGCTCAGCGGGATGGGCGAGGTCCACCCGCGTCGTCGGCCCGGCGGGTGCTGCGGCACCGGCGTCTTGCGCTCGCTCGGATTCACCGGCGCGGCCGCGATCGCGCCGTAGCTCTGCGCCGGCCCGACGACCTGCGCGGGCGCTTGCTGCGGCACGAACGTCGCGGCCTGCTGCTGCGGGACATACGTCGCGGCCTGCTGCTGCGGGACGTACGTCGCCGATTGCGCGGCGGCCGGCGGCACCGGCGCGAACGCCTGCGACGCCGCGACCTGCGGCTCGTAGTACGGCTGCTGCGCGGGCGCGCCCGGCACGTCGCGCGGCGCGCCCGGGCCCCAGTTGTTGGTGCGCTTCTTCTCGAACGGCGATTGCTCGTCGGCGAGGCGCGGCGGGCTCGCCTTCGATCCGGCGATGCGGCGCGCGGCGAGCTCGAGCTGATCCTTCAGCTCTTGGGCGCGGCCGTCGGCGGGCGGCTGCACGTGGATGCCCCACGATCCGTGCGGATCGGTGCCGGCGGGCCCGATCGCGAGCTCCTGGCCGTGCAGCACGATGGTCGGGCGCGTCTGGTCGACCGACTCGGCGTACGCGCGCATGAGCACGCGCTGCTCGGCCCACGCCTCGGCGACGACCATGATCGATCGATAGCGTGTCGACGGCGACGCCGGGCTTCGCAGCCATTCTTCGACGATGCGGATGCGCGCCATTCCCCGAGGTGACGATCATACACCGCCGGGACCGCCGTTCGCTTTTGCGCGCGCGCCCGCCTTTGACTACCCTCACCCGCATGATCTCGACTCGATTGCGCGGGGTGGCCGTGGCTCTCACCTTCGCTGCCGCGGCCTGCGGCGCCACGCCGCCGCCGGTGAAGAAGGTGAAGCCGCCGCCGGTGGTGAACAACGCGTCGCTCCTCCAGCAGGCGCGCGACGCCGCCAAGAAGGGCGACAACGACACCGCAGATCAGAAGTACCAGGCCGCCGAGAAGCAGAAGGCCGACATCGCGATCTACCAGGAGCACGTCGACTGGCTGATCAAGGTGAAGCGCATCGACGCCGCCGTCGCGACGTCGAAGGCGTACTACGAGGCGAAGCCCGCCGACACCAAGGGCTATCACCTCTACGCCAACGCGCTGATCGCGGCCGGCGACTTCGCGACCGCGCTCGACGTCACCCAGCAGATCCTCGGCCTCGACGAGAACGACGCCGCCGCGCACGAGAAGCGGGGCCGCGCGCTGATCCTCGCCAAGAAGCTCGACGAGGGCCTCGACGAGATCCGGAAGGCGGTGCAGCTGGCGCCGCAGGACGCGCAGCTGTTGATCTCGCTCGGCTCCGCGCTCCAGCGCGCGGGCAAGGTCGACGAGGCCGCGCTCCAGCTGCGCGAGGCGATCAAGCTCGCGCCCGAGGACGCGCGCGCGCACCGCCTGCTCGGCATGGTGCTGCGCGATCAGTTCGAGCTCGACGAGGCGCAGGTCTACCTGACCAAGGCGACCAAGCTCGATCCGACCGACAGCCGCGCCTGGTTCGAGCTCGGCGTGCTCCAGAACAAGAAGGGCGACGGCCTCGGCGCCGAGGAGAGCCTGAAGAAGGCGGTCGATCTCGATCCCGACGACGCGACCAACTGGTACGCGTACGGCGAGCAGCTGCGCTTGAACGACAAGATGGACGACGCGCTCGTCGCCTACAAGAAGGCGATGACGCTCAAGCCGCCGCACCCGAAGGCGTCGGCGAAGTACGGCCTCACCCTCGCGCTCGCGAAGAAGTACGGCGAGGCCGAGACCTTCCTCACCGACGCGATCCGCGACGACCCGAAGAACGCATACAACTACGAGAACCTGGGCGTCGTGTACGAAGGCGAGAAGAAGTACAAGTTCGCCGTCGACGCGTACGAGAAGTTCGTCGAGCTCGTCGACAAGTCAGACGGCGACGTGCCCAAGGTGAAGGCGAAGATCAAAGAGCTGAAGGGCAAGCACTGAGATCGGGCCTCGGGCCTCGGGCTTCGGGCCTCGGCCCTGCAACGACGCGCAGTCTCCGTCTGACCGAGGCCTGAGGCCGGAGGCCTGAGGCCCTAGCTGATGACGCCGTAGACGTTCTTGGCTTGGCGCTGCACTTCGATGCTGTCGCGGATCTGCTCGAACAGCGCGCGCGAGGCGGGCATGCCGACGATCTCGAGGTGCGGCGTGACCATGTCGGCGGTGAAGATCTCGACGTGGGCGATGCCGAGGATGCGATCGATCAGGTTCTGCTTGTAGCGGATGTCGCGGCAGCGCCAGAGCGGCAGCACGTCGATCTTGCGCATGAGGACGCCGCGCTCGTTCTCGATGTTCGTCGTCGTCACGCGGATGCGGATCGAGCGGCGATAGAGGTGCAGGATCGCGAAGTAGACCGCCGCCATCGCGAGCGGGATCAGGATCAGGAGCGCGTGGTTGAGCCCGCTGACCGAGCCGCCGAACAGGCCGTTCATCAGCACGGGCACGAGGATCGTCGCGAGGCCGCCGAGGACGTAGTTGCCGAGGAACGCCTTCCACGACGGCACGCCTTCGTAGACGATCTTGCGCTCGTGGCGATGATCGATCGGGCCCTCGTCGGCGGGCGCCGGGCCGACCGCGCGCCGCATCGGCGGCGGCGGCTCGCTAGCCGCGGGCGCCGGCGCAGGCGCGGCCGCCGGCGCCGCCTTCGCGGGGGCCGGTGCGCTCGAGCCCGAGGCAGGCGCTTGGCTCAAGAACGAGCCGCAGTGCTTGCACTTGATCGCCTCGTCCTGGATGTCCTCGGCGCAGAACGGACACTTTTTCATCGCGGCTCGATTCTACCGCGCGATCACATGCGGTAGCCGATGCCGGCCATGAACTCGAGGCTGGTGAGGCCGGTGATCGAGCTCTTGAAGCCGGGCGGCGCGGGCGCGAACAGGAAGCCGAACGGCGTCACCTGCGCGACGACGTTCTTGGTCACCGCGTACTCGGCGGAGACCGCCGCGCGGAAGCCGAACACCGTCAGCGCGCCCGACGCGGCGGCGCCGCCGTCGGTGAACGGGTTGCCCATCGACACGCCGCTGAAGAGCAAGACGCCGGCGCCGACGTCGCCGCGCACGCTGATCTTCGGCGCGACCGTGTAGTCCGCGCCGACGTTCGCGAGCAGCGTCGTCCACGCCGAGCTGCCCGAGACGTTGCCGTTCGTCCACGGCACCGGGGTGAACGTGATCGCCGCGCCGAGATCGAGCTCGAGCTTGTCGCCGATCGCGAGCGGGTAGCCGCCGTTGACCGCGACCGCGACCTGCGGCGGCGTGTCGAGGCCGGCGCCGGAGAGGCCGCCGAGCGTGCCCACGCCGATCTGCGCGTGGACCGAGACGAGCTTCGGCATGTCGCCCGTCGACGCGCTGATGCCGGTGTCGCTGCCTTCGTCGGAGCCCTCGTCGGAGCCCTCGTCGGAGCCGCTCGCGACGCGGGTGCCCGAGCCGGAGCTCGAGCCGGAGCCGCTGCCCGTGCTCGAGCCGCTGCCCATGCCGACGTCGGAGCCGCTGCCGTTGCCGAACGTGCTCGAGCCGGAGCCCGAGCCCGACCCGCTGCCGCTGTCGAGGCTGTCGGGCGGCTTGTTCGCGATGTCGCGCTTCACGCAGTCCTCGAGCTCGGCGATGCGGCCCTCGACGTCCTTCTTGACCTCGGGCTTGATCGGCTTCTTGGTGTCGTTCTCCTTCAGCGAGAGGAACCGCTTGTAGAAGAACAGCGCCTGCTTGCAGTCCCCGGCCTGGCGGTACGCCTGCGCGATGTTGAAGAGGAACGCGGGCTCGGGCCACTCCTCGTACGCTTGGGTGAAGAGCTGGATCGCCTTGTCGAACTGGCCCAGGTTGTAGGCCTTCTCGCCGTCGGCATAGAGATCTTTCGCCTTGTTCTGATCGGCGATGGCGATGGTCGCCGTGCCGGCGAACGCGAGCGCGGCGACGCTCGCGGCGAGCCAACGACGCGTAGACTTAGTCATTGTCTTCCCCTCTGACTGATTGTTCGGACGCAGGAGCTGAAGCAGTCGCTTATTGATCGAACGGGTTCATCGTGTTGTCGCCGACGCCGGTGCCGTGGCCGCTGCCATGACCGCTGCCATGGCCCGAGCCGCTGCCGTGGCCACCGCCGCCGCCGCCGCTCTTCTTCTTGAGCGTGACGTCGAGGCTCGGGCTCGACGCGAGCGAGACCGAGCGTTTCTCGTCGAGGAATCCGCTCGACTTCACCGTGATCGTGGCGTTGGTCGACGCCTTCGCCACGCTGAAGTTGCACGGCGTCGTGCACTTCGCGGCCCTGTCGTTGTTGTAGAAGACCTGCGCGCCGGGCGGCGTCGACTCGACGCTGATCGTCACTTGCTCGGGCGCGGGCTTGCTCGAGCCGGAGCCCGAGCCCGCCGTCGATCCCGATCCGGTGGTCGATCCCGAGCCGTTGCCCGAGGCGACCATGCCGGAGCCCGACGACGCAGAGCCCGAGCCCGACGACGCGGAGCCCGAGCCCGCGCTCGCCGACCCGGAGCCCGACGCGACCGAGCCCGAGCTCGCGCTGCCCGATCCCGACGACGCCGAACCCGAGCCGAGCAGATCCGATCCGCTGCCCCCGGAACCTGTGTGGCCCGCGGTGACCGATCCCGAGCCGCTCGCCACCGAGCCGCTCGCCACCGAGCCCGACGACGATCCCGATCCGCTTCCGCTGTCGCCCTTGCCGCCCGAGGCGAGCAACGCGACGCCGACGCCGATCGCGGCCGCGGCGACGCCGAGGCCGATGTACAAGCCCATCTTGCTGCGGCCGCCGGGCGCGCCGCCGACCTCGCCCGCGCTGCCGCCGAGCGTCGTCGGCGTCGGTCCGCCGATACCTGTGATGGCGCCGGGGACCGGCGTCATCGCCGTGAGCGGCGACGGCGTCAGCTTCGATGACGTCGGCACCGGGCTGTTCGACGGCATCAGCATCGCTTGCTGGAAGCCGGCGATGCCGCCGTGCGCCTCGACGAACCCGACCGGATCCGCGAGCGCCTTCATGAGCTCGTCCATGTTCGGGTAGCGATCGTCGGGGCGCTTGTTGAGCGCCTTCATCACGACCGCCTCGACGTGCGGCGGGATCAAGCCGCGGATCGTCGACGGCGCCGCCGGCATCTGGGTCAGGTGTTGGACGAGGATCTCGCCGTAGCCGTCGCCGGTGAACGGCACGCGGCCCGTGATCATCTCGTAGATCACGACGCCGAGCGCGTAGACGTCCGTGCGGTGATCGACGTTGCCGCGGCCCTCGCACTGCTCGGGCGACATATACGCGGGCGTGCCCATCACGATGCCGGTGCGCGTGCGGCGCGAGCCGGGCTGATCGCCGGTGAGCTTCGCGATGCCGAAATCGAGCAGCTTGACGAAGTCCTTCTCGCGCCCGCGCTGGATCAGGATGATGTTGTCGGGCTTGAGGTCGCGGTGGACGATGTGCGACTTGTGCGACGCCGACAGCGCGTCGGCGACCTGGAGCGCGATCGAGAGCGCGCGCTCCGGCGGCAGCGGAGCTTCCCGCTGGATCAGCTGGGTCAGCGTGATCCCGGGCAGGAACTCCATGATGAAATACACCATCGCCTCGCCCTGATTGGCGGTGGCGAGGACGCCGTAGTCGATGACGTCGACGATGTTCGGGTGACCGATGTCGTTGACCGCCTTGGCTTCGTTGAAGAAGCGGGTCACGACCTCCTGGTTCGACGCGAACTCGGCGTGAAGGATCTTGAGGGCGACCTTCTTGCCGATGTGGGGGTGCTCGGCCAGGTACACCGAACCCATGCCGCCCTCGCCCAGCTTCTGGCGAACGAGGTAGTTGCCGATGGTCTGCCCGATCATCGGATCGGCACCACCCGGCTGTCCGGGCGCACCGGAAGTCGGATATTGCGAGTTCATGCCATCCTCCCGCGGGGAACCATTCTACCGAAGTGGTGTTCTGGACGCACGAGGTTCGTGGGCGATCCGACAAGCGGAATCAGGAACAGTCGCGACGCGTTCACCACTGGCAGAAATCGGAAACGTGGCCGGACAGGGCTGCGCGTGTTACGGAGAGGATGATGCGTCGGGCCGCATTCGTGACGGTGCTCTGCGTCTTGGCCGCCTCACGAGGTGCGTTCGCAGGGGGGAATGACCTACCCGACGTGCACTCGAAGTCGGCGGTCTTGCTCGACGCGGAGACCGGCGCCGAGATCTTCGGCAAGGACGCCGACGAGGTCCGCGCCATCGCGTCGACGACCAAGATCTTCGTCGCGATGGCCGTTCGCAAGAAGGGCATGAGCCTCGACGGCTGGACCGAGATCACCAAGGACGACGCCAAGGCCGCGCGCGGCGGCGCCAAGACCCGCCTCGACATCGGCCAGTCGTTCAAGAACCACGATCTGCTGCGGGCGATGCTGATGGCGAGCGACAACCGCGCGCCGACCGCGCTCGGGCGCGCCGCCGGGATGACGCCGAAGGAGCTGATCGCGGCGATGAACGACGTCGCGAAGGATCTCGGCCTGAAGAAGACGCGCTTCACCGACACCTCGGGGCTGCGCGGCAACGTCTCGACCGCGCGCGAGATGGCGCTCGCGATCCGCGCGGCGCTCGCCGATGACGTGCTCCGCGACGTCATGAGCACCGACGAGGTGATCGTGAAGTCGCGCAGCGGCTACGAGAAGATCCGCTACGGCAACACCGATCGCGCGCTCGGGTCGAAGTGGCAGGTGATCGGCGGCAAGACCGGCTACACCGAGAGCGCGGGCTACTGCTTCGTCGTCGGCGCGGTGGTCGCGGGGCGGCCGGTGGTGATGGCGTTCCTCGGCGCCGACGGCAAGCTGACGCGCTTCGCCGACTTCGAGCGCGTCGCCGACTGGGTCGATCGCGGCGCGCCGGGCGCGAAGGTGAAGGTCGCGGCGAAGCGCGCGCGCGCCAAGCCGCGCATCACCGTGTCGGCGCGCGGCCACGCCGAAGAATGATCGACTTCCGTCCTCCGGAGGTCGATCCGCTAGAATCTTCGCGTGAGCTGGTCGCGGCGCGAGGTGCTCGGTGCGCTCGGGGGCGGCGCTGCGGCGACCATCCTGTGGGGCTGCGGCGGTGGGCGCGCGCGCGTGGTGTCGGCGGGGAACGAGGAGGAGGCGGGCGTGCGCCACTGGCTGCGCGACGCGGTCGCGCGGTTGGCGGGCGGCTTCGCGAGCGCGAGCGCGCTCGCGGCGATCCGCGCGCACACGGTCGCGACCGCCGATGCCGGCGGGCGATCGATCCGCGGCGAGCGCGTGCAGTCGTTGGTGCTCGCGGCGCGCGACGCAGCGGGGCGCAGGTTCGAGCGCGTGATCGCGGATCTGTCGGCGACCGCGATCGACGCGGCGGTCGACGCGATGCTCGCGGGGCGCGCCGTCGCGCCGTGGCGCGGATCCTTCAAGGCTCCCAGTGACGCTCCCTTCGGGGGTGACGATCCGGCGCGCGCGCGCGACGACGAGTGGACCGGGCGCGCCGGCGAGCTGTACGCGCGCGCGGAGGCGGCGGGCTCGAGCCGCGTCGTCTATCGCGCGGGCTACGTCGAGGTCGACGACGCGTCGATCTGGTTCGCGGGCAGCGACGGGGCGGATCGGTTCCAGCGCCTGGTGCGCGGGCGCGCGGGCGCGATCTTCGTCGCGTGGAGCGGGTCGCGGCCGTCGAGCGGCGTCGCGGAGAGCGCGGGCGCGATGGGGCCCGCGGCGTCGAACGCGGTCGGCGACGCGGACATCGACGCGGCGGCGGCGCGCGCGCTCGAGCTGATGACGCCGGGCGCGGCGCCCGACGGCGACTTCGCGATCGTGATCGATCCGAGCGTCGCGGCGGCGACCGCGGAGGCCGGCGTCGCCGACGTGATGACCGCCGAGGCGTGGCGGCGCGCGGATCTCGGCGCGCGCGCGTCGTGGCGCGCGGCCGAGACGCTGACGATCGCGGACGACCCGAGCGCGGCGAGCTACGGCGGCTACGCGTTCGCCGACGACGGATCGATCGCCGCGCGCTCGGTGCTCGTCGATCGCGGCGCGCCCGGTGCGCCGCTCGCGGCGGCGCGGCGCGCGGGCTTCGCAGGACCGGCGCGCGCGGGCGCGGCGCACGTCGTGATCGATCCGGGCGACAAGTCGCTCGAGGAGCTGCAGAAGCTGGTCGGCAGCGGCCTGCTCGTCGAGGACGCGGGTGTCGCGCGCGTCGATCCGATCGCGTGGGAGATCGTCGTGCCGATCGGGCGCGCGCGCCGGCTCGACGGCGGCAAGCGCACCGGCCACGTCTTCGCGGATCTCGAGCTGCGCGCGACCGTGCCGGCCCTGCTCGGCGGCGTGATCGGCGTCGGCGCCGAGGCGCGCGCGTTCGCGCGGCGGATCGAGCTCGAAGGCGAGCCGACCTGGCGATCGTCGTCGGCGCCGCACCTCGCGACCCGCGCGCGCATCGCGCCGCGCTCGCGGAGGAGCGCATGAGCGAGCCCAACTCGATCGATGCGCTCGTCTCTGCGTTGCGCGGACGGCGCGAGGTCGACGAGTGGGTCGCCGCCGCGCGCGCGCGATCGATCACGATCGTGCGCCACGGCGCCGGCAGCGAAGAGCGCCGCACCGACGATCGCACCGAGGCGCGCGCGACCGTGCACCGCGATCTCCCCGCGGGTCGCGGCACCGCGCGCGTGCGCGTGATCGGCGGCGCGATCGGCCCCGCGCTCGACGACGCGATCGCGCGCGCGGTGTTCGGCGTCGGGCCGCCGTGGCAGATGGCGCCGCCCGCCGCGCCCGCGCAGGTCGAGACCTCCGATCCGGCGCTCACCGCCGACGCCGCCGAGCAGATCGCGACCCGCGCGTACGCGGTCGCGCGCACGCCCGAGATGACGCGGCTCGCCGGCGGCAAGGTCGAGGTCGACGACGTCGCGGTCGAGGTCGCGCGCGAGCGCGTGGATCTCGCGTCGTCGCAGGGGCTGCACGTGCAATGGAACGCGACCGAGGCGCACGTGGTCGTGACGATCCGCGCGACCGGGCGCACCGCGATCGCGCGCGCGCGATCGCGCCAGCTCGAGTCGCTCGGCGTGAACGCCGCGATCGCGTCGGCGGCCGAGCAGCTGGGCGCGCGCGCCGCCGCGGTCGCGCCGGTGCCGGGCGCGTACCCGATCGTGATGCGGCTCGACGCGCTCGCGCCGTGCGACGGCACGCTCGGCGTGTGGGCCGCGTTCGCGGCGCAGGCCGACGCCGCGCTGGTGCGCCAAGGCCTGTCGCGCTATCGCCCCGGTCACCCGATCGTCGAGGACGCGACGCAGGTCGCGGAGCCGATCACGATCGTCTCCGACGGCGCGCTGCCGTTCGGCCTCGCGTCGGTGCCCGTCGGTGACGAGGCCGAGCCGGTGCGCCGCTTCACGCTGGTCGAGCGCGGCGTCGCGCGCGAGGTCGCGTACACGCAGCGGGAGGCGGCGCTCGCCGGCGCGCGCCCGAACGGCGGCGTGCGCAACCTGGTCGTCGACGGCGGCGCGACCCCCGCGAGCTCGCTCGCGCAGGGCGGGCCCTTGATCGACGTCGCGTCGTTCGCGTGGATCGAGATCGATCCGCGCACCGCGCAGCTGTCGGCGGGCATCGAGCTCGCGTACCTGCGCGGCGATCACGGCGCGACGCCGATCACCGGCGGCGTGATCCGCGGCGACGCGATCGCGGCGCTCGCGCGCGCGGTGCGCTCGTCGGAGACGGCGACCCGCGGCGCGTATCAAGGACCGATCGCGATCAGGACGCCGCCGCTCGAGCTCGCCACGCGCGCGTGAAGCCGCCGCTCGCGACGAAGCGCGGCCACGTGATCCACTGCTCGACGAAGATCCGCGCGACGACGTCGGTCGGCCCGCGGAACGGCACCGGCGCGACCGCCTCGCGCGCGTGACCGCGGCCCTGCAGCGCGATCGCGGCGATCATCGCGACCAGCCCGAGCGGCGCGAGCCACCAGCGCGCGGCGATCGCGAGCGGGATCGCGATCGTGCCGGCGAGGAACAGCGGGTTGGTCAGCGCGTGGATCACGAGGTTCGCGCGATTCGCGTGGTTGTCCCGGTACAGCGACCATTGCCAGGCGACGAGCTTCATGACGTCACCCTAGTGCCGCCCGCGATCCATCGCTTGGATCAACTGGCTGCCTTCTGAGCGCGCTCGGCGGCATGCCGAACATGCGGCGGAACGTGCGGCTCATGTGCGCGGAGTCGCTGAAGCCCGCGGCGTGCGCGACCTCCGTCAGCGGCCGCCCCGCGACGATGCCCGCGGCGGCGCGCTGCAGCTTCAGCCACGCGAGGTACGGCCGGAGCGGCACGCCGATCGACGCGGTGAACGCGTGCATCAAGCGGCCGGGGCTGAGCTCGACCGCGGCGGCGAGCGCCTCGAGCGAGACGTCGGCGCCGGCGGGCTGCGCGCGCAGGCGCCGCAAGACGGCGCGCACGCGCGGATGGATCGATCGCGGCGCGTCGACGGACGCGCCCAGCGCCTCCGCGGCGCGCGCGGTCCACGCCGCGCCGTCCTCGCGCATGATCGCGATCGGATCGCGCTGCTCGATCAGCGGCGCGCGCTCGCGCGGATCGATCGTGCGGATCGCGCCGTCGATCGCCCTCCGCAAGGCGGCGCCCGCGTCGCTCTCCGGATCGAGGAAGACGAGCAGGACCTCGACGCCGCGCGCGTCGATCGCGTGCGGGACGTCCGGCGCGGTGACGACGCCCGCCGCGCGCTGCCAGGCGCCACGACCCGCGCGCACCCGCAGCTCGCCGTCGATCGCGACCACGACGTGCAT
>DATJIA010000392.1:0-22663 GCA_035493675.1 Kofleriaceae bacterium | reverse complement strand
GCCTTCGCGATCCGCAGGACCAGCGCGAGGCCGAGGCCGAGCGAGCCGCCGCGGCCGGCGCGCTCGAACGGCTCGAAGACGCGCTCGCGCTCCGAGACCGGCACGCCCGGCCCGCGGTCGTCGACCTCGACGACGATCTCGTCGCCGCGCCGCTCGACGTGCACCGCGCGGACGCCGCCGCCGTGCACGCGCGCGTTGTCGATCAAGTTCGCGATCGCGCGGCGCACGAGCGTCGCGTCGGCGACCGCGACCGCGTTGCCGCGGAACTCGAGGACCTCGCGCGGCACGGTCGCTTGGTCCATCGCGACCTGCGCGAGCTGCGCGATGTCGACCTCGCGCTTGTCGACGGCGAGCTCGAGCCGCGACGACGCGAGCAGCTTGTCGACCAGGCGATCGAGCTCGATCACCTCGCGCTCGATCTCGTCGAGCACGCGCGGATCGGGGCCGCCCGGCGCGTCGCGCGCGGTCTCGACCAGCACGCGGATGTGGCCGAGCGGCGTGCGCAGCTCGTGCGAGACCGCGGCGAGCATCTGCCGCTGATCGCGCAGCTGCTTCTCGATGCGCGCGGCCATCTCGTTGATCGCGGCGGCGACGATGCCGAGATCGCCGCGCGGCCGCGCGCGCACGCGCTGCGACAGATCGCCCTCGCCGATCGCGCGCGCGGTGCGCACGACGTCGACCAGCGGGCGCGTGATGCGGAACGCGATCGCGCCGGTCGCCATCCACAGGATGAAGAGGCCCGCGATCATCGGCCACATGCCGCCGTGCCCGTTGTCGTGCAGCCAGCTGCCGACGAACATCGCGAGCACGATCGTCGCGCCGAACCACACGAACATGCGGTTGCGCATGCGGTGGTGCAGCCACCACGCGACCAGGTTGCGGCGCACCCACGGCGGAGGACCGCGATGGCCGTGGCGCCGCCAGCGCTCGTCGAAGTGACGCTGCAGATCGTCGGGATTGTCGAACTTCACGAGTCGCCCTCCTTCGAGAGGACGTAGCCGACGCCGCGCACGGTCTTGATCCGCTTCGCGTCGTCGTCGCCGATCTTCTTGCGCAGGCGCGAGATGTGGACGTCGACGGTGCGCTCGCCGACCGCGACGTCACCGCGGCCGGCCTCCGACAAGAGCGCGCTGCGCGGCACGACCCGCCCCGCGCGCCGCAGGAGCGCGACGAGCAGATCGAGCTCGAGCCCGGTCACCTCGACGGGCTTGCCGTCGACCCAGCACTCGCGCGTCCCGACGTCGACGGAGATCCCGCCGGCGGCGAGCTTCTCCGCGATCGCGCCGGGCTGCGCGCGCCGCAGGACCGCGCGCAACCGCGCGAGCAATTCGCGCGGCGAGAACGGCTTCGCGACGTAGTCGTCGGCGCCGAGCTCCAAGCCCACGACGCGATCCGCCTCGTCGCCGCGCGCGGTCAACATGATCACCGGCACCGCGTGGCGCTCGCGCAGCTTGCGCAAGACCTCGAGCCCGTCCATGCCGGGCATCATGACGTCGAGGAGGATCGCGTCGAAGCCGCCTTGCGCGAGCGCCGCGAGCCCCGCCTGGCCGCCGCCCGCGTGGACGAGCGCGACCTGTTGCGGCTCGAGGTACCCGCGCAAGAGCTCCGCGAGCCTCGCGTCGTCGTCGATCAGCAGGACCCGCAGCGACATGGCTCTAGCTTAGACCCGGTAAGGTCCGCCGCCGGGCCCGGCGCTGGGGCGCGCGCCGCCGAGCATCTCGGCGAGCCGCTCGCGCTGGTGATCGTCGAGCGCCGCGTGGATCCGCTCGAGCGCGCCGCCGATCGCGCCGCGCAGCTCGCGGAGCGCGCCGTCGTGGCGCGCGAACGCGCCGTCGATCGCGCCGCGATCGAAGGTGGCGCCGCCCATCGCGCGCCCGACGTCGTCGCGGGTCTGCCGCAGCTCCGGGCGCAGCGCCCGCGCGCGCTCCTTGATCGCGTTGAGCTCGGTGCGCACGAGCTTCTCCTGCGCCGGCGAGAGATCGAGCGCGCTCATCGCCGCGTACAAGCGCCAGCGACCGAAGCGACGCATCGCCCACGGGTTGCCGCCCCACGGATTGCCGCCGTGATGCCAGCCGCCGTGCCAACCCATCCCGTGATGCATCCCACCGCACGCATATGCATGCCGCCAGCGCGCATGCCGAATGAACGCGTATCCGAGGAGCGCTCCCGCTCCGATGGCAAGTCCGATCATCGTGTCCTCCTTGCCAAGAGGGTGCGCACCGCGTGTTGCGGCGCATCGCGCGCGAGTGTGAAGAAACGTAACGCGCTACTTCGGCGCGTCGGCGGGCGGCGCGCCCGGCGTGAAATCCTTCAAGACCGCGACGACTTGATCGGTGGTGCCGGTCTGCTGGTAGTCGTAGCGGGTCACGCCGCGCCCGGGCTCGAGCGTGTACGACTCCTCCTCGGGGCCCGCGTGGTAGTCGAGCTGGTAGCCGTTCTCCTTCTCGGCGACCTCCCAGCAGTAGGTCAGCGACGGATCCGGACACACCTTCTGTCCGTCCTGCAGCGGCGTCGCGAACCAGCCCTCCGCGTGCTCGACGTTCGCGGCCTTCGCCTTGCCCCACAAGAAGCCGTCCTCGGACTTGAGGAGGATCTTCTCGCTCGGCACCGGCTTCGCGCCGTTCGAGCCGATCAGATCGGTCGGCCATCCCTTCATCACGTACGCGGTGACGCCGTCACCGGGGATCACGTCGACGACCGTGGTCGTCCACTCGATCGTCGTCGAGGTCTCCTTGGCCTGGATCTCGTCGAAGTGAGTGAGCGTCGCGCGGTACGTCCACGACGCGCCCTTCGACAGCGGGATGATCTGCGTCGCCCACGGGCTGACCTTCGAGTCGGTGTGGCACGCGCCGAACAACACGAGGGACAAGGCTAGAGCTCGGGTCACGACGGCAGGTTGCCACACGGTCTGCTCGTGTGTCGACCTGTGACGGTCCCGAGTGGCCTAAGCCCATGGCGCCGCGCACACGAGGACGGCGCGCCGGTTGCTACTGGGGCTGTCGATGCGGTTGGCTCCGGTCCTCGTGCTCGCCCTCGGCGGCTGTAACCTGATCCTCGGCGTCGGCGAGGTCTCCTCGACCGGCGGCGGTGGCGCCGACGCCGGCGTCGACGGCGACACGCGGGCCGCGGTCCTCGTGATCGATCCCACGACGTTCGACTTCGGCGACGTCGTGCTCGGCGCCGCGCCGGGCTCGCACACCTTCACGATCACCAACACCGGCACGCTCGCGTCGGGGACGATCGAGGCGCAGCTCGGCGGCGGCGACGCGTCGTCGTTCATGATCGACAACGCGTGCACGACGCTCGCGCCGAGCGAGACGTGTCACGTCTCGGTGTCGTTCGCGCCGGGCGGCACCGGCGTGAAGGACGCGACGCTGTCGATCACGGGCGGCGCGACCTCGTCCTTGTCGGGCACCGCGCTCGCGCCCGGCGCGCTCGCGATCACGCCCGACACCAAGTCGTTCGGCAACATCGTCGTGTTCGGATCGAGCGCGGCGCAGACGCTCACGGTCGAGAACACGGGCGGATCGTCGTCGGGCGCGCTGTCGGTGTCGCTCGGCGGCACCGACGCCGGCCAGTTCGTGCTCGAGCCGCACGCGAGCGGCGACTGCGACGGCGCGACGCTCGCCGCGCACGCGACCTGCGCGGTGCGCTTGCACTTCACGCCGAACGATCCCGGCGCGAAGTCGGCGTCGCTCACGGTCTCGAGCACGAGCGCGGGATCGACGACCGCGCAGCTCGACGGCGGCGGCATCGACGGCATCACCGTCACCGCGAGCGCCGATTTCGGATCGATCGGCACGGGGTTGTCGTCGGGGGTGATCGCGTTCACCGTCTCGAACTCGAACGCGACGCCGACCGGCGCGCTGACGTTCTCGCTCGCGGGCGCCGACGCGTCGCAGTTCGCGCTCCTCGCGCCGACCGGCAGCGACTGCGTCGCCGGCACGACCACGCTCGCGCTCGGCGCGACGTGCACGATCCGCGCGAAGTTCGCGCCCGACTCGACCGGCGCCAAGACCGCCGGCTTGAACGTCAGCGCGAGCCCGGGCGGCACCGCGAGCGGCGCGCTCACCGGCACCGGCGTCACGCCGCCGCTCCTCGCCGCGACCGGTGTGCTCGGCTTCGGCGGCCAGACGATCAACACGACCAGCGTGCCGATGGCGTGCACGATCTCGAACGGCGGCCAGGCCGCGACCGGGCCGCTCGGCTTCTCGATCTCCGGCGCCGACGCGTCGCAGTTCACGATCGTCTCGCCGGGCGCCGGCGACTGCACGAGCGGCGCGAAGCTCGCGGGCGGCGCGAGCTGCACCGTGCGCGTCGCGTTCGCGCCGACGACGAGCGGCGCGAAGCAAGCCAAGCTCGACGCGTCCGCCGCGCCGGGCGGCTCCGGCTCGTGCACGCTCACCGGCACCGGCTACACGCCCGGCGCGATCGCGTTCGATCAAGCGAGCTACGACTTCGGGACGATCGACGTCGGTCAGGTCTCGACGACCGCGACCTTCAAGCTCACCAACACCGGCGGCAGCACGACCGGATCGATCAGCACGTCGTTCACCGGCGACACCGCGAGCTACACGATCGTCTCCGACGCGTGCAAGAACGCCACGCTCGCGCCCGCGGGCACGTGCCTGGTCAAGGTGCAGCTCGCGCCCAAGACCTACGGCCCGCTCGCGCTCTCGCTGGTCGCGACCGCGAACCCGGGCGGCAGCGCGACGGTCTCGATGGGCGGCACCGGCCGCGACAAGCACACGCTCACCGTCTCGATCATGGGCGACGGTCCCGGCACGATCAGCGCGACCGGCCTCACGTGCAGCGGCGCGACCTGCACCGGCACGTACACGCGCACCGGGCCCGCGCCGTCGGTGACGATCACCGCCACGCCCGGCACCGCGGTCACGATCGACTGGACCGGCGCCTGCACCGGCTCGAGCACGCAGTGCACGGTCGTGATGGACGTCGATCGCAACGCGACGATCACGTTCACGCAGATCAAGAACACGCTGACCGTGGCGAACACGTTCCTCGGCACGGCGTCGGGCAAGATCACGTCGAGCCCGAGCGGCATCAACTGCGGCACGGTGTGCGCGCAGACGTTCAGCGCGGCGCAACCGGTCACGCTCACCGCGACGCCGCTCGGCAGCTCGGTCTTCCAGGGTTGGAAGGGCGACTGCAGCGGCAACAGCGCGACGTGCGTCGTCTCGATGAGCGCCGCGCGCAACGTCACCGCGGTCTTCAAGCCGCCGGTCAACACGATGTTCGTCACGTCGCAGCGCTACGCGGTCACGCAGATCGGCGGTCTCGCCGGCGCCGACGACATCTGCCAGTCGAGCGCGGCCGCCGCCGGCCTGCCCGGCCACTTCGTCGCGTTCCTCTCGACGTCGTCAGTCGACGCGAAGTCGCGCGTCGGCAACGCGCGCGGTTGGATCCGCACCGACGGCAAGCCCGTGATCGATCAGCTCTCGACCACGCTGACCACCGGTCAGCTCTTCTACGCGCCCGAGTACGACGAGAACGGCCAGCTGACGAGCACGTCGGTGATCACCGGCAGCAACAGCGACGGCACCAAGTCGAGCGGCGAGACCTGCTCCGACTACACGTCGACGTCGGGCTACGCCGCGTTCGGCGCGCCGTCGTACGGCGCGTTCAACTGGCTCTTGCTCGGCGTCACCGACTGCACGAGCACGTTCTCGCTCGCGTGCATGCAGACCGACTACACGAACGCGGTGTCGCCGCCGCCGCTCGGCAGCCCGCTCGCGTTCCTCACCAAGGGCTTCTTCGACACCGCGACCGGGCTCGCCGCCGCCGACGCGCTGTGCAAGAGCGAGGCGACCGCCGCCGGCCTGCAGTACCCCGATCTCTACAAGGCGCTGCTCGGCACGTCGACGATGGCGCCGGCGTCGCGCTTCAACTCGACGTACGTGTGGAGGCGCGCCGACGACGTCGCGCTGAACGTCGCCGGCGACAACCTGTTCGACAAGGCCAAGCGCTGGATCGCGCCGATCGACGTCGGCGCCGACAAGACGTACCTCGGCGGTTACAACCTCGCGCTCGGCAGCCTCGACCCGAACACGATCGGCGCCAACACCTGCAACGATTGGACGACGAACGCGTCGACCGCGAAGATGGACATGATCCAGAACTTCTCACCGGCCGCGTTCCAGTACGCGTACACGTACCAGTGCACGCAGTACGCGAAGCTCATTTGCCTCTACTCGAACCAGTGAGTGATAGGATGACTTCCATGCGGATTTGGGTCGCCGTCGCGCTCGTCGTTTGCTCCTTGTCCGGTCGCGCGCTCGCCGGTGACAAGGCCGCCGCCGAGGCCGCGTTCCAGCAGGGCAAGGATCTGATGAAGGCCGGCAAGTTCGCCGAGGCGTGCGTCGCCTTCGAGAAGAGCCAGGCCAACGATCCGCAGCTCGGCACCGAGTACAACCTCGCCACCTGCTACGAGAAGGCGGGCAAGCTCGCGTCGGCGTGGGCGTCGTTCCGCGAGCTCGCGCAGCGCGACGCGAACGCCGCGCGCAAGGCCGACTCCGAGAAGCACGCCGCCGCGCTGCAGCCGCGCCTGATCAAGCTCTTGATCAGCGTGCGCTCGCCGGTCGCGGGCCTCAAGGTCACGCGCAACGGCGAAGACGTGTCGAGCTCGGTCGGCATCGAGTCGCCGGTCGATCCCGGCGAGTACGAGATCGGCGCGGTCGCCGACGACTACAAGCCGTGGTCGGTGAAGGTCTCCGCCCAGCAAGAAGGCGGCACGGTGCAGGTCACGGTGCCCGAGCTCGAGAAGCTCCCGCCGTCCGACATGCACACCGGCGACAACCACGACATGAAGCCGTTGCCGACCGGCCCCGGCGTGCAGACGACGGTCACGCCCGAGGGCGGCCACAAGCCGCTCGGCCTCTACGTCGCGGGCGGCGGCGCCGCGGTCACCGTCGGCGGCCTCGTCTTCGGCTACCTCGCGATGTCGAAGCACAACGACGCGAAGAACCTGTGCGGCCCGGGCGGCATCGACAACTGCGATCCCATGAACGCCGACGCCGCGGACAAGGCCGAGAAGTCCGCGCAGTCGAACGGCACGATCTCGACCGTGCTCGTCGGCGTCGGCGCCGCCGCGATCACCGCGGGCGTGATCCTGTACTTCACGTCGCACGCCGACGCCGAGACCGCCTCGCCCGACGAGACCTCGCTCCAGATCACGCCGACCGTGACGCCCGACGGCTTCGCCGTCACCGCGGTGGGCCGCTTCTGATGCGCGCGGCCGCGCTCGCGATCACGCTGTGCGGCTGTAACGCGATCCTGGGCATCGGGGACGTCCACACGTCGAGCGGGACGCCCGACGCCGCGCCCGACGCGAGCCCCGACGCGAGCGTCCCGGTCTGCGGCGTCGCGACGCCGAACACGGTGGTCGGTTGCTCGCACATCCGACACTTCCTCTACGACAACAGCACGGCCTACGACGATCTCGATCTCAGCGCGCTGACCGTTCAGGCATACGTCTACGACCCGACGACGATGACCTTCGCGGTCAAGACCGGTGCCGGCAAGAAGGACGGCACGTTCGCGATCCCGGACGTTCCCGACGGCGCGTCGTTCTACCTGTCGATCGCCGATCCCAACGCGTTCTTCCCCGGCTACTGGTTCACCGATCAGCGCGTGCTCGATCTCGGCTTCTCGCAGAGCGGTCGACCCACGAAGCCCGTCACCGCGGACTCCGAGGTCACGCTGAACGTCACCGGGATGACGCCGTGGCACTCGCTCGACAGCGTGTACATCTCGGGGATCAACGTCGGCGACTCCGCGTATGTCACGACGGGGAGCACGCTCCCGCCACCGACCGTCGGCGCGACCACGCTCGGCGAGACGTTCGACTGGCGCACGACGTCGAGCGAACAGACCATGTCGTTCCAGCTCGGCCTGTCCGTGCGCCCGCCCGGTGTGATGGATTCGCCCGCCGATGATCTCACCGTCGATCACGCGGTGCTCGTCCCGGTCGCCGACACCACCGGGCGCAGCTTCACGTACAGCAACATCACCGAGTCGTTCCGCAAGACCGACGTCGGAATGAGCGATGGGACGCCGCTCGCGATCACCGGCGCGTTCAGCCCCGCGCCGCTGTCGCCGAACACGCTGTCGTGGAGCGCGGACCTGAGCGCGATGCGCGCGGCCCTCGGCCACGGCGATCGCCACACCAACGAGACCATCGACTGCCAGCGGTGGGCCTCGCCGGGAACCGGCGGTCTCTGGGGCGGCGAGCTCGTCGCCGACATGGGCGGTAGCACGATGCCGGACATGACGAACCTCGCGTGGCCCGGACAAGCATTCCGGAACCCGGCGCCCGCGATCTGGCAGCAGTTCATGAGCTGCACGTTCGGGCAATACAGGGCGATCCGCCCCCCAGGTACTCAGGGATACCGACAGTCGGTCGACTACATCCGCATCGAGGCGACCGCGACCAACGCCTACAAGGTCTCGCCCACGATCACCGCACCGACCGGGCTCCAGCTCAGCGGCGTCGCCGTCTCCGATGGTGGCGCGGTTCCTTTCGACGGAACCAAGGCGCCGGTGTTGTCGTGGACGGCGGTCGCGGGCGCGACGCGGTACTTCGCGATCCTGCTCCAGTGGCAACCTGGGAGCGGCTTCGTTTTCCTCGGCACGTTCCATACGTCGGGGACGTCGTTGCCGATCCCTGCGCAGTTGCTCGAGGTCGGCGGCTTCTACTACTTCCGCATCGCCGCGGTGCAGGACAAGAGCGACTACAACGGCGGCCATCTGCTCGAGATGGGCTTCCCCTGGAGCTTCGCGCGTACGTCGACGAACGTCATCCGGTTGTCGAGCCTGTGCGGGAACGGCAACGTCGACTCCGGCGAAGAGTGCGACACGGCGGGTGCGTCGGCGACGTGCAACGCGGATTGCTCGAAGGCGACGTGCGGCGACACCCACGTCAACACGTTCACCGGCGAGCAGTGCGACAACGGCACCGACGACACGCCGACCTGCGACGGCGCGACCTGCAAGCATCCGGTCTGCGGCGACGGCCACCAGAACTACTGGGCCGAGGAGTGCGACGACGGCAACACGTCGAGCGGTGATGGCTGCAGCAGCGGGTGCAAGCTCGAGCGCTGCGGCGACGGCAAGCTCGATCCGTTCGAGAGCTGCGACGACGGCAACCCGGACTACGGCGACGGCTGCAGCCCGCGCTGCCAGCAGGAGCCGGGCTTCACCTGCGATACGTCGATGACGCCCACCACCTGCACGAGGCAATGATGCGCGCTCTCGTCGTCACCTCGATCTTCCTCAGCGGCTGCAACGCGATCCTCGGCATCGGCGACGTGCACACGTCCGCCGGCAACGTCGACGCGCCGCTGCCGACCGTCGACGCGCCGCCCAACACGGTCGTCGCGAGCTCGGTCATCACCTACGTCCACGCCGACGGCACCGCCGAGATGGCGAACGAGGATCTGACCAAGTACACGATCGACGTCCTCGTCGTCGACGACTCGCAACCGTCCGGGTTCCGGACGATCCACGCGACCGGCACCAAGGACGGGACGATCACCGTCGCCGACGTGCCCGACGGCGCGACGTTCCTGCTCGAGCTGCAATCCTCGTCGCTGCCGTTCCCGCAGTACTACGTGGCGACCCGGCACGATCTCGATCTCGGCTTCGTCACGGTCGGGCGCCCCGACGGCGTACCGACGATGAACACGTCGCCGATCGGCATGACCTTGTCGGACATGACCGCCTGGAGCACCGGCGACGAGCTGTGGGCCGACTCGTTCGGCAACGGCAGCGAGGTGCAGATCGACAAGACCACGACCTTCACGAACCAGCCGGCGAAGGGCGCGACCTCGCTCAACGCGTCGACCTTCGACTGGAAGGCGGGGTACGTCTACGATCCCGCGGGCGGCACGCCGCGGCTCCTCGACGCGTCGAAAGGCGACGATCTCTCGATCGCCCACACCACCAAGTTCAACGTCGTCGACAGCGGCGGCTCCGGCTTCGTCACCCAGGCGACCCGCCTGGTCGATCTCTACACGTCGACCGGCGTGATGCAGCAGGACGGCGTGCAGAGCGATCTGAACGGCGCGTTCACGCACGCGACGATCGATCAGACGCAGAACGCCTTCATCGATCTGCCGTCGCTCCGCACCGCGTTCGGCGACGCCGGCCACTTCTATCTCGAGACGCTCACGCTCTATCGCGTCACCGCGAAGGCGGTGCCGTACGGCGTGCCGATCGGGCCCGGCATCGTCTCGCTGCAGCTCCCGTCGATCCCGGGCTTCATCGATCAGCTCCATTTCAACAACGTGATGTACGGCGATCCGTATCCGTCCGACTGGCCGGATCTGATCCAGCACCAGATCGTGCACTACCGCTTCCTCAAGGCGTCGGGCGCCACCAGCGTCGGCGCCGCGTCGTACGGCAACTCGGCGAACCTCAACGCCACCACCAACTACGGCGCCGAGCCGTACACGCACCCGCCGGCGCACGTGAGGATCGGGGCGCTCGATCTGATCGACGGCGGCGCGGTGCCCTTCGACGGCATGAAGCCGGTGACGATGACGTGGGACGCGGTCCCATCGGCGAGCAGCTACCAGGTCCGCGTCTTCCACGCGTACAACGATCTCGGCAACACGCTCTACACGGAGACCGGCCGCGTGGTCACCGACCAGACGAGCGTGCTGATCCCGGCGGCGCTCATGACCAAGGGCGAGGAGTACGTCTTCCTCGTGATCACCGTGCGTGATCCGACCAACTACGGACAGGGCCACCTGCGCCGGAGCGGCTTCCCCAACGGCAGCGGCGCCATCATCACCGGCATCGTGCGGATGAGCGATCTGTGCGGGAACGGCAACGTCGACTCCGGCGAGGAGTGCGACGGCATGGGCGAGACGGCCGCGTGCGACAGCGACTGCACGATGGCCGCGTGCGGCGACGGCCACGTCAACCCGCTCGCCAACGAGCAGTGCGACACGGTCGTCAACGCGCGCGAGTGCAACACCAACTGCAAGGCGCCGATGTGCGGCGACGGCGTGTGGAACTCGAACATCGAGCAGTGCGACGACGGCAACCTGACCGACGGCGACGGCTGCTCGAGCGGCTGCGTGCTCGAGAGCTGCGGCGACGGCGTGCGCAAGACACCGTGGGAGAGCTGCGACGACGGCAACGCCACGTCGGGCGACGGCTGCACCTCGTACTGCCGCGTCGAGCCGGGCTACATTTGCGTCGGCGCGCCGTCGGTCTGCACGAAGACGTGAGCTACTTGCAGTCGCTCACGCCGGCGAGCTCGGTCTTGATGTACTCGCCGTTGCGCGCGTCCGCGGCGGCGGCGGCGAGCATCGCGTCCTTGCCGCCGTGCTCGAGCGCGTTCGCGTTGGCGAAGGCGTAGATCGCGTCGTAGTAGCAGACGCGCGCGTCGTAGGTGTCGTCGGTGTTCAGGAAGCGGCGCGCGCAGTCGAGGAAGTGCTGCGCGGCCTCGCGATCGTCTTTGGCCGAGGACGCCTTCTCGTAGTCCTGGTGCGCGATCGTGTTGGCGTCGGTGTCGTCGATCAGCAGGACCTGGTAGCCGTAGCGCGCGCAGACCAGCTCTTCTTGCTGCGGCGCCGGTGCCGGCGCAGGCGGAGCCTTCGCCGCGATGGGCCCGCATCCGACGAGGAGCATGACCCACCAAGCCCTCATGGCACGACGGTAGCACGGTGGCGTATCCTGCTCGGGGATAGATGCGTCTCCGACGCAAGGTCACGATCGCCTTCTTCTTGGTGAGCGCGCTGATCAGCGTGCTGCTCACGTACTTCCTGTACACGTTCATCAAGCGGCAGCTGCGCTCCGAGCTCGAGACGCGCCTGCGCGACATCGCGCTGATCGGCTCGCGCATCGTCGACAAGGGCGCGTACGCGAACCTCGCCGCGCAGATCGGCGGCGAGTTCGACGAGAAGAACTCGTCGTCGTTCGAGCACGCGTCGCCCGACTACCGCGTGCTCTTCGATCAGCTGAACGTGATCCGCGGGACCGAGCCGGATCTGATCCGCTACACGTACCTGCTGATCCCGACCGACGACCCGAACAACCCGCGCTACATCGCCGACGCCGACGCGATCGATCCCGACTACAAGGGCGAGATCTCGCACTTCAACCAGCCCTACGACGTCTCCGAGATCCCGCTGCTCAAGCAAGCGCTGCTCGACTGCACGCCGCAGCTCGAGCCCGACTTCGTCTACGACAAGGAGTTCGACGTCTACTCGGTGTCGGGCTACTTCCCGATCGGCGGCACCAAGGGCCACTGCACCGGCGTGCTCGGCGTCGACATCACCGACAAGAACATGATCAGCGCGCTCGATCGCGCGAGCCGCCTCGCGCTCGAGATCTCGCTGATCGCGCTCGCGATCGCGCTGCTCGTCTCGATCACGCTGTCGACCGTGCTCACGCGCTCGCTGACCGCGCTGTCGACCACGGTCACGCGCTTCGCGAACAAGGACTTCGCGGCGCGCACCACGATCCGATCGCGCGACGAGATCGGCCAGCTCGGCGCCAACTTCAACGAGATGGCGGCGACGATCCAGGAGCACAGCGACAACCTCGAGCACCTGGTCGAGGTGCGCACCGAGCAGCTCGCCGACGAGAAACAGAAGTCGGAGCGGCTGCTGCTCAACGTCTTGCCGGGTCCGATCGCGGAGCGGCTCAAGACCTCCGACGGCGTGATCGTCGACAAGTTCGAGGCGGTCAGCGTGCTGTTCGCGGACATCGTCGGCTTCACCGCGCTGTCGTCGCGCACGACGCCCGAGGCGCTGGTCACGATGCTCGACGAGCTGTTCTCCGCGTTCGATCAGCTCGCCGAGAAGCACGGGCTGGAGAAGATCAAGACGATCGGCGACGCGTACATGGTCGTGTCGGGCATCCCCGATCCGCGGCCCGATCACGCCGAGTCGATCGCGCGCATGGCGATCGACATGCTCGGCGAGCTGCACGCGTACGCGAAGCGACAGGGCACCGACCTCACCATCCGTGTAGGCATCAACACGGGCTCGGTCGTCGCCGGGGTGATCGGGCGGAAGAAGTTCATCTACGATCTGTGGGGTGATACGGTGAACACCGCGAGCCGAATGGAGTCACACGGCGTCGCGGGCCGCATCCACGTCACGCAGGCCACCTACGAGCTCTTGCGCGACGAGTTCGAGTTCGAGGCGCGCAGCCCGATCGAGATCAAGGGCAAGGGCACGATGCAGACCTACTTGCTCGTCGGCGAACGATGTACGCAATCCTCATCGCGCTCCTTCGCGTCCTCCTGATCCCGCTGGGGCTGCACGCGACCACGCGCGCGGGGACGAGCGACCCCACTGCCGGCCATCGCCCCGAAACTCATCGCGCGGCCCTGCGGAACACCGCGTGCATTCGCGCCCGACGAATGGACGATCTCTCGCTGGATCTCGTCGAGCCCTACGATGTGCGTGTCGAGGCCACCTGGCGCGAGCTGGAGGCGAAGGCGCAACCGTCGTTCTTCCTGACCTGGGGTTGGATCGAGAACTGGCTCGCGTCGGTGCCGAGCGCCGACGCGCCGAAGCTCGCGATCGTCTCGCGCGGCGGCGCGCCCGCGGCCGCGTTCTTCGTCGGCAAGAAGCTGCGCGTGCGGCACCGCGTGCTGCCGAGCCGCTCGCTGTTCCTGAACGCGACCGGCGTGCCGCAGCTCGACGAGCTGTGCATCGAGCACAACGCGGTGCTCGGCGAGCCGCTCGCGCTGGCGTCGATCATGGATCTCCTGCCCGGCGACTGGGACGAGCTGTTCCTGCCCGGCGTCGCCGCCGATGCGTTCGCCGCGCCGGGTCGCGACGAGCGCGTGCGGATCGAGAAGGAGGTCAGCTCGCCGTACGTCGATCTCGCGCGCGTGCGCGCGGCGGCGCAAGGCTACGTGTCGCTGCTCGGCAGCTCGACGCGCGCGCAGCTGCGACGCGCGCGCCGCACGCTCGGATCGATCGAGCTCGAGGTCGCCGCCGATCTCGATCGCGCCTACGCGATCTACGACGAGCTGGTCGCGCTCCACCAGGCGTCGTGGGTCGCGCGCGGCGAGCCGGGCGCGTTCGCCGATCGCTGGTTCGACGCGTTCCACCGGCGCCTGATCGACAAGCGCTTCGCGCACGGCGAGATCCAGCTCGTGCGCGTCACCGCCGGCGGCGCGACCGTCGGCTGCTTGTACAACCTCGTCAAGAACGGCCGCGTGCTGTTCTATCAATCGGGCCTGGCGCGCTCGGGCGATCCGCACGTCAAGCCCGGCTACGTCTGCCACGCGGCCGCGATCGAGCGCGCCGCCGGCGACGGCCACGCGATCTACGACTTCCTCGGCGGCGAAGCGCGCTACAAGCGCCAGCTCGCGACCGACGAGGCGCGCCTCGCGTGGCTGCGCGTGCAGCGCCCGCGCACGCGCTTCGCGATCGAGGATCGCGTGCGGCGCTGGGCGAAGCTAGTTGCGTAGCTTGCCGAGGCCCTGCGCGGCGGCCGCGGTCGCGACGCCGTAGGCGACGTGCGCGGCGAGGTACTTGCCGTGCTCGCGCAGCGGCATCTCGGTCGGCGCGTCGGCGAGGCCGAGGAGCGGCACCGCGAGCTCGTCGCCGAGGACGAACAGGCCGAGCGCGAACGCGAGCCCGCCGAGCGCGTCGAGGCCGTCGCGCCGACCGCGTACGAGCCCGTAGAGGCCCGCCATGATCAACCCGTAGCCGAGGTGCACGCCGGTGCCGAGCCGCGCGCGCGTCTGCTTGTCGGGCGCGCGCCCGCGGATCTTCTCGTAGAGGATTCGCCCGACGGCGGCCGGCGCCTGCTCGTTCGGCTCGTGTTGCGTGCCGACCAGCGACATGGAGCGTTTCGATCCCTCGTCGGCGCTCGCAGGCTTCTCACCGCCGAGCGCGGCCTCGTAACGCTGCGCAGCCGGGCGCGGCGGCTCCGGCGCCTGCTTCGCCTCGAGCCCGGCCTTGGCGGCGAGCTTCATCGCGTACTTCATCGCGACCAGCCCGGCGACGCCGCCGGCCAGGCCGAACAAGCCGCTCATCAGGCGATCCTTCATGGCGTCCTCGCGATCGCGAGCTGTTCCTGGGCGTCGCGCGCCGCGATCGCGCACGCGTCGTCCTGCATCGCGCTCGCGCTCGCGTTCGCGATCTGCAAGGTCAGGCGCAGGTTCCGATCGGCCTGGTCGATCCACGCGCGCAGCTTCGGTTCGAGCACCGCGTGGCGCTCGGCGCGATCCGCCAGGTCGTTCACGAGCAGCTGCTCGCGCTCGCCCGGCGGGATCGGCGGGATCGTCGCGCGCATGCGCGCGACCATGCCCAGGTAGATCTCGGCGCGCGCGTGGGCGGCGAGCAGCTGCCAGCGCGGATCGCCGTTCGCGGCGACGTCGTCGAGGGTCGCCAGGCTGGGCTCGATCGAGCTGGCGAGCAGCTGCATCGAGACGTCGTCGTCGACGAGCGTGAGCGCGCCCATGCGCGCCTCCGCGGCGCAGCTCGCCATCGAGATGCGCGCCTGCATCAGCGGCGCGGTGCTGTGCATCTCGTTGGGGACGATTGCGACGGACTCGCAGGTGAAGGGCACCGCCGCCGGGGTCGCTTGAGCCCACGCCGCGACGGGTGCCGAGACCGCGGCGATGATCAGGAGGGTCCGCATGCCGCGATGAAGTGCATCGCTTGTGCCCATTGGTCGGGCCGGGGTTCCTCACGCTGAACGATGGGGTAGCGACGGGCGAAGGACCGATCGACTGGAGTACGATGCGCGCGGGGGTCAATGACACAACCGTTCGAGCAGTTGCCCGCTCGAGTCGGACCGTTCCAAGTCACCGGCGTGCTCGGCGAGGGTGGCATGGGCGTGGTCTACAGCGCGCGATCGGATCGCGGCGATCGCGTCGCCGTGAAGACGGTGCCGATCGTCGACACGATGTTCCTCGCCGTGCTCCGGCGCGAGATCCACGCGCTCGAGCGGCTCGCGCATCCCGGCGTCGTGCGCGTGCTCGCGAGCGGCGTCGACAGCGGCCGCCCGTGGTACGCGATGGAGCTGCTCGAGGGCACGACGATCGCGGCGCTGCGCGACTCGTTGTGGGGCGACATCTTCGGCCTCGCGAACACGCACATCTCCCGCGGCGGCAGCGACGCGATCGCGACCGTGCCGATCGTGAAGCGCCCCGAAGCGGCGACCGCGCAGGCGATCGCCGACGCGCCGCCGCCGCGCGTGAACGTCGCCGGCGGTCAGCTCGAGCGCGTGCTGCGGATCGTGCGGCGCCTGCTCGGCACGCTCGCGTTCATCCACGGCGAAGGCATCATCCACCGCGATCTCAAGCCGCAGAATGTCTTCCTGCGCCAGGGCGACGAGCCGGTCCTGTTCGACTTCGGCCTCGCGTGGCGATCGGCGGGCACGATCGGTCGCGAGGTCGTCGACGAGGGCATCGAGGTCGTCGGCACGCCCGCGTACATGGCGCCCGAGCAGATCTGCGCCGATCTCGTCGACTCGCGCGCCGATCTCTACGCGCTCGGCTGTCTCCTGTACGAGCTGATCACCGGGCGGCCGCCGTTCGTCGGCACCGCGTCGGTCGTGATGGCGCACCACCTGTCGATGCCCGCGCTCGCGCCGTCGGAGCTGGTCGAGCATTGCCCGCGCGGGCTCGACGCGCTGGTGCTGTCGCTGCTCGAGAAGCGGCCGCGCGATCGTATCGGCCACGCGCTCGACGCGATCTACGCGATCGACGGGCTCGGCGTCCTGCCCGTCGAGCCGATGCCGGTCGCGCGCGCGCGCGCGTACGTCTATCGCCCCGCCCTCGCCGGCCGCGACGCCGCGCTCGAGCTGTTGTCGAAGTCCGCGCACGCCGCGTCGCACGATCACAAGGGCGGCGTCGTCCTGATCGCCGGCGAGAGCGGCATGGGCAAGACGTACCTCGCGATGGAGGCGGCGCGCCGCGCGACCTCCATGCAATTGATCGCGGGCACGTGCGCGCCGGTCGGCGAGCCGCTCGCTCCGCTCGCGCGCCTGTTCGACGCGCTCGTCGATCGCTGCACCGCCGGCGGCATCGAGGAGACCGAGCGCATCCTCGGGCCCCACGGCAAGATCCTCGCCGCGCACTGGCCGCCGATCGGCGACCTGCCCGGCATGGCGGCGTATCCCGAGCCGCCTCCGCTCTACGGACCGGCGGCGCGCGATCGCCTGCTCGCCGCGCTCGCGTCCGCCGTCACCGCGCTCGCGTCGACCAAGCCGGTCTTCCTCTTGCTCGACGATCTGCAGTGGGCCGACGAAGTGACGATGCGCTTCTTGTCGGCGCTCGCCGACGATTGGTTCGCGGGCAAGCGCGTCTTCGTGCTCGGCACCTATCGCATCGAGGAAGCGACCGCCGCGATCGCGGAGCTCGGCGCGCGCCCGTACACGCGCGAGGTCGTCGTCGGCAAGCTCGACGAGCCGATCGTGCGCTCGCTGATCTGCGACATGCTCGCGATCGACGCGCCGCCGCCGCCGTTCGTGAAGTTCCTCGCGCGCCACAGCGAGGGCAACCCGTTCTTCGTCGCGGAGTACCTGCGCACGGCGACCGCCGAGGGCTTGATCCGCCGCACCGAGAACCGCCGCCTGCGGCTCGGCTCCGAGGGCGCGATCTTCGACACCGGCGATCTCGACGCGCTCCACCTGCCGCTGACGATGCGCGAGCTGATCGGCCGCCGCCTCGACGGGCTCACGCCGATCGCGCGCACCCTCGCCGCGTGCGGCAGCGTGCTCGGCCGCGAGCTCGACGCCGACGTGCTGCGCGACACCGCGCGCCTCGACGACGTCCTCGCGATGGAGGGCGTCGCGGAGCTGATCGCGCGGCAGGTGCTCGAGCCGACCGAGACCGGCGGCCTCCGCTTCGTCCACGACAAGCTGTGGGAGATCGCGCTCGAGCGCCAGGACGATCTCGAGCGCAAGGCGCGCCACGCCGCCGCCGCGCGCGCGATCGAGGCGCGCTGGGCCGAGCCCGAGCGCGCGCGCCACTACGCCGCGCTCGCGCATCACTATCTGAGCGCCGGCCTCGAAGACTCCGCGATCGAGTTCCTCGACAAGGCCGGCGAGCGCGCGCTCGGCCTCGCGATGTACACGGAGGCGATCGATCACTACAAGAAGCTGATCGCGATCGACGATCGCCGCGGGCTGGTCGCGGATCCGCGCCGGCGCGCGCGCTGGGAGCGACGCCTCGGCGAGGCGAGCTTCAACCTCGGCGATCTCGCCGGCTGCGAGGACGCGTCGCTGTCGGCGATGCGCCGCCTCGGCCGCTCGATGCCGACCACCAAGCGCGGCTGGATCGGCTCGCTCCTGCGCATGACCGGCCGCCAGGCGCTGCACCGCTTCGGCCGCGGCACCGCGATCGTCGCCGACGAAGCGAGCCGCGACGACCTGCGCGAGGTCGCGCTCGCCGCGTCGGTGATGGCGTGGCGCTACTTCTTCGTCGACGACATGGTCGGCGTCGTGTCGATGTCGCTCTTGTCGGTCAACGAGATCGAGACCGCGTCGCCGGCGATGAAGGTCGCGTCGCCGTACGCGTGGCTCGGCTACACCGCGGGCTTCGCGCGCTTGCACGGTCAGGCGCGCTTCTACTTCGACAAGGCCTACGACGCCGCGCGCGAGACCGGCGACGAGCCCGGCGGTCACTTCGCGTCGCTGATGGAGGCGCTCTATCACGTCGGCTTCGCGCACTGGGCCGACGCCGAGCGCTTGAACCGCACCGCGCTCGCCGCGCTGCGCGACGCCGGCGATCCGACCAACGCCGAGCACCACCTCACGTCGCTCGCCAACGCGTGCTTCTACATCGGCCGCTTCGACGAGTCGATCCGCGGCTTCGAGCAGATCCTCCGCGCCGCGCGCGCGCGCCGCAACCTCCAGCACGTCGCGTGGGGCTTGTACGCGAGCTGCAAGGGCATGATCGCGCAGGGCCGCTTCGACGAATCGCTGCCGCGCCTCGACGAAGCGCGCGCGCTGCTCGACACCCTGTCGGACGCGGCCTCGCAGATCATCACGAGCGGCTTGTACACGCTGATCCACACGCGCCGCGGCGACTGGAGCGCGGCGCGCGCGGCCGCCGACGACACCGCGTCGCGGATCAAGAAGTCGCGCGCGGTCGTCTACTCGACCGTGCTCGGCTACGTCGGCTGCGCCGAGGGCTACCTCGAGCTCGCCGCGCGCGACGCGTCGGTGATGCCGCTCGCGCGCAAGGCGGTCAGCGATCTGCGCCGCTTCTCGATCCTCTTCCCGTTCGCGGGGCCCGCGTACCAACGCTATCGCGCGCAGCTGCACGCGCTCGACGGCGAGACGCGCCGCGCCGCGCGCGGCTTCGAGCGCGCGATCGCGCTGTCGCGCAAGCTCGCCATGCCGTACGACGAAGCGCAGGCCTCGTGGCTCGCCGGTCGCTACATCGACCCGCGCCACACCGCGCACGCCGCCTGGATCTTCGAGCGACTCGGGTGCCAGTGGCATCTCGAACAGACGAAACGCGCACGTTAAGGGGGTAGCTCGTGTCCAAGAAGAAGGTCGCCGTCCTCGGTGGAGGAGTCGGCGCGATGACGACCACGTTCTTTCTCACCAGCTTTCCGGGATGGCGTGACCGCTACGACGTCACCGTCTACCAGATGGGCTGGCGGCTCGGCGGCAAGGGCGCGAGCGGCCGCAACCTGAAGAACCACGATCGCATCGAGGAGCACGGGCTCCACATGTTCTTCGGGTTCTACGACAACGCGTTCGCGACGATGCAGCGCCTCTACGGCGAGCTCGGGCGCAACCCCGAGGTGCCGCTCGCGAAGTGGAGCGACGCGTGGAAGCCGCAGAGCTACTTCGTGCTCGAGGAGCAGATCGACGGCCAGACCGTGCCGTGGGAGTTCGACTTCCCGCAGAACGACGGCGTGCCGGGCGGTACGACGGAGAACCCGACGCCGTGGGAGATGCTGCAGATCATCCTCGGCTGGGCGAAGGAGATGTTCGAGAAGTCGAACGCGTCGCCCGCGCACGCGAGCGTGACCGAGCAGCGGCTCGGCGCGACCGTGCAGCGCGCGTCGGAGAAGCTGGGCGCGACCGAGGCGGCCGCGCTCGATCTCCGCCACGTGATCCACGCGATCAGCGATCTGTTCGGCGAGGGCCCGCAGACGCTGATCGAGAACACGTTCCTGCACGCCGCGCATCACCACGCGAAGGCGATCGATCCCGACCCGCGCAACCACTCGTCGCTGGATCACAAGCTGCTCGTGTTCTTGCTGCGCGAGTTCATCAAGTGGCTCAAGAAGCACTGGAGTGACGAATCTCGCGTGTCGATCGACATCCGCCGCGCGCTGATCTGCCTCGATCTCGCGATCGCGGTCGCGGTCGGCATGCTCGAGGATCATCTGATCATCCCGCCCGTCGACTGGTTCAAGATCGACGGTGTCCGCTTCGAAGACTGGCTGATGAAGCACGGCGCGGATCGCGCGTCGGTCGAGTCGCCGCCGATCTTGTTGCTCTCGGAGGTCGTCTTCCAGCGCTGGTCCGGCGTCGGCGCGGGCACGTGCCTGCACTACACGCTGCGGTTGGTGATCGGCTACAAGGGCGCGTTCGCGTGGGAGATGCAGGCGGGCATGGGCGACACGATCTTCGCCCCGTTCTACGAGGTGCTCTCGCGGCGCGGCGTGAAGTTCGAGTTCTTCAACTCGGTCGAGGAGCTCGGCACCGGGCGCGACGAAACGGGCAACCGCGTGATCGATTCGATCCAGATCGGCGTGCAGGCGACGGTGAAGGGCGGCGGCGAGTACAAGCCGCTCTATCCGGTGAAGGGCCTGCCCTGCTGGCCGTCGACGCCCTTGTTCGACCAGCTCGATCAAGGCGGCGAGCTCGAGCGGTCCGGCGAGAACCTCGAGAACTGGTGGAACCGGTGGCCGAACGTTTCGACCCGCACGCTTCGCCGCGGGGTGGACTTCGATGACGTCGTGCTCGGCATCTCGATCGGCGCGTATCCCTACGTCTGCAAGCAGCTGATCGACGAGACGCCCGCGTTCGCGCGCATGGTGGCCGACGTTCAGGTGACGCAGACGCAAGGCGCGCAGATCTGGCTGCGCCCCGACTACGACATCATCGGCTGGGGCTGCGGCCCGCGCCCGGTGATCGGCACGTACAAGGAGCCGTTCGACACGCTGTCGGACATGAGCCACTTGATCCCGCGCGAGTCGTGGCCGCCCGCGACCGTCGGCAACATCACGTATCTGTGCTCGCAGCTTCCGGACCACGGTCCGCCCGCGACGCCGCCGCGCAGCGACTGGCAGTATCCGTTCCAGCAACAAGAGCGCGTCACCAAGAACGTCAACGAGTGGTTCGATCTCCACGTCGGTGGCCTCTGGCCGTACGCGCTCGACTCCAACTCCGGGTCTTTGAATTGGGACATGCTCGTCGGCGAAGGCGTCGGCCGCGATCGTTTGAAGTCGCAATATTGGGTCGGCTGCTGGAATCCATCGGATCGATATGTGATGTCGGTGCCCGGCTCGGTGCACTCGCGCTTGTGCTCCGCGCAGACCGGCTATCACAACCTCGTGATGAGCGGCGACTGGACGCTCACCGCGATCAGCTCCGGCTGCGTCGAGGCGGCGGTCATGTCCGGCATGCACGCCTCGCGCGCGATGTGCGGCTACCCCGCGGTGATCGTCGGCGATGATCTTCCGGACGGCGGCGATCTGCCTCCGGTTCCGCCGACGCCGCCGCGCCCGCCGCGCGGCCGCTACATCGACATCGACGGCAACAACACGCCGCTCCAGCCGTACGTCGCGCAGAACGTCACGATGTACAACTTCGTGCTCGAGGCCTCGCTCGATCGTTTGCAGCGCATTTGCGATCAGCAGCTCAACCTCGGCGGCCCGGTTGTCTATCGCCCCCTCGGACCTTTCTTGTCCTACGTCTGCGCGACGATGGGGCCGATGGCGCCCGTCGAGCCGCGCGCCTGGCTCAACGAGAAGGACTTCGGCTTCTGGATCCCGGTGATCGCCGGCCGCCAAGACGCCTCCGGCTTCCACGCCGAGCGCCCCGCGTTCTTCATTCCCTATCTCTGGGTCGACGACTACCTACCTCAACAAGCCGGCCGCGAAGTCTTCGGCTATCCCAAGGGCGTCGGCAAGCTCGTCAATCCTACTTCTCCGACGGATCCGTCTGCCTTCACGCTCGACGCGCTCGTCGTCCCCGAGTTCGGTCCGCCCGGCGCCCCCGCGTCTCAATACCAATGGCAGCGCCTCGTCACCGCCGCCCGCCGCGACGGCTCACCCTGGGGCAACCTGATCCGCGAGTTCGAATCGATCGGCTCTCTCGGCCTCGCCATGATCTCCGCGATGCTGAAGGAGTTCAAGGATCACACCTTCCCCGAACCGACTCTCCAACTCCTCTACACCCTCTTCAAAGACGCCATCCACCTCGACGTCCCGATGGTCTACCTGAAGCAGTTCCGCGACATCGCCGACGGCACCAAGGCCTGCTACCAAGCCATCGTCGAGTCGCCCAACCAGATGACCGCCTTCAACGGCGCCGGCTTCCTCCACGGCGACTGGGAGCTCGCGATCTCCCAATTCGCCTCCTGCCGCCTCATCGACGAGCTCGGCCTCAAGCTCACCGACTCCAAGGTCATCTCCGCCTTCCACTTCTACGTCGAGATGGCCTTCACCGCCCAACCCGGCACCGTCATCTA
>DATJIA010000391.1:0-5375 GCA_035493675.1 Kofleriaceae bacterium | reverse complement strand
TCGTCGGCGGCGGGCGCGGGATCGGCCGTCTCGGGCGCCGCGTCGTCCGAGACCTTGTCGCCGCGTCGCCGCGCGCTGCGCCGCGCATCGCTCGCGACGCGCACCGCGGTGCCGAACAGGAACGCGCGCTCCTTGCCGGCTTCGATCTCGCGCAGCTTGCGCGACGCGACGACGAAGACCTCTTGCGCGGCGTCGTCGACCGCGGCCGCGGCGACGCCGAGACGTCGCAACGATCGCCAGATGAAGTCGAAGTGCGCGTTGAACATCGCGGTGAGGCGTTGTTCGTCGGTCACGGCGAGATCATCGGCGCGGGCGGCGGAGTGCGGGAACGCGCGCGCGAGCACGGCACCGCTAGGATGGCCGAGCCGGCGGCGATTGATCACCGGAAACGCAGGCCCACCCCGACGCCGAACCAGGGTGTGATCGACGCCGCTTGGTGGATGAAGACGTCGGGCGCGAACGAGAAGCGGTCGCGGAAGAACGGCGCCGACGCGCCGGCGCGTAGCTCGGCGAAAACCTTGGCGCCGAGGTCGTAGCGGGCGGCGAGGTGCGCGCCGGCGGCGAGCCACGAGCGGCGCACGTCTTGCGCTCGGACCACGTCGACGCCGGCGGCCTCGAGCATGCCGAATTCGACGTGCGCGCAGGCGTCGAGCGCGATCGCGCGGTCGAGCGCGGTCCAGCATCCCGACGCGCGGCCGACCAGCCAGGTGAAGCGCGCGTCGCCGGCCTTGGTCGAGGTCGTGTCGCGACCGGCGATCGCGCCGAGATCCGCGTGGAGGCTCCCGCGCGCGACGCGCGCTTCGATCGACGCGGCGGGTAGTGCGTCGGGCGTGACACCGAGCTCGACCTCGGGCGCGAGGATCGCGCTCAGCCGCCACGGGAGGCTCGGCGCCGGCGGTGGCGGTCGAGGAGGAGGTGGCGGAGGCGCCGCATGATCGTGCGCGTCGGTGCCGATCGCGAGCGCCGTCATGAACGCGAGCGCGAGCACGAGGTCATCGCAGCGCGGCGCATCGATCTGCGACGTCTTCGCATCCGGCGTCGTCAGCGCACCGACGAACCCGTCGGCGCCCGCCGTCACGCGCACCTCGAACGTGCGGGCCGCGCTCGGATCGATCGGCACGCTCGGCTCGCGCTCGCGCACGCTCGCCTCGAACGCGGCGGCGTCGGGGCAGCCGGCGGGCGCGTCGTACGCGATCCGGATCGGCTCTGCGTGCGCGCGCGCGGCGAGGCCGACCACCCCGAGCACGATCCACACGCGCCGCATCGCGCTCACGATAGCATCCCGAAAGTGACGAGGACGTTCCCCATCCGATCGGAGGTGCGCGCGGCGATCGAGTCGCGCGGATCCTCGTCGGGGCCGGCGCTGATCTACGATCTGGCGATCATCGATCGCAACCTGCGCGAGGCCGCAGCGTGCGCGCGGCGTCACGACGTGCGCGTCTTGTTCGCGATGAAGTCGTTCACCGACGAGCGCGTGTGGCGCCTCGCGGCGGCGCGGCTCGACGGGCTCGACGCGGGCAGCGACGCCGAGGCGCGCGCGGCGGTCGCGTGCGGCGCGCGCATGATCTCGATCACGGATCCGCTCGCGGTCGCCCACGCCGATGGTGCGTGGATCAGCTGCGAGCACGCGCAGGATCTCCCGAGCGCGCCGAACCTCGCGGTGCGCTTCGCCGCATCGCACCTGGTGCCCGGCGACGACGCGGTCGGCGGCGTGCTCGAGGGCAGCGGCCGTCGCACGAGCCGGTTCGGCGTGCGCACGATCGACGAAGCGCGCGCGATCGTCCGCGCGGGCGGCGGGCGCGTGCGCGGGATCCACGTCCATCACGGCGGCGTCGCGCCGGCGTCGCCCGAGCGGCTGGTCGCGTGCGCGCGCGCGGCGATCGCGGCGGCGCACGAGGCGGAGCTGCCGCTCGCGTGGCTCGATCTCGGCGGCGGGTTGCACCTCTTGCCCGATCTCGATCGCGCGTTCGCGGCGCTGCGCGAGGTCGTGCCGCGCGAGATCGAGCTCGTCGTCGAGCCCGGCCGCTTGTTCGCGCGCGACGCCGGCTTCGCGATCGGCCACGTGCGCGCGGCGCGATCGATCGGCGATCGCGAGCTCCGCGTCGTCGATCTCTCGCGTGCGTGCCACCTGCGATGGCAGCACGCCGCGCCGGTCGCCACCCCTGCCGCGACCGGCGCAGCGCGCGTGATGCTCTTCACCGGGCCGACCTGCTACGAGGAGGACGTCGTCGGTGAGTGGAAGCTCGATCCCGCCGACTTCCCCGTCGGTGCGCCGCTCGTGGTCGCGGGCATCAACGGATACGCGCTCGGCTGGAATCACGGCTTCGGCGGCGTGCCGCCGGCCGACGTCGTGCTCGTCGAGTGAGTGAAGCGTTACTTCTTGAGCTCGATCTTGCGCGGCTTCGCTTCGACCTTCTTGCCGATCTCGAGGTTCAGCACGCCGTTGACCAGCCTCGCGTCGATCTTCTCGGCGTCGGCGGTGTCGGGCAGCGCGAAGCTCCGCGAGAACGAGCCGTACTGGCGCTCGTAGACGTAGAAGCTCTCGCCTTCCTGCCTCTCCTCGGCGGCGCGATGGCCGCTGATCGAGAGGACGCCGTTGTGGATCGAGACGTCGAGGTTCTTCTCGTCGACGCCCGGTAGATCGGCGCGGACGATGAACTTGTCGCCGGTCTCCTTCACCTCGAAGTGGGGGGCGAAGGACTGCGCGGCGCGGGTGCCGTAGTGGAACGGATCCCAGGAGAGCAGCTCGCGGGCGAGCGAGAAGGGATCACGGGAAACTGCGCCGTTGTCGGCGCGACGGGTGGTGAGGGCTGCCATGGTTCGATCTCCTGTAGAGGGAAGTCGAACAAGCTAGTAAGCACCCGAGTCCGGATCGCAAGTGGTCACCCGTATCCGCCGCCTCCGGGAGTTTCGATGCGAAGGATCGCGCCGGCCGGGGCATCGACCGAGGCGGCGCCGCCGAGGTCTTCGCCGTCCAGGCGATTTCGACCGGGGAGGCCCTGGGCGCCTCCGTACAGCCCGAACGGGCAGGTTGCCCGGCGCTGGCTGACGATCGAGACCCGCATCGGGGCCAGCAGCTCGAGCTCGCGCGCGACGCCGTCGCCGCCGCGGTGCGCGCCGTCGCCGCCCGAGCCTCGGCGGATCGCGAAGCTGCGGAGTCTGATCGGGAATCGCGACTCCAGGACTTCCGGATCGGTGATCCGCGTATTGGTCATGTGCGTGTGCACCGCGGATGCACCGTTTGCGCGCGCGGTCGCGCCGGCGCCGCCGCAGATCGTCTCGTAATAGGCGATCGTGTCGGAGCCGAACGTCAGGTTGTTCATCGTGCCCTGCGACGCGGCGGCGAGGCCGAGCGCGGCGAGCAGGACATCGACCACGCGCTGCGACGTCTCGACGTTGCCGCCGCACACCGCGGCGCCCGGCGGCGGATCGAGGAGCGAGTCGGGCGGGACGATCAACTCGACGGGCGCGAGGCAGCCGGCGTTGAGCGGGATCGGCGCGCCGACCAGCGCGCGCAGGACGTACAGCACCGCGGCGACCGTTACGGCGCGCGGCGCGTTCAAGTTGCCCGCGTGGGCCGGCGCGGTGCCGGTGAAGTCGACGATCATGCGATCGCCGTCGACGCGGATCGCGACGCGGATCTTCGCGCCGTCGTCGAGCGAGTCCTCGAACGCGTGCGTGCCGCCGGGCAGCTTCGCGATCTCGCGCGCGACCAGCGCCGCCGCTCGATCTTGCACGTGCTGCATGTACGCGAGGACGTCGTCGCCGCGGCGCGCGCGCGCGGCGAGCAGGAGCTCGGCGCCGGCGCGATTCGCCGCGACCTGCGCGACCAGATCGGCGACGTTGTCGTCGGGGCGCCGCGCGCCGCCGCGCGCGAGCACCGCGCGGATCGCGGCTTCGTCGAGCGCGCCGCCGACGACGATCGGCGTGTGATGGAAGACCGCGCCTTCGTCGGCGAGCGTGCGCGAGAACGGCGGCATCGAGCCGGGGGTGATGCCGCCGACGTCGGCGTGATGACCGCGGCACGCGGTGAAGAAGATCACCTCGTCGTGATCGTCGTGCACCGGCGTGATCACGGTGATGTCGGGCAGGTGCGAGCCGCCGGCGGACGGATCGTTCGACGCGTACACGGAGCCGCGCGGCGGCGCGGGAACCTCGTCGAGCAGCGAGCGGATCGTCTCGCCCATCGCGCCGAGGTGCACGGGGATGTGCGGCGCGTTCGCGACCAGCCCACCGCGCGCGTCGAACAGCGCGCACGAGAAGTCGAGGCGCTCGCGGATGTTGGTCGAGACGGCGGTGCGGCGCAGCACGTCGCCCATCTGCTCGGCGATCGACATGTACAAGTTCGAGAGCACCTCGAGGCGAGTGACGTCGAGATCCGTGCTCGTCGTCGCGGTCGCAGCGACGTCGCGCGCGATCAGCGTGCCGTCGGGCTCGAGCGTGAGCGACCAACCGGGATCGAGCGCGAGCGTCGACGTCGTATCGAGGATCAGCGCCGGCCCCGTCACGCTGCGCGGCAGATCCGATCGATAGAAGACGGGCACGTCTTCGTACGACGAGCCGGTCCACATCGACGCACGCCGGCGCGGACCGGCACCGCCCGCCTCGAACGCCAACGGCGGATCGTCCTCGCCGGCGGCGACGACCTCGACGCGGAGCGTGACCAGCTCGATCGGCGCCTCGCGCGCGTAGCCGAAGGCGGCGCGATGCGCGTCGGCGAAGCGCGCGGCGCAGGTCTGCGCGTCCGCGAGCGCGATCGTGAGCGACGCGTCGCTGCCGGCGTAGCGCAGATCGATCCGCTTGCGGACGAGCACCTCGTCGAAGCCGTCGTCGGCGAGCGCGGCGCGGCCGCGCGCCTCGAGCACGGCCCACGCCTCCGAGCGCAACGTCTCGTCCGCGAGCGCGACGCGGCCCGCGTCGTGCGAGCCGTGCCACGTCGTCTCCGCGAGGCCCATGCCCCATGCGGAGAGCACGCCCGCGTGCGGATGCACGATCAGCGTGCGCACGCCCAGCTCGCGCGCGATCGGACACGCGTGCATGCCCGCGGCGCCGCCGAACACGACGAGCGCGGCGTCGCGCGGATCGCGCCCGCGCGCGATCGTGACGCGGCGGATCGCCTCGGCCATCGTCGCGTTGCCGATCGCGAAGAACGCCGCGGCCGCGCGCACCGCGGGATCGCGGTCGTCGTCGGGCAGCCGATCTCCGATCGATCGCAGCGCCGCGCGCGGACGATCGCCGTCGAGCGCGAACGGGAAGTGATCGCCCGCGATGCGGCCGAGCACGAGATCGACGTCGGTGAGGGTCGGCTCGCGCGCGCCCGCGCGCCCGTAGCAGAGCGGCCCCGGATCGGCGCCCGCGCTCTCCGGCCCGACGGT
>DATJIA010000390.1:0-4376 GCA_035493675.1 Kofleriaceae bacterium | reverse complement strand
CGCCGCGACGCGCGGCGACCAGCGCGGCGCCGAGGAGCGCGCCGCGTTGCTCGGGCGCCTTCTCGATCGCGGCGGAGCCCCGTGTCATCGAATCCTTCGATGCCGCCTGCAAGGCGGCCTCGAAGGCGGCCGCGGCTTGATCGAAGTCCTCGAGGACGAGCGCGAACAGCCAGCCGATGTCCTCGTGCAGCGCGGCGGCGAAGCGCGGGTCGGTGGTCGAGCGCGCCTGCTCGTTCATCGCCTCGACCCGCGCCGCGGTGTCGCCGCGCGCGACCGCGAGATCGATGATCGCGTTGGCCGCGAGCATCGCGCCGACGCTGTTGGCGTCCGACGCTTGCGTGCGGGCGCGCCGGTAGCTGTCGAGCGCGTCGTCGAGGCGGCCGGCGCGCTCTTGCGCGAGCGCGAGCTCGACGGCGGCGACGACCGCGGGCGCGCCGGTCGCGGCGTCGGCGCGCTGCTCGAGCGCGCTGATCAGCCCGTCGCGATCGCCGGCGGCGCCGCGCGCGCGGATCAAGCCGGCGAGCGCGTGCGGATCGTCGGGTGCGCGATCGAGCAGCTCGCGATAGACCGCGGCCGCGTCGGCGGGACGCGCGAGCCGCTCCTCGAGCACCCACGCCGCCTCGCGCAGCGCGCGATCGGCGCCGGCGCCGTCGGCGAGCTCGGCGGCCTCGGCGCGCCGCTCGGAGACGAGCTCGTCCCAGCGCTCCTCGCTGCGCAGGAGCTCGACCAGCGCGGCGCGCGCGTAGCGATCGTTCGGCCAGACGCCGAGCGTCGCGCGATAGAGCTCGATCGCGCGCGCGCGATCGCCGGCCTCCTCGGCGATCCGCGCCGCCGTCGACAGCGCGATGCCGCGCCGCGCGGGATCGGGATCGCGCTTCGCGAGCTGCGCGAGGTGCTCGACGCGCTCGGCGTGCAGCCCGAGCTGCGCGAGCGAGGTGTCGACGCGCCACGCGAGCCGGACGTCGTCGGGCGCGAGCGCGTACAGCCGCTTCTCCGCCGCGGCGGCGTCGCCGGGGCGCGCGTGATCGCGATGGAGCCGCGCGAGCCGTTCGAGCGCGGCCGCGCGCGCGTCGTGATCGCCCGCCGACGCGGCGATCGGCTCGAGCACCGCGGCCGCCTCGTCGATGCGACCGGCGCGCTCGTGCAATTCGACCAGCGCCTGCGTCGCGGCCGCCGCGACCTGGCCGGTGGGCGCGAGCTCGAGCGCGTGACCGAGCGCCGCGCGCGCTTCCTGATCTCCCGCGTCGCCGCCGACGTCGTTCGCCCAGATCTCGGCGCTCGCGACGTAGAGCGCCGCCGCCGCCGCGGGATCCGCCGCGTGCGGCGTCCCGGGACCGAGCGTCGTGCCCAGGCGCGCCGCGTCGGCCGCGCCGGCGTACGCGCGCGCGAGCGCGGCCCAATCGCCGCTCGCCAGCGCGTCGCGCTCGGCGAGCGCGGTGATCGGCAAGAAGCCGGGCGCGCCCGCCTCGAGCGAGGCCAAGAGCGCCTTGGCCTGATCGCGCTGCCCGCCGCGCAAGAGCGCATCGGCGCGGCGGATCGAGAGCATCAGCGCGCGCGCCGGATCGCCCTCCATCGCCTGCCAGCTCTCGACGAGCTCGGCCAATTCACCGAAGCGCCCCAGCTCCTCGGCGAGATCCGCGAGATCCGCGAGGAGGAGCGGCTCGCCCGGCGCGAGCGCGAGCGCTTGCTGGAGGTAGTCCCACGCGCGCTCGGCGTGGCCCCGTGTCACCTCATCCGGCGCGACCGCGCGCTTCGCGGTCGCGGCGGCGTCGCGCGCGACCTGCGCCTGCCGGCGGCGCGCCGCGACCACGCGCAACCGCGTCTGCGCCGCGCGCCCGCCTTGCGCCAATTCATCGCCGACGGGCCCGACCTTCGCCTGCAGGAGCTGCGCTTGTTGCTCGAGCGCCGCGAGCACTTCGTCCGGCGCGCCGGACAGCTCGGCGACGCGCAGCGCCTCCGCGGCGACGCGCTCGCCGTCGACGCCGAGCGCCGCGGCCTCGGCGACCAGCTCCTTCGCCTTCGCGACGCCGCCCTCGCCCTGCTCCGCGTGCCAGCGGATCAGATCCAGGAGGTGCACGAGCTTCCGCTCGGGACGCTTCGACGCCGCCGCGAGCTTCTGCCAGACGTCGGCGAGGCCGGCCTCGTCGCCCGATTGCGCGAGCAGGCGCTCGAGCTGGAACAGCGCCGCGAGCGCGCCGCCGTCGAGCGCGACCGCCTGCTCGAACGCCGCGCGCGCCTCGACCGGCTGGCCGAGCTTGTCGCCGAGCACGAGCCCCTTCTCGAACAGCAGATCCGCGCGCTCGACGTCGGTGCGCGCGAAGCGCAGCTCGGCGTCGACGAGCTTCATCAAGTTCGGCCACAGGCCGCGGCGGTAGAAGACGCGCCGGATCGACCACAGGTTCGGCCGCAGCGACGGATCGGTCTGCAGCGCGCGGCCGAACGCCTTGACCGCGCGCGCCTCGTCGGCGAGGCGCCGCTCGAACAGCTCGCCGAGCTCGTACGCGAGCCCCGCGATCTGCGCGCGGTCGCTCGCGCGATCGAGATCGCGCTGCAGCTCGGCGGCGCGCTTCTCGAGCGCGGCCTCGCCGGTCTCGGCGAGCGCCTTGTCGACCGCGGTCGGCTGCTCGAGGTGGTGCTCGATCGGGATCTGCGGCGCGACGGTCGGCTCGACCGACGACGGCGCGTGGTGATCGTCCTTCGGCGAGAGATCGATGTTGCTCTCGATCAGCTCGGCGTCGTCGCCGCTGAGATCGAGCGGGATCGACGGATCGCTCAGCTGCGGCGCGAGCGGCGCGGCGGGCTCGGGCGCCGCGTGCGACGGCTCGCCGCTGCGCGTGACCAGCGGCGGCACCGTGACGATGCCCGGCGAGCTCGATGACGGCGGCGGCACGTGGATCGCGGGCACCGACGCCGGCGGCCGCGGGATCTGCGGGATCGGCATCGTCGGGCGCGGGATCGGCGGCGGCGCCCCTATCGTTCCGGGCCGCGGGATCGGCGGCGGCGCACCACCCGCGGGGCGCGGGATCGGCGGCGGCACGACCGCCATGCCGATCGTCGTCTGGCGCGAGATCATCGGGCGCGGCGGTGGCGGCGCGGACGCCGCGATCGGCGCCGCGGGCGGCGGCGTCGCCTCGCTCTGGATCTCGACGTCGTCGAGCTCCGCGATGTCCTCGTCGCCGGAACCAGAAGCCGCCGCCGCTTTCGGCAGGTGCGCGACGTCGTCGACGATGTCGCGCGGCACCGGCTCCGACGGCGGGCGCACGCCGGTCGGCGGCTCGTCGTCGTGTTGGTGATCGTGCGGGTCTTCGTGCGAGGCCGACGCCGCGATGCCCTGCACGCCCGTACGCGTCTCGATCCCGATCTCCTCGTCGGAGACCGACAGCTCCGACTCGTCCGACTCGAGGGCGCCGTCGCCGACGCCGGCGGGGCCGAGCGCGAGATCATCATGCTCGGGCGGCGCCGGCGCGACCGGCGGCCTGGTGCCGGTCACGTCGAGCTCGAGCTCGTCTTCCTCTTCGTCCATGCCGGCGGCGAGGAACGCGTCGACGCGCGACGCGAGCGATCCGCCCGCCGCCGGCGTGCGGACCTTGGTGTTGCCGTCGAAGGTGTCGCCGCCGAAGGTCGGCTCGCGCATGTCGCCGGCCTCACGCGCGTCGGGGAGCCGCGTGATCTCCTCTGGATCGACCGTCTCCGGATCCAACGAATAGACGTGGTCGTCCCCACCGGGCGGCACCGCGCCCTTTGCGCCGGTGCCCACCTCCCCCGCGACCCCTCCTTCGAGCTCGCGGTCACCTTGATCGGGCGGAATCGCCAACCTTGCTACTGGTAAGGACACCATCTCGCGGCGGGCCGTGTCAACGGACGCGAGGCCCCGAAAAGCTACGACTCGTCCGCACTTGCAGGCCTTGACCGGAATTCGCGGAGGGGCTACGAGGGGCCGTGCGCCCGGTCCTGCTCGGCGACGAGCCGCTCACCCTCGAATCCATGGCCGAGGTCGCCCGCGACGGCCGCCCGGCCCAGCCCGGTCCGCGGGCGAACGACGCGATGGCGAAGGCCCGCGCGGTGGTCGATCGCGTGGTCGCGGGCGGCGACGACGCGCCCGCGGTCTACGGCGTGAACACCGGCTTCGGCGCGCTCGCCGAGGTCCGGATCAGCGCCGCGCAGGTCACCGAGCTGCAGCGCAACCTGGTCCGCTCCCACTCGGCGGGCGTCGGCGATCCGCTGCCGCGCGACGCGACCCGCGCGATGATGCTGCTCCGCGCGCAGGTCCTCGCGACCGGCCGCAGCGGCGCGCGCCCGTCGGTGTGCGCGTTCCTGTGCGAGCTGCTCGCGCGCGGCGTGCACCCGGTCGTCCCGCGCCGCGGCTCGGTCGGCGC
>DATJIA010000389.1:0-14819 GCA_035493675.1 Kofleriaceae bacterium | reverse complement strand
TGGGCCAACGGCTCGTACGCGTGGAACGCCGGCCATTGGGAGCGCGAGCGCGCCCGCAAGAAGTGGCGCGACGGTCACTGGGAGCAGCGCGGCGATCGCTGGACGTGGGTCGACGGCAACTGGGACGACTGGACGCCGCCGATCGCGCCGCCGAAGGATCAACCGCCGCCGCAACCACAGGCGGAGAACGTTCCGCCGCCGCGCAACGGCTTCGTCTGGATCCCGGGCTACTGGCAGTGGACCGACGGTCGCTATCAGTGGCACCCGGGCGAGTGGGAGCAAGCGCAGCAGGGCAAGCACGTCGTGCTCGGCCACTGGGATCTGCGCGGCGATCACTGGGACTGGACCCATCGCATCTTCGTCGTCGACGATCCGAACCCGGCGATGGGGCCGCCCGCGCCGCAGAACGAGAACCCCGGCCAGCGCGCCGGCTACGTCTGGGTGCGCGGCTACTACCGCTGGCAGAACAACCAGTACACGTGGACCAACGGCCACTGGGAGCGCGAGCGCTCGCGGAAGCGTTGGGCCGACGGTCACTGGGAGCAGCGCGGTGATCGCTGGTTCTGGGTCGACGGCGGATGGAACGACTACACGCCGCCGCAGTATCCGCCCGACGCGCCGCCGGCGCCGCAGAACGAGAACCCCGGCCAGCGCCAGGGCTACGTCTGGCAGCGCGGCTACTACGACTGGAAGGACGGCAAGTACGTCTGGGTGAACGGCCACTGGGAGCGCGAGCGCGCCAAGATGGTCTGGGTCGACGGTCACTGGGATCGCCAGGGCGATCACTACGTGTGGGTCGTCGGCTCGTGGCAGCAGCAGCAGCAGCAACCGCCGCCGCCGCCGCCGCCGAACAACAACTACCCGACCGCGCCGCCGCCGGCGCCGCCCGACGAGCATCCGCAGCAGAAGCGCGGCTTCGTCTGGGTCGACGGCCACTACAACTGGAGCCGCGACAAGGGCTACGAGTGGGAAGCCGGCCACTGGGAGCGCGAGCGCAAGCACCACAAGTGGCACAAGGGTCACTGGGACAAGGACGGTGACCACTGGACCTGGCGCGAGGGCAACTGGCACGAAGGCGATTGAGAAGGGCCTCGGGCTTCAGGCCTCGGCCCCGAGTAGAAACGGCCGCGAGCATGTCTCGCGGCCGTCGTCGTTTTCGGATCGTCTCCGGGGAGGCCAGAGGCCCGAGGCCCGAGGCCCTATTTCACTTCTGATAGAGCTTCTTCCACTCGTCGTAGGGCATCCCGTAGATGCGCTCGCGCGCCTCGGGATCGGTCATCGCGACGCCGCGCTCCTCGGCGGCGGCGCGGTACCACTTCGCGAGGCAGTTGCGGCAGAAGCCCGCCAGGTCCATCACGTCCTTGTTCTGCACGTCCGTGCGATCGCGGAAGTGCTGCACGAGCCGGCGGAACGCCGCGGCCTCGAGCTCGATGCGCGTCTGCTCGTCGAGATCCGACATGCGAGAGGTCTACCACGCGTGCTAAGACCGCGCGGATGGCGCTGCCCGACTCGGTCACCGTGCTGGAGAAGAACGGCACGACCTACTACCTCGTCGGGACCGCGCACGTCAGCGAGCGATCGGTCGAAGAGGTCCGCGCGCTGATCGACGAGGTCGAGCCCGACATCGTGTGCGTCGAGCTCGACAGCGGCCGTCACGACGCGCTGACCAAGGACAGCGCGTTCCGCGATCTCGACGTCTTCAAGGTGATCAAGGAAGGCAAGACGCTCTACCTGCTCGCGCACCTCGCGCTCGGCGCGTACCAGCGCCGCATGGGCGCCGCGCTCGGCGTGAAGCCCGGCAGCGAGATGCTCGCGGCGATCGACGCGGCGAAGGCGAAGGGCTCGAAGGTCGAGCTCGTCGATCGCGACATCAACCTGACCTTGCGCCGCACGTGGAAGTCGCTCGGCGTGTGGAAGCGCGCGACCCTCCTCACCTCGCTGGTCTTCCCGGCCAAGGCCGACGACGACGACGAGCCCGAGGAGATCACCGCCGAGACCGTCGAGAAGCTGAAGGAGACCAAGGCGCTCAGCGAGATGCTCGACGAGCTCTCGCGCGCGCTGCCCGAGGTCAAGCGCCCGCTCATCGACGAGCGCGACGCGTACATGATCTCCAAGATCGAAGAAGCCGGGGTCGGTGCGAAGAAGGTCGTCGCCGTCGTCGGCGCCGCGCACGTGCCCGGCATGAAGGCGCGCTTCGGCACGACGATCGATCGCGACGAGCTCACGCGCCCGCCGAAGCCGAGCCTGGTGTGGACCGCGATCAAGTACCTGATCCCCGCGCTGATCCTCGGGCTCCTCACGTGGGCGGCGTTCCGCTTCGACACGTCGAAGCTCGGGCACATGGCGATGGCGTGGATCATCCCGACCTCGGGGCTCGCCGCGCTCTTCACGATCGGCTCCGCGGGTCGGCCCCTCACGGTGCTGACCGCGATCGTCATGGCGCCGATCTGCGCGTTGACCGCGCCGATCCTCCATTGCGCGTTCTTCACCGGCGTGGTCGAGACCTGGCTGCGCAAGCCGACCGTGAAGGACTGCGAGCGACTGTCGTCGGATGTCGAGACCTTGCGCGGCTTCTGGCGCAATCCTGTCACACACATCCTGATCGTCGCGACGGCGTCGTCGGTGGGCACGTCGATCGGGCGCTGGATCGGCGTGGCCTGGGTCGCAACACTCTGGTGAGCGTTTTGGTACTGTCGCGCGCATGAAGCGACGGGACGCGCTCAAGACCATCGGTACGCTCGCCGGCGCCGCGACCATGTCGCGGTTCCTCCCCGCCTGCGGCGGCGACGACGGCCCCGAAGGCATCACGACGATCGTCGCGATGATGATGGAGAACCGCAGCTTCGATCACTTCATGGGATCGAGGTCGTTGCTCGAGGGCAAGAACGAGGACGGGCTGACGCAGAGCTCGCCGCCGCTGCCCGACGTCAACGGCACGCTCATCCCGTGGTGGCCGGCGACGATGGACACGATGTGCGTGATCGATCCGCCGCACTCGTGGGGCCCGCAGCACGCGTCGTTCGACGGCGGCAAGTGCGACCAGTTCATCGTCCAGCACCAGATGGCGCACTCGAGCACGACCGCGATCGAGCCGGTGCAGTACCTGCTGCGCGATCAGGTGCCGACCAGCTACGCGCTCGCCGACGCGTACGCGCACTGCAACCGCTGGTTCTGCTCGGTGATGGGCCCGACCTACCCGAACCGCTACTTCTGGCACTCGGGCCAATCGAACGGGATCATGGACAACACGATCCCGAAGGTGGTGTGGACGAGCATCTACGATCGCCTCAACGCCGCCGGCGTCGACTGGGCGTACTACTACGGCGACCTCCCGGTGCTCTCGCTGCTCGGCCCCGCCGCCGACGGCCACATCAAGCGCTTCGAGGACTTCGCCAAGGACGCGGCGGCGGGCAAGCTGCCGCCGGTCGTCTACATCGATCCGTCGTTCTCGCTCAACGACGATCACCCGCCGCACCATCCGTCGGCGGGCCAGATGCTGATCGGCGCGGTCTACGCGGCGCTCGCGCAGAGCCCGCAGTGGAAGAACATCCTGTTCGTGCTGACCTACGACGAGAACGGCGGCTTCGCCGATCACGTCGCGCCGCCGAAGACCGCCGACGATCGCGCCGCCGACGGCTTCGACCAGCTCGGCTTCCGCGTGCCGACGTTCGTGATCGGCCCGTACGTGAAAGAGGGCTACGTCTCGAACACCGTCTTCGACCATACGTCGGTGCTCAAGCACATCGAGACGATGTTCGACCTCGAGCCGCTCGGCATGCACGACGGCGCCGCGAACGATCTGATGGACTGCATCGACATGGACCGGCTCGCCAAGCACGATTGGCGCAAGCCGGTCGACGTCCCGATGGTGACGATCGACGAGTCCGCGCTGCCGCCGCAGTGCATGGCCGGCTCCTCGGGCGTCGCCGACTACCACCACGACATCCTCGAGTGGGCCGACGCGAACCCCGAGCTCTTGCGCGGTTGGGACCGCCGCGGCGATTTGCGCTCGTATATCGAGTGCATCGACTCGCTCGTGAAGCCGCACGGCGGCGGCGTGCGCTGGGGCAAGTAGTCTGGCAGACTAGGCGGACCGCTTTTCGGAGGAGGCCGTCCATGAAGAAGCTCGCTGCCGCATTCGCCGCTGTTGGTGCGCTGATGATCGCGACGCCGGTGTTCGCCTGCCCGAACACGGATCACGACGAGAAGACCGTCGACACCAAGAAGGCGGACGACACCAAGACCGCCGACAAGCAGAAGGATCAGAAGCCCGCGGAGAAGGCCGCCCCCGCCGACAAGGCGAAGGAGAAGCCGGCCAAGCCCGTCGCCAAGGGCTGACCGGTCACACATTCGCGTCGCGCTTCGTCAGGTGATCATGAAGATCAAGCTCACCAGCGTGTACGTGAACGATCAGGAGAAGGCGCTCCGCTTCTACACCGAGGTCCTCGGCCTCTCGAAGAAGGCCGACTTCAGCCGCGGCCCGTTCCGCTGGCTGACCGTGACCTCGCCCGACGATCCCGACGGGACCGAGCTCCAGCTCGCGCTCGACGACGATCCGGCGGCGAAGGCCTTCGCCGCCGCGAAGCTCGCGAAGAACCAGCCCGCGCTGATGCTCTTCACCGACGACCTCGAGGGCGACTGCGAGCGCATCAAGTCCCGCGGCGGCGAGCTCAGGATGCCGCCCACCGAGACGACCGGCTCCACGATCGCGATGCTCGCCGACGGCTGCGGCAACCTCGTGCAGCTGACGCAGCTCGCGAAGTGGTAGCTAGTTGCTGCGCGGCTTGATCTTCGCCATCGCGCGCTCTGCGAGCGCGGTGATCGTCAGCGACGGGTTCACGCCCGGGTTCGCCGACACCGCCGCGCCGTCGATCACGTACAAGCCCGGATAGCCGAAGACCTCGTGGTTCGCGTCGATCACGCCGTCGGCGGCCGACGCGCCCATGCACGCGCCGCCGAGGATGTGCGCGGTCGACGGCACGCCGAGGAGCGTCTCGGTGAGCAGCGTCATCGTCACGCCGCCGACCTTCTGCGCGAAGCGCTCGGCGAGATCGGTCGCTTCGGGCAAGAACGCGGTCGGGGCCGGCGCGCCCTCGGCGAGCTGGGTGACGAGGCCCTTGCGGAATGCGGTCCACGGCGATCGCCCGCGGCGCAGCGACAGCGTGCTCTCGAGCGTGCGCATGTACAGCAAGACCTGGCTCTGCTTCGCGAAGTCGCGCACGCTGAGCGCGCGCGCCCACTTGACCGGGTGGCGCAGGAGCCCGCGCGCCGCGCCGGCGACGCGCGCGCCGATCGTGTGCCCGTTCGCGTGCGGCAGCGTCATCAGGCGGAAGAAGCCCGAGCCGGCGCCGTAGCGGACCGGCTCGATGTGGCTGTGCTCGTCGGTGTGCAGGATCGACGTGATCGCGATGCCGCGCGAGAAGTCGTCCTCGTCGGGCGCGATCACGCCGATCAGCGCTTCGTTGTTCGTGCGCACGCCGTCGCCGAGGCGCGGCGAGAGCTTCGGCAAGCCGGCGCCGTCTTCCTGCATCTTCAAGAGCAGCGGGATCGTGCCGAGCACGCCGCCGGCGAAGACGACCTTGTCGGCGCTGAACGCCTCGCGCGTCTTCGTCTCGACGACATACCCGCCGCCGCTGCGCGGACGCACCGCGGTGACCTCGCACTCGCTCTTCACCTGCGCGCCGCGCTTCTCGGCGAGGTAGAGGTAGTTCCAGTCGAGCGTGTTCTTGGCGCCGTGCCGGCAGCCGGTCATGCACGCGCCGCAGTGGATGCAGCCGCTGCGATCGGGGCCCTCGCCGCCGAAGTACGGGTCCTTCACGCGCACGCCCGGCTTGCCGAAGTAGACGGCGACCTCGGTCGGGTGATGATGCTCGCTGCGCCCGAGGTCGCGCGCGATCTCCGCGAGCACGCGATCGCCGCGCGTCTCGACCGGGTTCGTGGTCGCGCCGAGCATGCGCTGGGCGGTCGCGTAGTGCGGCTCGAGCTCGCGCTTCCAGTCGGCGAGGTGCGCCCACGACGACGCGCGGAAGAACTTGTCGGTCGGGACCGGCAGCGTGTTCGCGTAGACGAGCGAGCCGCCGCCGACGCCGACGCCGTGCAGGATCGTGACGTGCTCGAAGAACGACATCTGGAAGAAGCCGCGCAGCCCGAGCTCGGGCATCCACATCCAGCGCTTCAGATCCCAGTTCGTCTCCGGGAAGTCCTCCGGCGCGAACCGCCGGCCCTTCTCGATCACGAGCACGCGGTGGCCCTTCTCCGCCAACCGCAGCGCCGAAACCGATCCGCCGAAACCCGAGCCGACGACGATCGCGTCGAAGTGGTCCATCTAGACCAAGATATCCAACAACTGGACCCGCGTTAGATAGCCTTCGAACGCTGCAGCGTATTCATCGATCAAGAGATCGAGCTCGAGCGTGACCTTGCGATCCGAAACCCGAATCACCTTCCCGCTGATCGGGACGTCGGTGCCCGCGCAATCGAGCACGCCCGAGAGCCACGCGCCGTTCGCCGGCAGCGACGCTCCGTCGGGCAGCGCGACCGAGACGTGCGTGCGCGAGACCTCGGCGACCTGCGCGGGGCCGGCGTCGAGCTTCAGGTTCGCGGCGACCGCGAGCGGCGGCGCGACGCGATAGTTCACGCGGCGGTTGTGCGTGATCAGCTTCTCGAGCGAGTCGTGGATCGGCTGCGACAGCGGCGTCTCGACCTCGTCGAGCACGACCTCGCGCAGGCGCTTGAGCTCCTTCTGCGTGCGCACCAGGTTCTGGCGCATGTCGGCGAGCCGCTTCTGATCGCGGTTGACCTTGTCGGCGACCATCTCGAGCAGGTTGACGAGGAAGCGGACGCCGAGCTCCTGGTTGATCGCGAAGAACTGCTGCACGTCCTTGGCGTCGAGGCGCCACAGCTCGCTCGAAGGCTGCGCGACCGCGCGGCTGTTGCGGCGCAGGTTCGTGAGCGCGCCGAGCTCGCCGATCAAGGCCGGCGGGCGCAGGCGATAGACGTCGTCGCCGGGACGCTCGAGCACGACCTCGCCCGCGGTCAAGAGATAGAACGCGTTCGCCTGCTCGTCGACCTCGAACACGACGCCGCCCGCGCCGGGCGACGCCGGCTTGAAGAGCGCGGCGATCTCGGCCAGCTCCTCGTCGTTGAAACCGCGGAACAGCGCGATGGTTCGCAGGTCAGCGGGACGCGGGCTCGACATGCGCGCACTGTACACCGCGTCCGGTGTTATCGTGCGCCATGCGCTGTCGACTCATGATCGCAGCGCTCGCCGCGGGGGCGTGCGGGCACAAGGATGATGCGCGCGCCGCGCGGCAACCGCCGGCGTGGCAGCACGATGGTGCGCTCGCGTATCGCGAGGAGCCCGACGTCGCGACCGCGGTCGCCGATCTGATCGCCGAAGACGATCCGCGCGTGATCGGTTTCGGCGAGCTGCATTCGCGCACCGATCGCGCGAACGTGACGTCGTCGCTCGCCCACTTCACGAAGGAGGTCTTCCCCGCCGTGAAGGATCGGCTGAGCGATCTCGTGCTCGAGACCTGGATCGTCGATCCGAAATGCGGCGAGGGCGCGAAGACCGCGACCGCCGCCGTCGAGGGCGCGATGATGCGGCCGCAGTCGACCAAGAGCGAGCTCGCGCAGTTGATCGAGGCCGCGCGGGCCGCGAAGGTCCAGCCGCACGCGATGCACCTCGGCTGCGACGACTACGCGAAGGTCGCGCCGCCCGGGCAGGAGATCCAGATCGAGGTGATGTTGGATCTGATCACGCGCGAGCTCGGCCGGCTCGCGACCGCGGCGGCCGCGAAGGCGCCGGCGGGGAAGATCATCGCGACCTACGGCGGCGCATTACACAACGATCGCTTCCCGAACCCGGGCGTCGCGTCGTGGAGCTTCGCGGATCGCGTCGACCACGCGGTCGCCGGCAAGTACGACGAGATCGATCTGTACGTGCCCGAGCTCGCCGCCGAGGATCCCGCGTCGAAGAACGAGGCCTGGTTCCCGCTCCTCGGCCGCGCGGCCAAGGATCACGTCGTCGTGATCCAGCGCGGCGCGAAGAGCTACATCGTGCTCCTGCCGACCAGCTAACGGTACGGCCGCTTGCGGGCGCTCTTGATCGTGCCTTTCAAGACCATGACCGGCACCGGCGGATCGATCTCGACGAGGTACCCGCGCGTCTTCACCTGGGCGGGGAGCTCGCGCGTCCTGTAGCGCACGACGCGCTTCCAGATCGTCGCTTGCTCGCCGCGCGCGACGTGCGCGCGATGCGCGAGCACGAAGCCGGCGAGCCGCAGCGAATCGACGCCGAGCAGGCGATGACATCCGTGGCTGATGCCGGTCGCGATCGACGACAGGTTCGCCGCGCCGTGCGTGCGGATGCCTTCCTCGTCGTACGTCACGACGCCGCGCCGCTTGATCGGCACCTGGTGCACGAACGCGGAGAGCCCGAACGCGGAGCGATAGCCGGGGCCGAGCACGTCGCGGCGCAGGTGATAGCGCTCGTCGACGCCGACGCGCACGAGATCCTTGTCGGGCGTGCCGCCGGGCGGGATCCAGGTCGGCGCGACCCACAGCTCGTGCCACACGCGCGGGCCCGGCGGCGACTCCTTCCACTTCTCGTCGACCTCGCCCGCCTCGGACTTCTCGTCCTGCCAGCCGCCGATCGTCGTCGGCCAGCGGACCAGCGCGATCTTGCGCGCGCCGTCGATCGTGTAGAGCGTCAGCGCGGGGCGGCGCGACGGCGTGTGCATGATCGGCACCGGGTCGTACCAGACGTCGCCGCGATCGATCTCGACGCGCAGATCCATCTGCGCGTGGTGCCACGGCGGCGGCGGCGGCAGCGCGATCGCGACCTCGCCGAGCGGCTGCGTCTCGAGGAACGCCAACACCGACGACGCATCGTTCCAGCCGAGCGCGCGCGCCGCGGCGTCGGTCGCCGGCGAGATCAGATCCGGCGCGGCGTCGGCGAGCGGCGCGTAGCCCTTCGCGCGCCACACCGTGCGCGGCTCGAGCGATCGCCCCGCGACGGTGCCCATGCCGGCGCCCGCGGTGCCGTCCTCGATCAGGCCGGTCGCCGCGATCACGCGCTCGCGCAGCGCGCGCAACGCGGCGCGGAAGTCGCGCTCGCGGCTGCCGATCATCATCGCGGCGCGGGTGTCGGGATCGAGCCAGCCGGTGGGCAGCACCATCGCGCCGCGCTGGAACTGCTCGATCGGCGTCGACGTCTGCCACGTGTAGTTGCCGTCGACGAAGTGCGGATCGTAGAGCCCGTCGCAGACCAGGTGCGCCTGCACCGCCTCGATCGCGGCGAGCCGCACCTCGCTGTCGATCAGCGCGCCGAGCGCGAACGGCGTGAGCCGCTTCGCCTTGCGCAGGCGCGCGACCTCGAGCCACAGGCTCTTCGCCTTCCACAAGCGACGGTTGGAGTCGTCGCGCGATTCTTCGCGCACGGTGCCGGTCATGCGCGCGATCGGCAGATCGACGATCGCGGCGTGGCACGCGTGGCGCTTCAGGTCGGCGAGGCGCGCGCGCACGATCGTGAAGGTCGGCTCGATCCCGTACAGCTCGAGGTAGCGATCGTCGCGCGCGCGATCTTCGTCGGCGCCGGCGCCGCTCCACCGCTCCTGCGCGAGCGCGAGGTAGGTCGCGCGATACGAGATCGGCGGCGCGCCCGCGGCCGGCGTGAGCGCGGCCGGCGTCCACTGATCGGAGAGATCGATGATCGTGAGGCCGTGCGCGGCGGCGTCGGTGCGGCACACGGTGCCGTTCGGGCGACCGTCGGTCCAGATCGCGATCGCGTCCGCGCAGCTCGCGATCGGCGCGGGCGCGGGCGCGCGCGCGGGCTCGATCCGCTCCGGCGCGCGCGACTCTTCCGATCCGCACGCGCACGCGAGCACGGCGGCGATCCCCCACGGCATCGTCGAGGCCAACTTCACCATCGACCCCACGATCGTGACGCACGCGCCTGACATCCGCCACGACGCGGCGCACACCGCCCTGTGCGCCTACGTGCGACCTCCGATCCGATTCACCGACTTCATCGCGCGGTTGCGCGCGGCCTTGTTCGGCCCGCGATCGCGCATCGTCTTGCGATCGTTCTCGCGCGGCGGCTCCTCCATGCCGCGACCGATCATGTCGAGGAAGTCGGTCGCCGTGAGCATGCCGACCACGTGCCCCTTGCCGTCGACGACCGGCAGGCAGCCGATCTCGTTGCCGCGCAGCACGTTCGCCGCGCGGCGCACGGTCTCGTCCTGCTCGATCGTCATCGGCTCGCGCGTCATCAGGTCGCGCACGTGCTTGCCCTGGCGGACCGACGCCCCGTGCGCGCCGCCGAGATCTCGCTCGGAGATCACGCCGACGATCCGACTGCCCTCGGTGATCACGAGGTGATGGATGTGATCCTGGTGCATGAGCTGGTGCGCGGCCTCCGCGTCCGCGTCGGGCGCGATCGCGCGCACCTGCTTCGTCATGATCTCGTGCACTCGCATCGTTGCTCCTTCTCCGGCTAGCGCCGGGCTTCGCCGTCCCACGCCTCCATGCCGATCAGCGGCACGAAATGCACCGCGCCGAGGTCGTCTCGGATGAAGCTGTCGCCGGTTCGAGTCACCCGCAGGAGCCGTTGCATCCGGCCGTTGCCGACCGGGATCACGAGCGCGCCGCCGATCGCGAGCTCCGACACCAACGCGAGCGGCACCGACGGCCCACCGGCGGCGACCAGGATCGCGTCGTACGGCGACGACGGCGGCCACCCGAGCGAGCCGTCGCCGACATGGACGCGCACGTTGGTGTAACCGAGCGCCGCGAGCCGCTCGTCCGCGGCGTGCGCGAGCCACGCGATGCGCTCGATCGTGTGGACCTCGCGCGCGAGCTCGGCGAGCACCGCCGCGCCGTAGCCCGAGCCGGTGCCGACCTCGAGCACGCGCGCGTCGGGCGCGATGCCCCCGGCCTCGGCCATGAGCGCGACGACGAACGGCTGCGAGATCGTCTGACCGTCGCCGATCGGCAACGGCCCGTCGTCATACGCGTGATCGGTGAGGTCCGCGGGCACGAAGGCCTCACGTGGGACGCGCAGCATCGCCGCGAGCACGCGCTCGTCGGTGATGCCCCGGTCCTCCAGATCGCGGACGAGATCGGCGCGCTCGCGTTCGCGGGTCATGCCCGGATCGCGTGCAGACCCCGTGCCTTTGCGAGTTATGCCGCGCTGCCGCCGAACATCTGCTCGCGCTCGACGCCGGCGATCACCGGACGGACACCGAGGATGTCGAGCACCGCGTCGCACGCCGACGCGCACTCGCGGCTCGCGCCCGTGCAGTCGTCGAGCGCCCGGTGCACGTCGCACGCGGACGCGCACCGGGTCGCGAGCTTTGCGCACGCCGCGGTGAGCAGCACCGCGATCTCGCTGTCGCCGCGCTGGAAGTGGCGCAGGGCGCGCGCGGCCGCGCTCGACGCGTACGCGCAGTCGAGGATCAGGTGCGTGCACTCCTCGCGATCGGGATCGTGCGGATCGACCTTGTCAGATGCGGCCAGGCAGCTCGCCGCGTGCGCGCGACACGCCTCTTCACATTCCCTGACCGCGATGGACAAGGCCTGGGCGCGGAGCGCGTTGGGTTCGGTAGTCGACCGTGAGGAGGCCATGTCGAACGAACCCGATGCAAACGAGGTGCCCCGGCGCACGCGCGTCGCTTCGCGCGGTCCGGAGCCCGCTCGTGTGCTCCCGGGTCACAGTGTCGGGCTACGCGCCAGTCGGCGGGCGCTCCGGGCGCGGCGCCGACGAGATCGGGCCCGAGTCGGGATCGTCGAGATCGCGCAGCGCCGCGTCGACGGCCGCGGCGGTCGCTTCCGACGACGGTCCGGGCGTGGTCCCGGATACTTGTATCATCTGTTTCGGCAGCGTCGGCAGCGGCGGCGGCGCGGTCCGCCGGACCGTGCGCGGCGGCTCGACCGGCGGCGGCTCGGGCGGCGGCTCGGCCTCGATCTCGATCGCGGGCTGCGACGCCTCGGCCGGCATGATCATGTCGGCGGGCGCTTGCACCGTGACGGCGCGATGGACATCGGGGGCGCCGCCCGGATCGTCGACGATGCCGAGCGGCGCGAACGCGTGGCGCTGCGCGATCGAGAGCGGCTCGAGCTTGGCGACCAGCTCGCTGCGCGGCAGGAAGATCTCTTCACGCCGATCGCCGCCGAGCAGGCGCTTGAGCACGAGCTCGCGCGGCGACGGGCACCGGCGCGCGATCTCCGCGACGATCGGCGCCATCGACGCGACCAAGCGCTCGACGATCACGCGCGGGTGCTGGTGCGCGGCGAGCGCCTCGGCGTCGATCTTCGCCTCGACCACCGCGCCGCGGCTGGTGCGCAAGGCGCGCGCCGCTTCCTCGAGCTTGCCCGCGAACGCGCGCAGGATCGCGAGGTCGCGCTCGTCGGTGCCGAAGGCGCCGTCGGGATCGCCGGCGCGCGCGACGGTGACGTCGCCCTTCGCCGAGACGGCGAGATCGAAGCCACCGGTGGTCACGTTCGGATCGTGCGTCGTGCGCACGCGCGCGCTCACGCCCGCCGGCGTGACGATCACCTCGGTGACGAAGTGACGGCCGAGCCGGTGCGGCACCATCTTCACTTCCTTCTTGAGCCAACCGGCGGTCTCGGGCGCGTGCACCTCGATGCCGTCGCCGACCTTCTCGACCCGCAGCTCGTGCGCGAACATCGAGCCCGCCGGGATGTCGAGCGCGAGCGTCGCCTCGAGGCCGAGCTTCGCGCGCTGCGTGAGCCGCGCGGTGAAGCCGGAGCCGGCCCAGCGGATCGCGATCTGCTCGACCGCGCCCGGGAGATCGTGCGCGGCGAGCAGCTTCGCGAGCGCCTGCAGCGATCGATCGTGGAGCGCGCGGGTCTCGCCGTCGATCTGCTCGAGCTCCTGCTGGAGCTGCGCCTTGACGCGGCCGACCTCGCGCTTGACCGCGTCGGCGGTCGCCTGCGCGATCGACGCGGCGCACCGGTTGAGCGGCGCGTCGCCCTTGACCAGCGGCTCGGTCAGCGAGCTCGCGGAGCGGCCGAAGTCCTCGACGGAGCGCGACGCGTTGCCCGCCTCGTGCTCGCGCACGCCGCGCTTGTCGCGCAGCGCGGCGAGGCCGGCGTCGGCTTGCAGGATCGCGACGCCGAAGTCGACGGCGTCGCGCAGGAACGCGAGGTAGTTGATGTCGAGGTCGGATTCGCTCGAGTCACCGAACAGGTACCGCATGGGGAACCTCCACCGACCATCGTAACAGCGGCTCGTGTGTGCAGGCCGCGTACCGTCGGTGCGTGATTCGCTGGTAAGACCCGCTACGGTAGCGAGATCACGACGGGACAGTGATCGGAGACGACATCGCGATACGCGGGGCACCGATCGCGCACATCACAACCGTCGTCGCACGCGCCGCGCGCGCGGACCTCCGACGGCGCGGTCCAGGTGAGCGCGTGATCGAGGCGCGACGTCGGGCAATCCTCGTCGCGGCGCCAGAACGCGGTGCAGGCGAGCGGCTCGGTCGCCCACGTGAGGTGCGTGGTGGTCGCGAGCGCCGCGAGATCGTCGCGATCCGCGTCCTCGGTCGCGTTGAAGTCGCCGAGGACGATCGTCCTTCCGTGCGCGCCGGCGAGCATCGCGCGCAGGCCCGCGTGCTGCTTCGCGCGCAAGCCGCGACCCGCGGCGCCCGACTTCAGGTGCACGACGAACAGGTGCAGCTCGTCTCCGCTTCGATCGCGGAGCACGATCTCGGTGGTCGGCATGCCGCGGCCATCGATCGAGGTCTCGCGATGGAGCGCCGCGCGCACGAACGTGAAGGCGCGCGTGTCGTACGCGACGCCGTTCGTGGTGCCCGCGCTCGCGAACCGCCAGCTCGGCCCGAGCCAGCGCTGCGCGGCGGCCTCGGCGGCGCCGGCGTCGAAGATCTCCTCGAGCGCGATCACCTGCGCGCCGGTGCCGGCGAGGATCGCGAACGCGCCGTCGACCTGGGCGTCGTCTTTCGGGAACTCCTCGATGTTGAAGGTCGCGACGACGAGCGGCTCGCGCGCGCGATTTCGCGCAAATTCACAGCGTCGCAGCGCGCCGAACGCAAGGACTGCGCAAACCGCGGCCGCGAAGATCCGCACGAGCTCGAGCGTAGCGTCAGCGCATCAGCCAGACCACCATCACCATGATCAAGCCAATCGAGAGGGCGCTCCACATCAAGACGTGGAGCGGCACGGTCCAGCCGGGATCGGGTCCGAAGCGCATGCGTGGCTCCCTTTCACGCGCTGTGCCGATGCCGATGCCGATGCCGATGCCGATGCCGATGCCGTTGCCGATGCCGATGCCGATGCCGATGCCGATGCCGATGCCGATGCCGATGCCGATGCCGATGCCGACGTTCCGTTCGCCGTGAGCGGAGCGCGCGAGCGACAGCGAGCGCGCGAAGTCGAACGGCCTGCGCCTCGAGATCGAATGAGAGCGGGATCCTTTCGTTTGGTTCGCCCCTAAGCGCGCACGGCCCGCGCCCGCTCCGGCGCATGACGTCGTGGTGAGCGGTTCACTGGCGCCGGGGCCGGGCACGGGCCCTGCGCTTCGGGGGGGCGAAACCAAACGAAAGGATCCCTCTCATGGCATTCGATTGTCTCGAAGTCGCAGTTCAGGCCGCGATCGAAATCGCACCGCTCGTCGAGCGCATCGAGCGGCGCCGGCGATCGCTCGCGGAACAGATCCATCGCGCGGCGTGCAGCGTGCCGTCGAACATCGACGAGGCCAACGGCTTGGCCGGCGGCCGCCGCATCGAGCACTTCCGCTACGCGCTCGGCAGCGCGCGCGAGGTCACCACGCAGCT
>DATJIA010000388.1:0-7150 GCA_035493675.1 Kofleriaceae bacterium | reverse complement strand
TCGAAGAGCGTGCGCGGCAAGCCGGGGCCCGACGGCGATCCGATGCAGGGCGCGCTGCTCTACGTCGATCACTGGGTCCTGCCCGCGGGCGGCAAGCCGAAGTCGCTGCGGTCCGTGAAGGATCTCGTCGAGGACTGCGCGTGGTCGCTGACCTCGCGCCCGCACGACGACGCGTTCGGCGTGACGGATCTGGATGGAGATGGGCTCGCCGAGATCACGTTCGCGTACGAGCTCGGCTGCCGCAGCGACGTCAGCCCGAACACGCTCAAGCTGATCGTGCTCGAGAACGGCACCAAGTACATCCTGCGCGGCACGACGCGCATCGAGGGCGACGTCGGCGGCGACTTCACGCCTGATCCGGCCGAGGCGCGCTGGCCGAAGAAGTTCCTCGAGCACGCGAAGGACGTCTGGACCTCGACCGCCGACGATTCGTCGATCGCGCCGGGCGCGAGCGGCGCCGCGAACCCCTGCGGGAACTAACGCACCCGGATCAGCGCTTCATCGGCCCACTCGACGATGCCGCGTGATGCGTGGCCCTTCGTCGGCACTCTCCCATCTGCGAAGCCCATCATCCGAAATGCGGGCAAGTGACGCTGCAGTTCCTTCGCGACCTCGATGTCCTTCACGATGTCCGCCTTCTTCTCGACTCGCTCGAGCGTGGAGCGAAGGCCGGCAAGAATCGGTAGACGCAAGTGCCAGGGCGGCCACGACGTCGGCAGGGGCTCGAGTAGCTCTCGCCATGTCCCGTGCCGCAGCAGCCGGTACTGATGTTGATTGCCGCTCTGTACGCGCTCGAGCGTCGCCGCGTCGACGAAGTCATCGAGGATGACGCTGATGTTCTGCTTCGCGTAGCCGAGCGCCGCGAGCTCACTCGCCGAGGCGAGCGTGCCTTCAGGTGAGAGCACGAAGTGCATCATGATCTCGACGCGCGCGCTCGTCCCGAACAGTCGGCGCGCACGGAGCTGCAGGAGAGATGGGCGCACCAATGGTGTCGGAAGACGAGACTTGCCGCTCAATCGATAACGGTGGACAGGCGGCCGCGCAGCCGGCCACTTCAGATCGACGTGCTGATGCAGTGCGCCCGCGAACTCGCCGAACGCCTCTTGTTGCTCGGACGGGAGACGCGTCAGCAGCCGGCGCAACCGAGAGATCGCGACGGTTTCACGCGCAAACTTCGCGCACCAATCGAGCGCTTCGTCATGGAGACGCGGATCGATGTGGCCGAGCGTCGTGGTGAATAGGATCAGCGCTTCGAGGTCGGTCGCGTCGGGTGGCGGGGCGAAGACGCCACGCACGCCGAGCCCGGTCCAATGACTCCACGCGAGGTCGAGGCACAGATCGTTCAGGTTACTCACGGCCGCTGGCCTCTTGGGCGAAGTGCTCCATCGCTTGCGCGATCTCGGAGGAGTAGCCGTGTGCCGACCGCGCGTGTCCCCACGCCGCAGCTTGTTCGAGCTCGTCGCGAGTTGGTCGAAGCGCGTAGAGATCGCGCGCGTGCTTGTCGTCGGGCCTCGAGGTCGCGAAGAGCTTGAAGTGGATCTGGTCCAAGCGATCGGCGATGAAAAGCGTCAGCGGTCCGTAGTCGCGACGATGCGCGCGGTCCATGAAGCCATCCGGCAGTCCATGGCGCAGAAGGTCCGTGGGGCCGGGGTTGAGCCAGTCCTCGGCGAGCTCGCGCGCGCGAGCGACGCGGACCGCGGCTTCCGCGATCGCCGGTGGCAGCGGCTTCGCGGTCCGCAGATCCGCGTCCTCGATCACGGCGACGATGTCGCAGTCTTCGGTGATGCGCGCGGTCAGCCCGAGCAACAACAGCGCACCGCCGCCGATGACGACCAGCTCGGCCTGCTGTCCTTCAGCAGCGAGGACGGCGCCGAGCTCTCGCAGAGCAGCATCGAGGGTGTCGGCGTGAAACATTCGACAACTATAGCCTGTCGAATCGTCAATTTAAAGTTGGCGATTCAACAGCTATGCATTGTCGTATGAGACGCAAGTGTTTAGAATCACTCGTCGTCGGGCGGGGCGTCGTCGTCGGCGTCGTCGGCATCGTCGTCCGCGGACTCGTCGCCGTCTTCGTCTTCGTCGATCGCGTCGCCCATGTCGACGCGCTCGGTGTCGCCGTCGTCGGCGCCCTCGACCGGCGCGCCCTCGGCGATGTCGGAGGCCTCCTCGGGATCGACGAGGCGCTCGATCGCGACGACCTGCTCGCCGTCTTCGAGGCGCATCACGCGCACGCCCTGGGTGGCGCGGCCCTGCACGGGGACGTCCTTCACGCGGATGCGGATCAGCTTGCCCTTGTCGCTGATCATGATGAGGTGGTGATCCTCGGCGACGATGCGGATCGCCGAGACCTTGCCGTTGCGCGCGGACGTCTTGATCGTGATGACGCCCTTGCCGCCGCGGTTCTTGGTCGGGTAGTCGGAGAGCGTCGTGCGCTTGCCGTAGCCGCGCTGGCAGACGGTCATCAGCTGATCCGTCGAGTCGCGCGCGAAGGTGACCATGCCGACCAGGCGATCGCCCTCGCGCAGATCCATGCCGCGCACGCCGCGCGCGTCGCGTCCCATCGGACGGACCTTGTCTTCTTGGAACCGGACGGAGAGCCCGTTCGCGGACACCAAGAGCACGTCCATGTTGCCGCTCGTGATCGCGGCGCCGACCAGGCGGTCGCCTTCGTCGAGGCCGATCGCGCGGATGCCGGTCGAGCGGATCTTCTCGAACGCGTCGAGGCCGGTCTTCTTGACCGTGCCGTGCTCGGTCGCGAGGAAGACGTAGTGATCGGCGGTGAACTCCTTCAGCGGGAGCATCGCCATCACCTCTTCGCCTTCGCCCATCTCGATCACGTTGACGAACGGGCGGCCCTTCGAGGCGCGGCCGCCCTCGGGCAGCTCGAAGACCTTCTTGTAGTAGACGCGGCCGCGGTTGGTGAACAGCAGCAGGTGGTCGTGCGTCGACGCGGCGAACATGTCGGCGACGAAGTCGGAGTCGCTCGAGGTCGCGCCGATGATGCCCTTGCCGCCGCGGCCCTGCGCTTGGTACTCGCGCAGGCGGGTGCGCTTCACGTAGCCGAGGTGCGTGCGCGTGACGACCATCGCCTCTTCGTCGATCAGCTCCTCGGTGAGGATCTCGCCCTCGGCGTCGACGATCTCGGTGCGGCGCGGATCCGCGAACTCGGCCTTGATCGCCTTCAGCTCGTCGACGATCGCGGCCATCAGCTTCGCGGGATCGGCGAGCAGGCCCTCGAGGTAGTCGGTGAGCTGCCAGAGCTCCTTGTACTCGGCCTCGAGCTTCTCGCGCTCCAGGCCGGTCAGGCGCCCGAGCCTCATGTCCAAGATCGCCTGGGCCTGGCGCGCGGACAGGTTCACGAAGCCGGCCTGCGCGGCGGCTTGCACCTCCGCCGCAGGTCGCCCGGCGCGCTCGAGGAAGCCGGACAGCCCGCCCATCTTCTCGGCCATCAAGCGGGTCTTCGCTTCGTCGGTGTCCTTCGAAGAGCGGATGATGTCGATCACGCGATCGATGTTCATCACCGCGAGGCCCAAGCCCTCGACGATCTCGCGGCGCGCGCGCGCCTCGCGCAGATCGAACAGCGTGCGCCGCGTGACGACCTCGCGGCGGTGCTCGATGAAGACCTGCAGCGCGTGCTTGAGCGTCATCAGGACCGGTCGTCCCTCGACGATCGCGAGCATGTTGACGTTGAAGCCGGTCTGCAGCGCGGTGTGCTTGTAGAGGTTGGCGAGGACGACCTGATCGTTGGCGTCGCGCTTGAGCTCGAAGACGACGCGGATGCCGGTGCGATCGCTCTCGTCGCGGATGTCGGCGATGCCGTCGAGCTTCTTGTCGCGGACCATGTCCGCGGTCGCCTCGATCCAGCGCGCCTTGTTCACCATGTACGGCAGCTCGGTCACGATGATCGCGGGGCGATCCTTGCGGACCTCCTCGACGTGCGCCTTGCCGCGCACGCTGATCGATCCGCGGCCGGTCTTGTGCGCGGCGAGGATGCCGACGCGGCCCTGGATCGTGCCGCCGGTCGGGAAGTCGGGGCCCGGGACCAGCTTGAAGATCTCTTCTTCCTCGAGCCGCGGGTCGGCGATCAGCGCGAGCGTCGCGTCGATGATCTCGCCGAGGTTGTGCGGCGGGATCGAGGTCGCCATGCCGACCGCGATGCCGGTCGCGCCGTTGATGAGGAGGTTGGGGACCTTGGTCGGGAGGACCGTCGGCTCCAGCTCCTTGTCGTCGTAGTTCGGCTGCCAGTCGACGGTCTCTTTGTCGATGTCCGCGAGCAATTCGCCCGCGAGCTTCGACATGCGGCACTCCGTGTAGCGCATCGCCGCCGGCGGATCGCCGTCGATCGAGCCGAAGTTGCCCTGCCCGTCGACGAGCAGGTACCGCATCGAGAAGTCCTGCGCCATGCGGACGAGCGCGTCGTAGACCGCGACGTCGCCGTGCGGGTGGTACTTACCGATGACGTCGCCGACGATGCGCGCGCACTTGAGGTACGGGCGGTTGAACGTGTTGTTCAACCCGCGTTGCGCGAAGAGGATGCGCCGGTGCACCGGCTTCATGCCGTCGCGCGCGTCGGGGAGCGCGCGGGCGACGATCACGCTCATGGCGTAGTCCATGAACGAGCTCGTCATCTCCTGCTCGACGGCGACCGTCGTGATGTTGGCGTTGGCGGCGGCTGCGTCCGACATCGAACCGCCGATATAGCACGCGCGTTAGGATGATCGGGTGGAAGGGAGCGCGGATCGGACGATCGCGGAGACCCCGCGCGGGCGCGCGTCCGCGGCGGGTCCGGCGCCGCCGATGACGCCCGACGCCGCCGTCGATCTCGACGAGTCGCGGCGCGCGAAGGTGTTCGTGCTCTTCATCTTCCCGCTGTGCTTCCTGACCGGCACGGCGATGTTCATCATCGGCGGCGATCCGACCTACCGCCTGATCCATCTCGGCGGGCTCGCGGTCGTGCTGGTCGCGGCGGTGTGGTTCTTCGTCGTCGCGCGGGATCCGGCGACCTATCGGCCGTGGCACCAAACCGTGTTCGGACATTGCGCGGTGATCGCGGTCGCGTCGGGCTTCCTCTACTGGGGGCCGCACTCGGCGGTCCTCTTGGTCGTGCCGTTCGGCGCCTTCATCTTCTCGACGGGCAAGAGCCTGCTCGGCGCGCTGCAGGTGACGTTGCACGTGATGATCCAGCACGCGGTGATCTTCGTGCTGCTCGCCGCGGACGTGCTGCCGGATCACGCGCTGGTGGGGCCGCGCGGGATGAGCACGCCCGCGCAGATCGTCGTGTTGATCGTGATCCAGTTCGTGTTCGTCGCGACCTTCGTGATCGCGCGGCGCACGCGGCGCTCGACGTACGACGCGGTCGTCGAGCTCGAGCGCGCGGTGCGCACGGCGCGCCAGCGCGAGGCGCAGCTCGCCGAAGTGGAAGAAGAGCTGCGCGCGGTGCGCCAGGCCGGCGGCCGCGGCGCGTACACCGATCGCGAGATCGCGGGCTATCGGCTCGGCGTCTTGCTCGGGCGCGGCGCGATGGGCGAGGTCTACGAGGCGGTCGCGAAGACCGGCGAGACGTGCGCGGTGAAGATGTTGCACCCGCACCTGGCCGATCAGCCGCAGCCGCTGCGGCGCTTCCTGCGCGAGGCGGAGATCGCGGCGTCGGTCGATTGTCCGAACATCGTCAGGGTCTACGAGGTGACCTCCGACGCCGGCGGCGAGCTGCCGCTGATCGCGATGGAGCGGCTGGTCGGCGAGGACCTCGCGGCGATGCTCAAGCGCGAGCCGACCTTGCCGGTCGCGCGCATCGCGGAGCTGGCGCGCCAGGTCGGCGCCGGGCTCGCGGCCGCGCACGACGCCGGCATCGTCCATCGCGATCTCAAGCCGGGCAACCTGTTCGCGGCCGACGTCGGCGGCGTGCGCGTGTGGAAGGTGCTCGACTTCGGCGTCTCGAAGCTCGCCGCGGGCTCCGGCACGCTCACGCACGGCCACGTGATCGGCACGCCCGCGTACATGGCGCCCGAGCAGGCGCGCGGCGGCGAGGTCGACGGGCGCGCCGATCTGTACGCGCTCGGCGTGATCGCGTACCGCGCGATCACCGGCTCGCCCGCGGTCGCCGCCGGCGACGTGCCCGCGATGCTCTACGACGTCTGCTACCGCATGCCCGAGCGGCCGTCGTCGCTGGTCGAGATCCCGCGCGCGATCGATCACGTGCTCGCGATCGCGCTCGCGAAGGATCCGGACGCGCGCTTCGCGAGCGGCGCCGCGCTCGCCGACGCGCTGGTCGCCGCCGCGACCGGCCGCCTGTCGTCCGCGCTCGAAGCGCGCGCGCGCGCGCTCGAGGATCGCGCGCCCTGGGGCCGGGAGATCGAACGTGGTAGGCATGGGCATGCCGAACCGCCTCGCGGGTGAATCGTCGCCCTATCTGCTGCAGCACGCGGACAATCCCGTCGAGTGGTGGCCGTGGGGCGAGGAGGCGTTCGCCGAGGCGAAGAAGACCGGCAAGCCGGTGTTCGTGTCGATCGGATACGCGGCGTGCCATTGGTGCCACGTGATGGCGCACGAGAGCTTCGAGGACGCGGCGACCGCGCAGCTGATGAACGAGCTGTTCATCAACGTGAAGGTCGATCGCGAGGAGCGTCCCGACGTCGACGCGATCTACATGAACGCGATCCAGGTGATGGGCGAGGGCGGCGGCTGGCCGCTGTCGGTGTTCTGCACGCCCGAAGGCGCGCCGTACTTCCTGGGCACGTACTTCCCGCCGGCGAGCAAGTACGGGCGGCCCGGGTTCCCGCAATTGCTCCGCGCGATGGCGGACGCGTGGAAGACCAAGCGCGATCAGGTCGGCGAGAACGTCGCCGCGATCCTCGACGGCTTGAAGCACGTCGACGAGCACTATCGGCGCGGCGCCTCGAAGGCGGATCCGGCGGGGCTGCAGGAGTCGCTGATCATCGCGGCGGGCCGCGCGCTCGCGCAGAAGACCGATCCGGTCAACGGCGGGCTCGGCGGCGCGCCGAAGTTCCCGTCGAGCTCGACGCACGATCTGCTCGGGCGCGCGGGCCGCTTGTCGTTCGGCGGGCCGGCGAAGGCCGCGTTCGTCGCGTGGGCGAAGGCGATGGCGAACGGCGGCATCTACGATCACGTCGGCGGCGGCTTCGCGCGCTAC
>DATJIA010000387.1:0-2669 GCA_035493675.1 Kofleriaceae bacterium | reverse complement strand
ACGCCGACCTCGAGATCTCGGAGCGCGCGGTCGACAACGTGATCCTGCGCCTCCGCCGCAAGCTGTCGCGCCCCAACGTGATCGAGACGGTGCGCGGCGTCGGCTTCCGGCTCGCGCCGTCGTAGCTTCGCTGCGACGAAGCTGCGATCGATTCGTCACCTAGAACGTGTTCCACTCGCGGCGTGAAACGACGCGATGTCTTGAAGTCGATCGGCGCGCTCGGCGCGGCGCGCCTGCTCAGCGCGTGCGGCGGCGAGAAGGACACGCCGGGGATCCGGCACGTCGTGCTGCTGATGATGGAGAACCGCAGCTACGATCACTGGCTCGGCGCGCGCGCGATGGTCGAAGGCCTGCCCGGCGACGGCCTGACCGCCGGCATGTCGAACCAGGACGCGAACGGCACCGCGGTGCCGATCTTCCCGGCGACCGCCGACAAGTACTGCGTGCCGGATCCGCCGCACGGCTGGGACCTCGCGCACGTGCAGTTCGCCGACGGCGCCAACACCGGCTTCGTCGTCGCGCACCAGATGGAGCATCCGGGCGACACCTCGGTGATGCAGTACATGCTGCGCGCCGATCTGCCGGTGACGTGGGCGCTCGCCGACGCCTACGCGACCTGCGATCGCTGGTTCGCGTCGGTGATGGGGCCGACCTGGCCGAATCGCATGTTCTGGCTGAGCGGCACGTCGATGGGGATGACCCACAACGATCTGCCGACCGGCGGCTACACCGCGCCGACGATCTTCGATCGCCTCGAGCAAGGCGGGATCGACTGGCAGCTCTACTACGGCGACCTCCCGTTCGCGGCGCTGCTCGGCACCGGCGTGCAGGTGAGCTTCGACGGGAAGCTGCAGCGCATGACGAAGTTCTTCGCCGACTGCGCCGACGGCACGCTGCCGCAGGTCTCGTACATCGATCCGCCGTTCGCGTACGGCGACGATCACCCGCCGCACGATCCGCCGTACGGGCAAGCGTTCCTCGCCAGCGTCTACAACGCGCTCGCGTCGTCGCCGCTGTGGCCGCACTGCTTGCTGATCGTCACCTACGACGAGCACGGCGGCTTCTTCGATCACGTGCCGCCGCCGAAGTGCACCGACGAGCGCGCGTCGGAGGGCTTCGATCAGCTCGGCTTCCGCGTGCCCGCGCTCGCGATCGGACCGTACGTGAAGGCGGGGCACGTCTCGAGCGTCGTGCGCGATCACACGTCCGCGCTCCATCACCTCGAGGGCATGTTCGGGCTCGCGCCGCTCACCGCGCGCTCGACCGCCGCGGCGGATCTGTCGGAGCTCCTCGACGAGGAACGGCTCGCGCGCGGCGAGCCGATGGCGCCGGTCGCGATCCCGAGCGTCACCGCCGACGTCACGATGATCCCTCCGCAGTGCCAGGACGGCGGCAGCGGCGTCGCGTCGCATCCGGTGATCGCCGCCGCCGACGCGCACCCGGAGTGGGTCGCGCGATGGGACGCGCGCGCCGAGCTGCCCGCGCTGTGGCGCGAGATCGCCGCGAAGGCCCGCTGATCCTCTCAAGAGGCGTGGCGCGTGACGCGCGCGCCGCGGCGCAGGAAGACGCTCTCGCCGCCCTCGAGCTCGACCAACCAACCGATCACGCGGTTCGACAGCCGATGCCGCGTCGTCGTCAAGCCGAGCACGCACGCGGGATGGCGCGCTCCCTCGACGATCACGAAATCACCGACGTGGATCGACTCGATCGCGACCGACTCCTTCTGGATCGACATCGACGAGACCGTAGCCGCCGCGCGTGATCGATCCGCCGCGACGCCGCGACGATCACGCGCCGCCGTCGGCCGCGTACGCGTCGCGCCAGCGCTCGCGGCGGTCGCGTCGATCGCGCTGGCGCGGGCGCGGCGTCGAAGCCCTTCGTAACGCGTGCGCGCGGTCTCGAGACGCCGCCGCCGGGCTCGTACGCACCGATTGCGCGCGACGGATCGCCGCATCGCGCGGCAAAACGGATATGCGCATCACTTGTACACGCGTGTCGTGTTCGTACACGCGTGAGGGCGAAGGAGGCGGCGATCTGCTCGATGTCGCACGCGATCGAACATCGCGCGCGCGATTCCTCGACGGCACGACGCTTGCCATTCACACGCCCGCCGGAAATCTACATGGCTGTTGCAGTTCGAAGCGGAGCGACCCGGCGCGTATTGCCCTACATCCTCGCGGCGATCCTGTTGGCGACGATCGCGATCCTCGCGTGGCGGGGTTGGAGCTTCTATCGCCTCGCGCTCGAGGAGCGTCCGGATCATCCCGAGTTCCGCAAGCTGCGCCCGAGCGGAACGATCGGGAACGGCTACGGCTACGCCGGCGCGCTGCTCGTCTTCATGAACCTCTCGTACCTGATCCGGCGCCGGTTCTCGTCGGCGCGGCTCGGGTCGATGCGCGTGTGGCTCGACCTCCACGTCTTCACCGGGCTGCTCGCCGCGGTGTTCGTCAGCTTCCATTCGGCGTTCCAGCTGCGCACGCCGATCGCGACATGGACGAGCGTGAGCCTCGGCGTCGTCGTGGCGACGGGGCTCTTGGGTCGCTTCTTGTACGCGCTCTCGCCGGCGGGTCAGGCGAAGCGGCTCGGCGCCGCGATCGCCGCGCTCGACGCGGCGGTCCCCGGGCTCGGCCGCACGATCGATCTCGCGCTCGCCGATCTGCCCGCGCCCG
>DATJIA010000386.1:0-5432 GCA_035493675.1 Kofleriaceae bacterium | reverse complement strand
TCGACAAGGCGCAGCAGGCGCAGATGCAGGCGCTGAACTACGCCAACTACGACGGCGACCCGACCGGCGAGATCCGCACCAAGCTGCTCGACGACGCGTACGGCATGCTGCGCTACGCGCGCAAGCTGTCGCCGCACAACGGCGACGTCTTGTTCCTGCTCGGCAAGGTCGCCGACGACAGCGGCCGCGCGACCGCCGCGATCGAGGCGCTCGAGGCGTACGTGAAGGAGAGCGCGACCCCGCAGCCCGAAGCGCACCAGCGGCTGGGCCGGTTGTACCTGCGCATGCACCAAACCGATCCGGCGATCCGGCACCTGCGCCAGGGCCTGGTCGGCGCCGGCCAGACCGCGGTGACGACCGTGTACCTCGCGACCGCGCTGACCGCGGCCGGCCGCGGCGACGACGCGACCCAGCTCCTCGCCGACGCGCTCGACGATCAGCACGGGCAGTACTGGAACGTCGAAGCGACGATCCTCGGGCTCGCGCTCGCGGTCGCGTACGATCGCGAGGAGCAATTGTCGTCGGCGTTCCAGACGATCGATCACATGCAGAGCGCCTTGACCTCGAGCTACGCGCCGCAGCTGCAGCAGTCGATCGCGTCGATCCAGTTCGTGCCCGCGATCGATCAGCGCTACTGGCAGGCGCTCTTCTACGAGTCGAACGGCTTCTACGCGGAGGCGCGCGCCGAGTGGCTCAACTACGCGGCCGGCGGCGCCGACGCCAAGTGGAAGGATCGCGCGCTCGCGCACGTCGCGGCGATCGACAAGATCCGCGCCGAGGAGCTGAAGGCGCGCAAGAACAACAAGGGCAAGAAGCCGCCGGAGCCGCCGCCTCCGCCGCCGGGAGGCTACCCGGTGCCATGAAGCGCGCGATCTTGATCCTGTTGATGATCGGAGGCACGGCGCGCGCCGAAGACTTCTGGCAGCGCACCGACGAGGACTCCGAGAGCGCGGTCGCGCGTCGCAACTACGAGAAGGCGATGGAGGACGGCGACTCGTTCGCGCAGCTCGCGACCTCGCGCGCGACCGGCGGCAGCGACATGAGGCGCCTGCTCGAGGCCGCGATCAAGTCGTACCAGAACGCGTCGCTCGCGCGCCCCGACGCCGCCGAGCCCCACTACCGCGCCGGGCTCATCCTCCACAACTTCTTCGTCGAGTGCCCGCCGATCAACATCCTGCCGCTGGCGTGGTGCTCGCGCGGCCGGCCGCCGGCGGCCAAGGCGGCGCAGCTCGCCAACGAGTGGGGCGCGTTCGTGAAGCTCGCGCCGCTCGATCCGCGCGTCGACTTCCAGCTCATGTTCGATCTCGCGATCGCGAACACGCAGGCCGCGCGCGACACGATCGAGCCCGAGAAGGTCAAGGCGCGCATCCAGACCGCGCTCGACTTCTATCGCGCGGCGCTGCAGCGCACGAGCCTCGACGGCGATCTCAACGCGAAGCAGATCCTCGGCAACATGGCCGAGAGCTACATGATGCTCGGCGATCTCGACGACGCGATCACGATGTACCAGCGCACGCTGCGCGTCTCGACCGACGTCAGCACGGTCTACGGCCTCGCGGTCGCGCTCGATCGCGACGAGCAGGGCGCGAAGGCGCGCGAGCTGATGCGCGCGCTCGGCGTCGAACAGTTCCAGACCTTCAAGGACAGCATCCAGCGCGGCGACACCTTCTTCGTGCCCGACGGCGAGAGCTTCTACTACCTCGCGCTCGCCGAGGAGTCGTTCGGCGACTTCGATCAGGCGGCGATCGACTGGCAGAATTTCGTCTTGTCGGGCGCGCACCCGCAGTACGCGGAGCGCGCGAAGGCGAACCGCGACGCGTTGATCAAGGGACACAAGCACACGAAGGCGCCGCCGGCGGATTCGCGCGTGCGCGAGTACGATCGATGAAGCGCGCGCTGCTCGTGCTCGTCGCGAGCGCGGGCACGGCGCACGCGCAGTCGGCGCGCTATCCCGCGCCGCCGCCCGATCCCGACGCCGACGCCGAGGCGCAGTCCGACTTCTGGGACGCCGCGCTCGAGCCCGGGCTCGCCCGCTTCCGCGAGCTCGTCGATCAAGCGCGCCGCATGATCGAGACGCGCGATCGCGATCCGATGCGGCAGGCCGCCGATCTGCTCGCCGAGGCCGTGAAGCTCGCGCCCGATCGCGCCGACGGCTGGTGGTACCTCGGCGTCGCGCGCGAGGGGGTGTTCGACTGGCCCGGCTGCGCCGACGCGTACGAGCACGCGTGGAAGCTCGATCCGCAGCTCGTCGCGCGTCCGCCCTTGCGCAACCGCGCGCAGCTCGATCACGCGCTCGGCGTCTGCCTCGCGCGCGCCGGCCGCCTCGACGACGCGCGCGCGCACCTCGCGCGGCTCGCGCAATCGGGCGACGCCGACAGCGAGATCTGGCTGCGCCTCGGCGAGGTCTACATGGCGCTCGGCCGCCTCGGCGACGCGGAGGACGCGATCGGCCGCGCCGCCGAGGACGCGTCGATCTCGCCCGACGTGCACTGGGCCCTCGCGGTCGCCTACGATCGCGCGCGCAAGGACGCCGACGCCGAGGACGAGATGGAGACCGCGCTGCGCTTGGATCCGTCGCTCACGCGCGTGATGTCGCCCGCGGTGCCGTACCTCGACGACGCCGAGGGCTTCTATTACGAAGGCCTCGCCGCGATCGCGGCGTCGCAGCCGGAGCGCGCGGTCGTCGACTTCCGCCGCTTCGCGACGCTCGCGCCGAAATCGCCGTGGAAGGCGCGCGCCGATCAGCACCTCGTCGATCTCGGCACGACCGACTGGCCGATGCGGATGGAGATCGCGGGCAACGCGGCGATCGATCGCAAGAAGGCGTTCGCCGCGCTCGCGAAGGGCTGGCCGCAGATCCAGGCGTGCGCCGCCGGTCACCCGGGCCTGCTCGCGCGCGTGTCGATCACGATGCTCGGCCCGTCGGCGGCCGGGCCGGTCGTCGGCGCGCCGCCGCCCGGCACCCGCGCGAACGCGATCCTCGCCTTCGACGAGGACGACGCCGCGCTCGAGAAGGCGCTCTCCTGCATCGAGGATCAAGCCGGCCGGCTCGCCTTGCCGAAACCGACTCAGCCCAATGGTTTCGCGCGGCTGGTCTTCCCCGTCGTCGCCAAGTAGCGGATTTGCTATAACCGACGCATGCAGTGACCGTTGGTGCGCGTAGCCACGTGGTGTGGCGCGCGACTCCGTAAGACGGCGCTGACAACAAAGGAAGAGCGGATGACGACCTCGACCAAGGCGAGGATCACGATCCACACGTTGCGGGCGATGAAGGAGCGCGGGGAGAAGATCACCGTGCTCACCGCGTACGACGCGACGTTCGCGCGCCTCTTCGACGAAGCGGGCGCGGACATGCTGCTCGTCGGCGATTCGCTCGGCATGGTGATCCAGGGCAACGACACGACCTTGCCCGTCACCCTCGACGACATCATCTATCACACGCGCGCGGTCGTCCGCGGCGCGCGCCGGGCGCACGTGATCGGCGACATGCCGTTCATGTCGTATCAGGCGTCGATCGAGCAGGGCGTGATGAACGCGGGCCGCTTGATGAAGGAAGGCGGCTGCGCGTCGATCAAGCTCGAGGGCGGCGCGGTCCACGCCGAGCTGGTCGCGCGCTTGGTCTCCGCGGGCATCCCGGTGATGGGCCACATCGGGCTCACGCCGCAGTCGTATCACCAGCTCGGCGGCTTCAAGGTGCAGGGCCGCGACACCGGCGGCCGCGAGCGCTTGATCAACGACGCGCGCGCGCTCGAGCAGGCCGGCGCGTACGCGATCGTGCTCGAGGCGATCCCCGCCGACATCGCGCGCGAGATCACCGAGACGATCTCGATCCCGACGATCGGCATCGGAGCCGGCGTCGGCTGCGACGGCCAGGTCCTCGTCGGCTACGACATGCTCGGCATGGACGAGTCGTTCAAGCCGCGCTTCGTGCGCCGCTACGCGACGCTCGGTCAGACGATCCGCGACGCGGTCGCGCACTACGTCGAGGACGTGAAGCAGGGCGCGTTCCCGTCCGACGCCGAGAGCTTCACCGTCGAGGTCAAGCAGGGGCCCTCGCCCGCCGAGCCCGCGCTCTACTCGACCGCGGCGTCGAAGCGGTGAAGACGCTCGCGCTCGCGATCGTGCTCGCCGCGTGCGCGCACGGAGGTCACACGGTCATGAAGATCGACGCGACGACCGCGGCGAAGGCGGTCGGGCACGAGGTGGAGATCACCGGGCTCGCGCAGGACGCGAAGCTCTCCGCGGTCGTCGTCGACGGTGATCTGATCGTGTACCTGCTCGATCGCCCGAGCTGGGGCGCGCAGGCGGGCACGCGCGTGATCGTCCGCGGCATGCTCGAGCACACGCACGACCTCGACGTCAGGGTCTCGCCCAGCGGCGCGATCAGCCAAGGCGTCAGCGGCGCCGGCTTGTACGCGATCCACGGCGCGACCGTCGAGCCCGCGCGTTAGAGTTCGCGCATGGCTGGCATCCCGTTCGAGGTGATCCGCGATCCGAAGGTGATGCGCGAGCGCGCCGAGGACCTGCGCCGCGACGGCCGCGTGATCGCGGTCGTGCCGACGATGGGCGCGCTGCACGAGGGTCACCTGTCGCTCTTGCGCGCCGCGCGCGCGCGCGCCGACGTCGTGATCCTCACGATCTTCGTCAACCCGACCCAGTTCGGGCCCAACGAGGATCTCGCGAAGTACCCGCGCGACGAGGCCGGCGATCTCGCGAAGGCGCGGACGACCGGCCTCGATCTCGCGTTCTGCCCCGACGCGCCGTCGATGTATCCGGCGGGCGCGCAGACCTTCGTCGAGGTGCGCGAGCTCGCGAAGCCGATGTGCGGCGCCTCGCGCCCCGGTCACTTCGCCGGCGTCGCGACGATCGTCTCGAAGCTCTTCCACATCACGCGCCCGCACCTCGCGTTCTTCGGCGAGAAGGACTACCAGCAGCTCGCGATCATCCGGCGCATGACGCGCGACCTCGACTTCGGCATCGAGATCGTCGGCGTGCCGATCATGCGCGAAGCCGACGGCCTCGCGATGAGCTCGCGCAACGCCTATCTGTCTCCGGATCAGCGCGCGCAAGCCTTGGCGCTCTCGCGCGGCCTCGCCGCCGCCGAAGCCCTCGCGAAATCCGGCGAGCGCTCCGTCGAGAAGCTGCTCGCCGCCGCGCGCGCGCCGATCGAAGCCGCGCCGCTCGCGCGCATCGACTACCTCGAGCTCCGCGACGCGCACGAGCTCACGCCGATCGATCGCCTCGATCGCCCGGCCGTGCTCGCGATGGCCGTCTTCGTCGGCACGACCCGCCTGATCGACAACCGCGTCCTGCGCCCGTAGGCGAACGTAGTCGTGGTCGTAGTCGTGGTCGTGGTCGTGGTCGTCTGACTTTGACGGCGACGGCGACGGCGACTTGGACGTGAACGTCGACGACGTCTACGTCCAAGTCGC
>DATJIA010000385.1:0-23099 GCA_035493675.1 Kofleriaceae bacterium | reverse complement strand
GAACGCCGTGAACTTCGCGAACCCCTTCGTCGACTGCACCTTCGTGATCGCGGCGGTCAACGTCGTCTTGCCGTGGTCCACGTGACCGATCGTGCCGATGTTCACGTGCGGCTTGTTGCGGATGAACTTTTCCTTCGACATGTCAGTTCCCCCAGACGGGCTTCGAGAGTTGGCGGTTCAACGGCTCTAGTAGAGAGCCCACGGGGAGAATTGAACTCCCGACCCCCTCCTTACCAAGGAGGTGCACTGCCACTGTGCTACGTGGGCGTTTTCGATTTTTCGGAGCGGGCGATGGGACTCGAACCCACGACAACCAGCTTGGAAGGCTGGAGCTCTACCAACTGAGCTACGCCCGCGGGTTCCACCCGGTGGAGGGGGATGGATTCGAACCATCGAAGGCGTGGAGCCGGCAGATTTACAGTCTGCTCCCTTTGGCCACTCGGGAACCCCTCCGTATTTCGTAACCTGTCGCTGGCTTTCCACCTCATTGGGAGCTGGCGGTGGGACTCGAACCCGCGACCTCCTGATTACAAGTCAGGTGCTCTACCGGTTGAGCTACGCCAGCGAAATCGCAAGGCCAAGAACGTGCGCGATGGGCGTGAGTGTATAGGCGAGGAATTTCGGGAAGTCAACGCCCAACCGGAGCGATCTCCCTCGACTCTCGCCTCATCTATATGTGTGGCTAGCGGGACGAGGCGCTCGCCGTCGACTCCCGCTGGATCACGACCATGATCTCGGCGGCTTTCTGCTTCGAGGCCTCGCTCCAGGTCGTCTCGACGCCGTACGCCTCGGCGAGCGCGACGTTCATGCGATGGCCGTCGAGCGCCTTGTCGAGATCCTCGCGGACGAGCGCGTGGACCTCGCCGACGTACGCGTCGTGCGCGCGCGCGTCGACGCCGTCCGGCATCGGCGCGGAGACCGCGGACTGCCAGAGCTCGAAGAAGATCTGCGACATCTGGTAACCGGACGCGGTCGCCCAGTACGCGTTCTTGAGGACGAGCGCCTGCTTCCATCGATCGTACGCGGCGACCGCGAGCGCTTCCTTCGCGATGATGTCCTTCTTGAGCTGCTCGTCCGGAAGGCGCAGCGGCGCGGCGAGGAAGCGGCGATGCGCGATCTCGCCGAGGTAGTAGTTCGCCATCGCGATGAAGTACGGGTCGTCGATGCGCTGGGCGCGGCGCCAGGTGTCGACCGCGGACTGCAGGGTGGCCTCCGCCGCGTCGAGCTGATCCATCGAGAGCTGGACGTAGCCCTTGCGCGCGTACGCCTCGATGCGATCGGCGTGCTCGAGGTCCGTGCGCGCGAGGACCTGATCGAGCGTGTCGTCGGCGTCTTTCCACTGCGAGCGCTCCGCTTGCAGCGCCGCGATCCGGATGTGCGCGTCGATCGAGTCGCGGCCGATCGGGTATGCCTTCACGAGATCGCGGTAGGTCTGGATCGCGAGATCGATCTGACCCTGCGCCTCGTACACGAGCGCGACGTTGTACATCGCGACCGGCGCGGCCTTGGAGTCGGGGAAGTCGGAGACGATCTTGCGGTAGGCGGCGAGCGCGTCGTCGTACTTCTTGTCGGCCAGCGCGGCGTTGCCCTTCAAGAGGAGCGGACCCGGAGACGACGCCTCGATGTTCGGATCGCCGCCGGCGTCGTGGCCGTGGACCTCGAGCCTGACCACGTCGAGATCGGTCGCTTCGCGCGGGGTCACGCCGCCGGTGCCGGCGCGGCGATCGGGCGCCGCCATGCCGCCCGCGGTCTTGTCCTTCAGGTCGTGCGCGGGATCGGCGGCGACCGGGTGCAGCGTGGTCGGGTGCGGCTGCGCGCCACCGCAGGCGGCCACGGCGACGACGAGCAGGGCGAGCGTGCGCATGTCTCTATAGTGACGCACGAACCGCCGCGCTGGTTCAATCCGGCTCGGTTCAGCCCGGAACCACGCGAACCATCAGGAGTCGGTTGCGGGGACCGTCGAACTCGCAGAAGTAGACGGCCTGCCACGTGCCGAGCACCGGCTTGCCACCTTCGACGATCAGCGTGAGCGACGCGCCCACCAAGCTGCTCTTGATGTGGGCGTCCATGTTCTCTTCACCGGCGCGCGGCACGGTCTGCGAGAGGTGCTCCGACAACGCGTGGCGCACGCGCGGATCGCTGTTCTCCTGGATCGTCACGCCGGCGGTGGTGTGCGGGCAGAAGACGCACGCGATGCCCGACGTGACGCCGCTCTTTCGGACGGCGCCGCGCACGAGCGCGGTCACGTCGATCACCTCGGCGCGGGTCGTCGTGCGGATGTCGAACGTCTCCGAAGCGCCCATGTCGATCGAGTAGCACGTTTCGCTTGACTCTCATGCTGTCACCCCGCCTTGATAGGAACGAAGCACCGCATGAAGGTCGCGTTCACGCACAACCTCCGCCTCACCGACGTCCGGGACAGCGAAAAGGAAGCCGAGTTCGACAGCCCCGAGACGATCGGCGCGATCGCAGCGGCTCTCGAAGCGGCCGGCCACGAGGTCGAGAAGGTCGAGGTGTCGGGTCCGGCATCGAACCTCCTCGAGCGCCTCGAGGCGATCGATCCCGACATCGTCTTCAACACCGCCGAGGGAACGAGCGGCCGCCTCCGCGAGGCGCTCTACCCCGCTCTCTTCGACGAGATGGGCGTGCCGTTCAGCGGCTCGGACGCGTACACCAACGCGATCACGCTCGACAAGTGGCTGACCAAGCTGGTCGTCGCGAAGGCGGGCGTCGATACGCCGCGGGCTTGCCTCGTCACCGCGCGCTCGCTCGAGCAGGTGATGGAGCGCGGCAGCGGCCTGGCGTTCCCGGTGATCGTGAAGCCGAACTACGAGGGCTCGTCGAAGGGCATCTACTCGACGGGCGCGCAGAACGCGCCGATCAGCTCGGTGATCAAGGAGCCGCGCGAGCTGGTCGCGTCCTTGCGCGCGGCGTTGCGCGCGTATCCCGACGGCGTCCTGGTCGAGGAGTACATCGAGGGCACCGACGTGTCGGTCGGCTACATCGATGGGGTCGGCCACGACGACGGGTTGCTCACGCCGGTCGAGCTCGCGCTCGATCCGAGCGCGGAGCGGCCGTTCAACATCTACGACTACCGCCTCAAGAACGTCGAGCCGCAGAAGGCGCAGTTCCGGTGCCCGGCCTCGATCCCGCGCGACGTCGCGGCGCGCCTGCGCCAGATCGCGGCGGAGGTCGTGCGGGTCCTGGGTGTGCGCGACGTCGCGCGCCTCGACTTCCGCATCGCGCCGGACGGCCGCATCTACCTGCTCGAGGCGAACGCGCTGCCGAGCCTCGCGCCGAACTCGTCGCTGTTCGTCGCGGCGAGCCAGATCGGGCTCACCTACAACGCGACGATCCAGGCGATCCTGAACGCGGCGGCCTTGCGCGCGGGGATCGCGACCGCGAGCCAGCTCGGCGTGCCGAAGCGCAGCGGGCGCAGCAACCCGATCCGCATCGGCTTCACGTACAACGTGAAGCGTGCGAAGGACTCGGACGAGCAGGCCGAGTGGGATCCGCCCGAGACGATCATCGCGATCGCGAACGCGCTCGCGCGCCAGGGGCACATCGTCGTGCACCTCGAGGCGACCCCGGACCTGCCGCGCGTGCTGGCGGAAGCCGACGTCGACCTGATCTTCAACATCGCGGAGGGCGTCGAGGGACGTAACCGCGAGGCGCAGGTGCCCGCGCTGTGCGAGCTGCTCGGCATCCCGTACACGGGATCCGACTCGGCGACCCTCGCGATCGCGCTCGACAAGGCGCTCTGCAAGAAGGTGCTGATGCAGCACGACATCCTCACGCCGCGGTTCCAGCTGATGGAATCGCCGCGCGAGCGACTGTCGCCGGACATGCGCTTCCCGCTGATCGTGAAACCGAACGCGGAGGGCTCGTCGAAGGGCATCGGGTCGACCAGCGTGGTCGACACCGAAGACGACATGCGCGCGGCGGTCAGGCAGATCGTCGAGCGCTACCGGCAGCCGGCGCTCGTCGAGGAGTACATCGCGGGCCGCGAGTTCACGGTCGGCCTCCTGGGCGACAAGCGGCCACGCGTGCTGCCGCCGATGGAGATCCGGTTCAAGAACGCCGAGGTCGAGCGACCCGTGTACGACTACGGGGTCAAGCAGGAGTGGGAGCAGCACGTCTACTACGAGTGCCCCGCGAAGCTGACCGAGGCGGAGCTGAAGGCGATCGAGAAGATCACGCGCGCCACGTTCTGGGCGCTCGACTGCCGCGACGTCGCGCGCGTCGACCTGCGCATGGATGCGGAAGGACGCATCTATGTGTTGGAGGTCAACCCGCTGCCCGGGTTGACGCCCGACTACTCGGACTTGGTCTTGATCGCGAAGGCGGTCGGCATCGAGTACGACGCGCTGATCCAGGAGATCATGGTCGGCGGGCTGCGTCGCATGCGCGAGAAGCGTCGCGCGGAGCGCGAGCTGGAGGGCGGCGCGCAGGCGTCGGGCAAGACGCCGGCCGCGGCCGCCGCCGAGAAGATGGAGAAGGCGGCGGAGAAGGCCGAGAAGGCCGCCGAGAAGGCCGAGAAGGCCGCGAAGCGCATGGCCCGCGTCGCCGGGACCGCCGGCGCCGAGGTCGGCCAGCCGGTGCAGCCGCAGCCGCGTGCGCAGACGCAGCCGGGCACCGCGGCGGCTGCAACCGCGACGAACGGCAACGGCAACGGCGGCAACGGCGGCAACGGCAACGGCAACGGCAGCAACGGCAACGGCAAGCCCGCCGCCGCGCCGACCGTGGTCCCCGCGACCGTCACGTCGAACACGACGCACTGAGCGCGTCGCGCTACATCGTGCGGGCGCAGCCGGCGCAGAAGTAGCCGCGCTCGTCGATCGACATCGACTCGAAGGGCACGACCGCGTCGCAGCCCGTGCACGCGACGCCGCCCGCGACCTGCTGCGGCGCACGCGTGTCGGTCAGATCCGGGACGATCAGTGGCGGCGGCTCGCCGCGACGGCGGCGCGGCTTCGTGAACAGCGCGAACGGAACGAGAAAAATCGCCAACGGCCGCAGGAACGCCACCAGGATCGCGAGCACCGACAGCCCGGCCGTCCGCGCGACGATCGTGGTCGCGGGCTCCTTCGGCGGCAACGGCGGATCGAACCCCACGGACGTGGGATGCATCGTAGATCGTCCCGGTTGCGCGAAGCGCGGTAGGCTTCGGCAGTGAAGGTCGCGCCGCGAATCACGATGGCGACCGCGGCGGTCGCCGCGCTGGCGTCGGGGCTCTACGCGTACGTCGACCTGCGCAGCCGCGCGACCGACCGCCGGCGCGAGCTCGAGGGCGAGGCGCTCTCGGTCGCGCTCGCGGTGCGCGGCAGCCTCGAGTCCGCGGGCCCGGCGGCCCTGCGCAACGCGCCGGCGACGCTCGCGCGCGATCTCGCGAAGAGCCGGGGCTGGCGCGTCACGATCGTCCCTCGCCAGCTGACCGGCGTCGGCGAGGCGCCCGGCGTGACCGCCGCGCAGCTCGTCCGCATGCGCAGCCAGCTCGAGTCGCCGCGCCCGGTCTTGTTCGAGGAAGACGACGACCTCGTGCTCGACCTCCCGCTGCGCATGCCCGACGCCGCCACCGCCGGCGCGCTCACGCCCGCCGGCATGATCGAGGTCGGTCACTCGCAAGACGATCTGCGCGACGCGACGACCGACGATCGCAACCGCGCGCTGCTCCTGGTCGGGCTGGTCGTCGCCGTGACCACGCTCGCCGCCGGGCTGCTCGCGCGGAGCCTCGTCACGCGTCCGATCGCGAAGCTGCTCGGCGGCATCGACGACGTCGCCAAGGGCGACCTGTCGCACGTGATCCTCAGCGAGCGCGACGACGAGATCGGGCGCATCGCGACCCGCTTCAACGAGATGACCTTCTCGCTGCGCGAGTCGCGCGGCGAGTCGGCGCGGCAGAACACGCAGAAGCTCGAGCTCGAGCAGCGGCTCTCGCACACCGAGAAGCTCGCGACCATCGGTCAGCTCGCCGCCGAGATCGCGCACGAGGTCGGCACGCCGCTCGGCGTGATCGCGGGCCGCGCGCGCTCGATCCAGAAGAAGTCGGGCGATCGCGAGACGGTCGAGAAGAACGCGCAGATCGTCGCCGAGCAGACCGCGCGCATCACGCGCATCATCCAGCGCCTGCTCGACTTCGCGCGCCGCAAGGCCGGCGCGCCCGAGCGCATCGCGGTGCAGCTCAACGAGGTCACGCTGTCGACGATGGAGCTGCTCGGCGGGCAGTTCGCGAACGCGCGCATCCGCACGACGCTCGCCCGCGCCGAGGGCCTGCCGCGCATCGCCGGCGACGCCGATCGCCTGCAGCAGGTCCTCCTCAACCTGCTCCTCAACGCGATCCAGGCGATGCCCGACGGCGGCACGCTGCGGGTCGAGACCTTCGCGCGCACGCGACGTCGCCCCGGCCTCGAGCTCGCGCCCGAGCAATCGTACGTCTGCGTCGAGGTGACCGACTCCGGCGTCGGCATCCCCGAGGACAAGCGCGACAAGATCTTCGAGCCGTTCTACACGACCAAGGAGGGCCAGGGCGGCACCGGCCTCGGCCTCGCGGTCTGCTCCGGCATCGTCAAGGAGCACGACGGCTGGATCGAGATCGACGATCCGAAGCCCATCGGACCGGAGTCCGACGGCCTTCGCCATGGCACAGGGCGCGCCGGCAACGCCGGCTCGGGCGGCAGCGGCACCGTGTTCCGGATCTTCCTGCCCGCGGCGCCCGAGACCGAGGGCTCGCGCGCGCGCAGCGGGACCGAGCCGCCGCCCAACACCGCGCGCTTCAATCGCGCGTGATATGAGATCGCCGTGACCGACGCGCCGCCCGCGACCATCCTGCTCGTCGAAGACGACGACGCGATGCGCGACCTGCTCGCCGAGGAGCTCGGCGACGCCGGCTACATCGTGCGCAGCGCGCCCGGCGGTCAGCTCGGGCTCGAGCTCGCGCGCGCGGAGCCGGTCGACCTGATCGTCACCGATCTGCGCATGCCGGATCTCGACGGCTTCGATCTGATCCGCGACGCCGCCGCGCTGCCCAACGCGCCGCACATCGTGATGATCACCGCGTTCGGCTCGGTCGAGACCGCGGTCCGCGCGGTCAAGCTCGGCGCCTACGACTACATCACCAAGCCGTTCGAGATCGAGGAGCTCCTGCTCGTCGTGCAGAAGGCGCTCAGCGAGCGCGGCCTGCGTCACGAGCTCGATCGCCTCCGCCGCGAGGTCGAGCACACCTACGGCTTCGACAACATCGTCGCGCGCAGCGAGCCGATGCAGGAGGTGCTCGCGCTGGTGCGCCGCATCGCCGGCTCGAACGCGAGCGTCCTCATCCAGGGCGAGAGCGGCACCGGCAAGGAGCTGATCGCGCGCGCGATCCACTACAACTCGCCGCGCACGGCCGGCGCGTTCGTCGCGGTCAACCTCGCGGCGGTGCCGGAGTCGCTGATCGAGAGCGAGCTGTTCGGCCACAAGAAGGGCGCGTTCACCGACGCGCGCGTCGATCGCAACGGCCTGTTCGTCGAGGCCGACGGCGGCACCATCTTCCTCGACGAGATCGGCGAGCTCGCCCTGCCCCTCCAGGCCAAGCTCCTGCGCGTCCTGCAGGAGCACGAGATCCGCCCGCTCGGCGCGACCAAGACCCAGCGCGTCGACGTCCGCGTGCTCGCCGCGACCAACCGCAACCTCGAGTCGATGCTCGCCGACGGCAGCTTCCGCGAGGACCTCTACTACCGGCTCAACGTCATCCAGCTCGATCTGCCGCCCTTGCGCGCGCGGCCCGAAGACATCCTGCCGCTCGCCGATCACTTCCTCGCGGAGTCGACCGCGCAGACCGGCCGCCGCTTCCGCCTCACGCCCGACGCGCAGCAGCTCCTGCTGGCGTACGCGTGGCCGGGCAACGTGCGCGAGCTCTACAACGTGCTCGAGCGCGGGGTCGCACTTTGCCAGGGCGAGCTGATCGCGAGTGAAGATCTCCCCAACCACGTCCGCGAGAAGAAGCCGGGCGATTTCCTGGCGGCGGCGGTCGCGCGCCGGATGACCCTCGCCGAGCTGGAGCGCGAGTACATCGAGCGCGTCCTCGACGACGAAGGCGGCAACAAGACCCGCGCCGCGCAGCGCCTCGGCCTCGACCGCAAGACGCTCTACCGGAAGCTGGAGGAGTACGCGAAGGCCAGCGCGATCCCGGTCGAGTCGGTCGGTTCCGGTGACGACGATACGCACGCGAAATGACACGCGGCTCGCGTGCTGAGATACTGGGTGAGTCGATGAACACGCCCTTGCGCCCCGCCCAGGCGACTCCGTTTCTCGCGATCGCGGTCTTGTGCGCGGGCGGCGCGATCGGCGTGCTCGCGGCGGCGCCGCAGCAGCGCTGGGTCGCGGTCGGCTTGATCGGCGTCGCGCTGATCGCCGGCTTGATCGCGGCGATCCGACTCGCGGGCGGCGGACAAGCCGCGCACCGCGCGATCGCGCTGGTCGTCGAGCAAGCGGATCGCCTGCAGCGCGGCGAGCCGGTCAGCGGCGGCGATCCGGTCGCGCAGCCCGCGATCGAGGCGCTCGAGCGCGTCGCCGGCAAGGTCACGCAGATGATGGAGGCGCGCGCGCACATCGTCGCGACCGAGCGCGATCTCGATCGCGCGCGCCGCATGTACCGATCGATCCTGCCGTTGGCGAGCGTCGCGGCGCACGGGCGCGTGCGCGTCGCCGGGCAGTGCGAGCCGGCCGCGGAGACCGGCGGCGACTGGTGGACGTATCGCAAGCTGAGCGGCGGCCGCATGCTGGTCGTCGTCGGCGACGCGACCGGCCACGGCGTGTACTCGGCGATGATCGGCTGCGCCGCGCACGGCGCGGTCGAGGCGCTCTACAACGTCAGCGAGGACGTGCTGACGCCGACCGGCGTGCTCACCGCGATCAACGGCGCGATCAAGATCCCCGGCGGCGATCAGGTCGCGATGACGTGCTTCGCGGCGCTCTTCGATCCGATGAAGGGCGTCGTGCACTTCGCGAACGCGAGCCACATGTTCCCGCTGGTCGCGTCGACCGACGATCTCGGCACGATCAAGTCGATCAACGCGCTCGCCGGCCAGAACCTGCCCGACGACGAGAACGCGGTCGACGACAGCGAGATCCAGCCCGCCGGCATCCGCTCGGGCACGCAGAACCTCTCGCCCGGCGACGTCGTCGTCTTGTTCACCGACGGCCTGATCGAGCGGCGCTCGAAGCAGAACCGCGAGTTCGGTCACCGCCGACTGCAGCAGGCGATCCAATCCGCGAAGCTCGCGCCCGGCGACGCCGGCATCGCGGCGCTCCGCGACGCCGTGATGGCGAAGGTCGACGCGTGGGCGACGGGGGTCGCGCCCGACGACGACGTCACGCTGGTCGTGTGCGCGCTCGAGCGCGGGCGCTGAGAGACGGGCCTCGGGCCTCAGGCCTCGGGCCTCGGCTCAGCACCACGCGCGACGTCGGATCTCTGGGGAGGCCCGAGGCCCGAGGCCTGAGGCCCTACTCTTCGCGTAGGTGGTCGGCGAACCTTCGCAAGCCAACTTCCGTCTTCAGATCCTCGATCTCTCCGCTCACGCACATCTCCAGCGCGCGATCGAGATCGAGCCAGCGGGTGAGCGCGCCTTCCTCCATCGGGGAGCCGTCGCCGGCGGGCGGTGAGTGCGGCGCGTCGGGGGCGAGCTCGACCGCGACGAAGTGGAACTTCTCGGCGAGCGAGCCCGGCGACGGGAACGACGCGGCGCCGAGCGTGACGACCGAGGCCGGCTCGACCGTGTAGCCGGCTTCTTCGTGGACCTCTTCGGCGGCGCGGTGGCGGAGTCCCTCGAGGCCGTGATCGGACGACTCGAGGATGCCGGCGACCAGCTCGGTCAGGTGGAGGTACGTGCGCACGTCGGGAATCGTTTGACGATCGGCGGGGCGGCCGAGGGAGAGCGGCGGGCGCAGCGCGTCGCGGACCAGCACCTCGATGTGACCGCCGGCGCGGCGCCAGATCACGACGACCACCGCGTCGAGGCCGTACGGGCGCACCGCGAAGTCGCACAGGTATTGCGGCGACAGCGAACCGTCGTCACGGCGGTTGCGCAGGTGGACGCGCCGGATCGCGAGGAACCCGCCGTCGCGCGCGACGACCTGGTCGTCGTCGATCTCGAGCCCGGTGACCTTCATGCGAAGCATCCTGGTCTATCTCGCGCCGCGGCGCTAGATTGCGCGCATGGCAGGGGTCCTCGGCGGGAGACGCGCGCTCGTGACCGGCGCGTCGTCGGGCATCGGCGCGGCGATCGCGCGCGAGCTCGCCGCGCGCGGCGCGGAGCTCGTGATCACCGCGCGACGCGTGGATCGATTGGAGGCGCTCGCGGCGGAGATCACGGCCGCGCACGGCGTCGCGGTCGAGGTCGTCGCGGGAGATCTCGGCGCGCACGGCGGCGAAGCGCGCGTGTGGGAGCAGGCGATCGCGCGCGGACCGATCGACGTCTTGATCAACAACGCCGGCTTCGGTCACTTCCGTCCGTTCGCCGAGGTCTCGGCGGAGCGCGACGTCGAGATGCTCGAGCTGAACGTCAGGTCGCTCGTGGCGCTGACGCATCGCTTCGTCGCGCAGAAGCGTCCGCGCGGCTGGATCCTGAACGTCGCGTCGATCGCCGCGTACCAGAGCGTGCCGTACTTCGCGACCTACGCCGCGTCGAAGGCGTTCGTGCGCAACTTCAGCGAGGCGCTCCACTACGAGCTCAAGCGCGACGGCATCACCGTCACCTGCCTGTGCCCGGGCGGCACGCACACCGAGTTCCACGGCGTCGCCGGCGCGGGCGACTACGGCGCGATCGCGAACGCGTCGATGCTCGGCGCCGACCAGGTCGCGTCGATCGGCGTGCGCGCGATGCTGCGCGGCAAGAAGACCGTCGTCAGCGGCGTGATGAACAAGCTGAGCTGTTTCTTCGTCAGATTCGTCCCGCGCGGCATCGCGTCGCGCGTGGCGGTCTGGGTCACCGGCCGTCCGAAGACGGCAGCGCTCCCCGAACGCACATGAAAGACACGTCGACTCCACCCGCATCCGCCGCAAACTTTGCGACCGCCGCCGACAACGTGCGCCGTTGGGACGGCGCGTCGCGCGGCCGCTACGAGGTCTGGTACCTCACCGCCAATCACGCGGCGACGCAGACCGGCTTCTGGATCCGCTACACGCTCGAAGCACCGTATGAAGGGGACGCGTACGCGCAGCTCTGGTTCGCGCGCTCGGACGCGCGCGATCCGTCGCGCACGTTCGGGATCAACCGGCGCTTCCCGATCGCGTCGATGAGCGCGGGGGCGAATCCGTTCGACGTCGCGATCGCCGGCAACTCGATCGAGCACGATCGCGCGAAGGGCGCGATCGCCGGCGACGGCCACGACGTGCGCTGGGACCTCGCGTGGGAGCCGTGCGCGCACACGTACCGCATGCTGCCCGACGTGATGTACGCGCGCGGCGGGCTCGGCGAGACGACCGCGCTCTGCCCGAACATCAGCGCCCCCGTGCGCGGCACGATCGTCGTCGACGGCGACGCCTACGTGCTCGCCGGCGAGAAGGTCGGGCAGACGCACCTGTGGGGCAAGAAGCACGCGTTCGCGTGGGCGTGGGGGCACTGCAACCGCTTCGAGGATCACGACGACGCGTGGTTCGAGTCGCTCAGCGTGCGGCTCCGGCGCCGCGGCGTGACCTTGCCGGTCATGACGATCCCTTCGCTCCATGTCGACGGCGAGACGCACGCGTTCAACCAGTTCCACAACACGCCCTTCAACCGCGGCGAGTACGGCACCGGCTTCTATCGCTTCCGCGCGACCGGGCTCACGTCGAAGATCGAAGGCGAGCTCTCGTGCCGCCCCGACGACATGGTGACCGCGCACTATCACGATCCCGACGGCGAGCCGTCGTTCTGCGCCAACACCACCGTCGGTGATCTGCGGGTCACGCTCTTCCGCCGCAGCGGCGCGCGCTGGCGCGAGGCCGCGCGGCTCGTCGCGCCGCGGCGCGGTCACTTCGAGGTCGCCGGTCGCGAGCGCGATCCGGCGGTGACGAAGGATCACGTCACCATCGAATCGTGAGGCGCCGAGCGAGGGGCAGGCCCGAGGCCGAAGGCCGAGCCGAGCGATGCGCGCGCAGCGCGTTCGCGAGGAGCCGGGGTAGCACCCCGCGAGGCGACCGGGATCGTGTATAAAGCGCGCGTGGGTAAGCGCACGCCGCTGTTCGAGGTGCACCGCCAGCTCGGTGCGCGCCTGATCGACTTCGGTGGATGGGACATGCCCGTCCAGTACAAGGCCGGGACGATCAAGGAGCACAAGGCCGTGCGCGAGGCGCTCGGCTTGTTCGACGTCTCGCACATGGGCGAGGCCCGCATGCGCGGGCCGCGCGCGCAGGAGGCGGTCGCGAAGCTGACGACCAACGACGTCGCGGGCGCGCCGATCGGCAAGGCGGTCTACACGCTCCTGTGCCGGCCCGACGGCGGCATCGTCGACGACTGCATCTTCTACAAGCGCGCCGACGATCACTACTTCGTGATCGTGAACGCGTCGAACAAGGACAAGGACGTCGACTGGATGCGATCGCAGGTCGGATCGATGGTCGACGTCGAGGACGAGAGCGACGACACCGCGCTGATCGCCGTGCAGGGCCCGAAGGCGGTCGGCGTGGTCGATCAGCTCGCGGGCGGCGGCCTCGCGTCGTCGGGAAGCTTCACGTTCCACGACGCGACGATCGCGGGCGTGAAGGTGATGGCCGCGCGCACCGGCTACACCGGCGAGGACGGCTTCGAGCTCGCGTGCCCCGCGGCCGACGCGGTCACCGTGTGGAACGCGCTCATGGACGCCGCGACGCCGCTCGGCGGCTTGCCGATCGGGCTCGGCGCGCGCGACACGCTTCGCCTCGAGGCGAAGCTGCCGCTCTACGGCAACGACATCGACGACACGACCTCGCCGCTCGAGGCCGGGCTCGGCTGGGCGGTGAAGCTCGACCGCCACGCGTTCCTCGGACGCGACGCGCTCGTCGCGCAGAAGGCCGCCGGCCTCACGCGCGCGCTGGTCGGCTTCACGATCGAAGGCGGCGAGCGCGCGATCGCGCGCCACGGCTACGACGTGCTCGACGGCCCGCGCGGTCAGAAGATCGGCACGGTGACGAGCGGCGGGCCCGGCATCAGCGTGCCGGGATCGATCGGCATGGCGTACGTGCCGATCGCGCTCGCGCGCGAAGGTCAGCAGATCACGATCGACTGCCGCGGCAAGGACGTCGCCGCGAAGGTCGTGAAGGGCAAGTTCTACAAGCGCCCCGGCGCGTGACCAGCGCATTGGAGGATCGATGAGTCATTCGTACCCGCAGGATCTCCGCTACACCAACGACCACGAGTGGCTGCGCCCGTCGGGCGGGCGCGCGACCGTCGGCGTCACCCAGTTCGCCGTCGAGCAGCTCGGCGACATCACGCTCGTCGATCTACCCAAGGAAGGCGACCTCGTCACCAAGGGCCAGCGCTTCGGCACGGTCGAGAGCGTGAAGAGCGTGAGCGATCTGTACGCGCCGGTCAGCGGCCGCGTGACCAAGGTCAACGCCGGCCTCAAGGACGCGCCCGAGAAGGTCAACGAGTCACCGTACGGCGACGGCTGGATGATCGAGCTCGAGGTGCAAGCGGCCGCCGAGGTCGACGAGCTGCTCACCGCCGACGCGTACGCGGATCTCGTCGCGTCGCAGGGCTGATTACGGGCTTCGGGCTTCAGGCCTCGGGCTTCGGCCGGAGAGAGATCGGAGGCCGAAGCGCCGATTCTGGCCGAGGCCCGACGCCTGAGGCCCGAGGCCCGTCACATCGCCCGGAAAATCTTCCAGCTCTCGTGGCCGCCGTCGATCTCGAAGTAGAACCCGAAGTTGAACGTGATGTTGCCGTCGTCGCCGCGCAGCACCGCGGGCGGGTTCGGGAACGGCGCGGCGGCCTTGAACGCGCGGATCGCCTCGTCGTCGAGGAAATCGACGCCGCTGCCGCGGACCACGGTCGACTTGATCAGCTGGCCGTTGCCGTCGAGGACGACGCGCAGGATCGTCACGCGCGTCTTGAAGCCGTAGACCGCGCCGGTCGGATCGAAGCGGCGCCACACGTCGGCGGGCCGCCACTCCTGCGCGACCTGCCGCTTGGTGCGGTTCATGAAGCCGGCGCCGACCCACTGCCGTGAGTTGACGGCGGTGATGTCGCCGTCCTCGACGTCGTCGTAGTGATCGACCGACCCGCCGCCGGCGACGCGCTGGAGCATCTCGTCGGACGGCCTGAGGTTCGGCACCGGCGGCGCGCCGCCGCCGCCGCCCGCTTGGCCCGGCGTCTCCTGCGGATCGCGATGCTCTTGCGAGATCGCGCCGGTGCCGTGCTGCTGGTGGTAGCCGTCGTTCGAGGTCGCGGTCTCGCCGGTCGCGGAGCCCGCGGTGCGCTGCTCCTGCGCGACCTCGGACGGACGCACCGCGCCCGGCGTGCGCATCGATAGCTTGCCGGGCGCGTCGGGCGCGCGCTCGTCCTGGCCGTCGGGGCGATCGCTCGGCGGCTTCGTGGTCCCCGGATCCTGCTTGGTGTTCGGATCGACCTTGAGCTCCTCCGGCTTCGGCGCCTGCACCATCTTCTCTTTGACGGCGCCGCGCGCGACGGTCTGCTTGTCGACCTTGGTGTTGTACTCGCTGAGGAAGCGCGCTTGATCCGGTTGGATCTCGACCTGCGGCTTCACGGTCTCGACGACCTGCGACTCCTCGGGCGGACGCTGCGCCATCTTCTGCACTTCTTCTTGCAGCTTCGCGAGCGCCTCTTGCTGTTGCTGCTCGAACTTCTGCTGATCCGCGGGCGTGATCGTGTCGAGCAGCGGCTCGGGATCGATCGACTTCAGCCGATCGAGCTGCGCGGGATCGAGGATCGCGACGGCGACCGGCGGCTCGTCCGGATCGCGCTCGCCGTGGCACTGGCGCACCTCGCGCGCGAAGTCGGCGCCGAGGTCGGCGAGCGTGGTGTCCGGATCGAACGGCGTGTCGGCGTAGGTCGCGGCGGCGCCGGCGGCGAGGATCGCGTCGCCGACGCACGAGGGCTCGAGCGGCTCGGCAGGCGCGGCGTCGGCGGCCTGCTGCTTCGGCGCGACCGGGCCGTCGGCGCCGCGCAGGAAGGGCGGGATCACCACGAGCAGCGCGGCCGCGTGCAGCACGACCGCGATCGCCGCGGCGGGAACCATCGCGGTTCCGCGCCGAGCCCGGCGGCGGAGGCGTGCCGACAAGCGCATGGTGCTCATACGATTATAGGAGGCGTTCGGCGTCAGGCATCTAGCGAATCATTGGATTCGCGAACGTGAAAGGCACGCGGATGCGGATGTCCGCGGCATCGTGGAGGAGTCGGCGCGGCACCGGACCGAGGGAGCGGAGCTGACGCAGCCCGGTCGCCAGCGCCGCGTCGAAGGCGGGATAGGCGCTCGGGACATCGATGCGGATGTCGCGGATCGTGCCGTCCGCGGCGAGGCGGAAGCTCGCGATCACGCGACCCGAGCGGAGATCGCGCGCGAGATCCTTCGGAAAGACGACCGCGTCCTCGAGCTTGCGGAGGAACGCGCGGAGGTACGGATCCTGCGCAGCCGCGGTGACGGTGATACGGCCGTCACCCGCGCCGCCCGGCGCGCCGGCGCCGCGCCCTCCCGACGACGGCGACAGGTCGTACGGATCGGGATGGGTCGCGTCGGACGACGCCGCGACCGCGCGATCGTCGCCGGGCGCGCCGTGACGCTGGACGTCTTCCGCGCGCGGGCCGACGTCGGCGTACGGCGCGCGATCGTTCGCGCGCGAGGCGCCCTCGATGCGCGTGGGCGAGGTGCGGCCGGCGGGCGCGTCGAAGATCGGATCGCGATCGAGGCTCGCCTGCGGCGCGGTGCCCGCGCCCTGCCCGGTCGCGTCGCCGACCGACGCGCGCGACTCGCCTTCCGCGCCGACCTGCGCGCGCGCGCGATCGCCGGTGTCGGGATCGGGCGCGCGATGGATCGCCTCGGTCGTGCGCGGCGGCGCGTGGGTGTCGTCGTGCGCGGCGCGATAGGCGTCGCCGCCGTTCCACGGCTCCGCGCGCGTGAGCTCGTGATCGCGGCGCCCGGTCCACGCGCCGTCGCGCGGGCCGCCGCCGCCGCCCGCGCGATCGCCCGGATCGCCGATCGCGTCGCCCGCGCCCGGCACCGGCGCGAGCGGCAGGCGCGCGACGTCGACGTTGGTGAACGCGAAGGTCACCGCCGGCGTCGGCGAGAGCGGGACATCTCCATGCTGCTCCGGCTCCGGAGATGCGGCGTTCGCGTCGTAGCGCGGCGCGCGGATCGTGATCCACGCGAACCCCGCGATCACCGCCGCGTGCGCGAGGATCGCCCCGACCATCGCGATCGCGACTCGACGCGGCGTCCCTCGCTCCTGCACTCCCCGAGTATTACGCGGCGCGCGGGCTGCCGCACACGCGCGCGACCGCGCTCAGCAATTCGGCCAACGGCACCGGCTTGACGAGCCGCGCCACGCAATCGATGCCCGGATCCTCGCGGTGCGCGGTCACGACCACGACCGGGATCTCGCGCAGCGCCTCGTCCTTGCGCATCTCCTGCCGGAACTGCCAGCCGTCCATCACCGGCATCATCAGATCCAAGACGATCATGCTCGGGTGCTCGTCGGTGTGGCGCAGCCAGTCGAGCGCGAGCTTGCCGTTCGCCGCCGTGATCACGTGATAGCCCGCCTGATCGAGGACGTCGTGATAGGCCTCGCGCACGTCGACGTCGTCCTCGACGATCAAGATCGTGGGATCGGGGGCTGTGCTCATGAGAGGTTCTCCGTGGTGGACGCGCGCGCGCGTGCCGGCGGTGGCGTGTTGTCGAGGCGTTGCGAAGTGGAGGCGACCACCGCGGCCCGCGGCAGCTCGACGGTGAAGGTCGCGCCCTGCTCGGGCCAGCTCGCGGCGCGGATCCAGCCGCCGTGCGCGTGCACGATCTCGCGCGCGATGTAGAGGCCGAGCCCGAGCCCGCCGTAGTGGTGCGCCGGCGCGGCGCGCTCGAAGCGATCGAAGATGCGCGGCAGATCGTCCGTCGCGATGCCGATGCCGTGATCGCGCACGGTGAGGATCGCGGTGTCGGGATCCGCGCTGACGTCGATCTCGATCGGGTGACCGGCGCCGTACTTGAGCGCGTTCGCGAGCAGGTTGGTCACGACCTGCTCGACGCGCAGGCGATCCCACGGCCCGCGCACGCTGCCGTCGACGGCGAGCTCGAACGAGCAGCCCGCCTGCTTCGCCTCCTCGGCCAGGCGATCGGCGACCTCGCGGACGAGATCGCCGAGATCGCAGTCCTCGACGTTCAAGGTCAGCCGCCCGGTCGCCAACCGCGAGACGTCGAGCAGGCTCTCGACCAGCTTCGCGAGCCGGTGCGTGTGGCGCAGCGCCGCCGCGGTCTTCTTCGCGACCCGCTCGTCGCCGCCGTTGATCGTGCGCTCGAGCCCGCCGAGCTGCAGCATCAGCGCGGACAGCGGCGTGCGCAGCTCGTGCGACGCGACCGACAGGAACTCGTCGCGCGCGAGCACGGCGCGCTCGGTCTGCGCGTAGAGGACCGCGTTCTCGAGCGCGGTGCCGGCGCGCCGGCCGAGATCCTCGACCAGCCCGAGATCCGCCATGTCGTAGTTGCGGCCGCGCGCGCTGAACAGCGTGATCGCGCCGAGCGTCTTCGCGCCGTTGCAGATCGGCACGACGATCGCCGAGCGCATGCCGAGGCCGCGCAGCACCTCGCGGTGGCGCGCGTCGTCGGACAGCATCCACAGCGCCTCGTCGTCGAGCTCGCGGAACAGCTGGGCCTTGCCGTCGCGCAGGACGCGCGGCTCGGCGCCCGCGCGCGCGAGCCGCTCCGCGGTGGTCTCGCCGTCGCCGTTGCCGTTCGAGCCCGCGCGCACGCCGTCGCGCGCGCGCCACGATTCCTCCAGCGCCTGCGCCTTCCCCGGATCCCGGTGCGCGACGATCAGCGGCTCGCGCAAGGGCGTGTCTTCTTCGCCCGGATCGATCGCGTCGATCACGCAGACGTCGGCGAGCCGCTGCGTGATCACGCCGCTGAGCTTCTCGAGCGCGTTGGGCAGCTCGAGCGTCGACGCCAGGATCTGGCTCGCCTCGGCGAGCATCTCGGAGCGCACGCGCGCCGCCTCGGTCTCCTCGCGCGCGCGCACGAGATCGTCGAAGTCGGTGTGGGTGCCCAACCAGCCGACGATCTCGCCGCCGCGGTTGCGCTCGGGGATCGATCGACACAGGTGCCAGCGGTACGAGCCGTCCTGCGCGCGCAGGCGGCACTCGACCTCGAAGTGGGTGCCGCGCGCGAGCGCCTCGGCCCAGCGCAGGCGACAGAGCGCGCGTTCGTCGGGGTGGACCGCGTCGAGCCAGCTCTTCGGCCCGTTCGGCTCGGCGAGCGACGTGCCGGTGTAGGTCGTCCAGCGCTGGTTGAAGTACGTGACGACGCCCTGCGGATCCGCGGTCCACACGATCTGCGGGATCGCGTCGGCGAGGTTGCGGTAGCGCCGCTCGTTGACCAGCTTGATCTCGGCGACCTCGAGCTCGCGCATGCGCCGCTCGGTCGCGAGCAGCGCCTCCGCCTGCTGGCGGATCCGCTGATCCATGCGGAACAGATCGACGAAGGTCGCGACCTTCGCGCGCAAGACGTCGGCGTCGACCGGCTTCATCAGGTAGTCGACGGCGCCGACCGAGTACGCGCGATAGATCGATCCCGGATCGGTGCCCGCGCCGGTCAAGAAGATGATCGGCGTGTGCGCCGTGCGCGGCCGCCTCCGCAGGAGCGACGCGACCTCGAAGCCGTCGATGCCGGGCATGACGACGTCGAGCACGATCACCGCGAAGTCGTGCTCGAGCGCGCGGCGCAGGCCGTCCGCGCCCGACTGCGCGGTGATCATCTCGTAGCCGAGCCCCTCCAACACCGACGTGAGCGCCGTGAGGTCTTCACGTCGATCGTCGACCAGCAGGATCTCGATCTTGTTCGTCGTCTCGGCTGGCATGTCATCTCTCCCGGCACACGCGGATCATGGAGAGCAGCCTCGCCATGTCCACCGGCTTGGCGATGTAGTCCGACGCGCCCGCTTGCATGCACTTCTCGCGGTCCGCCTTCATCGCCTTGGCGGTCAGCGCGATGATCGGGAGATCGCGGAAGCGCTCCTGCGCGCGGATGCGCCGCATCACCTCGTAGCCGTCCATCTCCGGCATCATGATGTCCATCAGCACGACGTCGACGTCGCGGTGATCGTCGAGCAGCGCGAGGCCGTCCTTGCCGCTCTCGGCGTGGAACACGACCGCCTTCTGCCGCTCGAGCGCGCTCGCGACCGCGAAGATGTTGCGGATGTCGTCGTCGACGACCAGCACCTTGGCGTCCTCGAGGGTCGCGCCCTGCTGGAACTCGTCGAGCATCCGGCGCTGCTCGGCCGGCATGCCGACCATCGAGCGCAGGAGGAACATCGACGTCTCCTCGAGCAGCTGCTCGGGCTTGGTCGCGACCCGGACCACGGTCTTGTCGGCGAGCTTGCGCACCTCGGCGTCGTCGGCTTCGCCGAGCGGCGCGATCGAGTAGAGGACGATCGGCAGCCCGGGCGCGGCGGCCGCGATGCGCGTCGCGACCTCGACCCCGCTCATGTCGGCGAGGTTGGCGTCGATCAGCGCGCAGTGCGGGCGCTCCTTCGCGATCGCGGCCTCCGCGGCGCCGCCCATCGTGACGCGCGCGATCTCGAGATCGCCCTCGCCGATCACGTCGGTCAGCGTGCGCTGCTTGGAGTCGTCGGCGACGATCAGGAGCCGCGGCCGCTCCTCCTCGGCGCGCGCGAACAGCGGCGCGAGCGCGGCGGCCGGATCGCCGCCGCCGTCGCGATCGAAGTACGCGGTCGCGCCCTGCGCCATCGCGCCCATCGCGTGCTCGGCGCCCGCGCCGACCGCGAGGACCGGCACGTGCCGGGTCGCGCGATCGTGCTTGATCAGATCGAGCACGACCCAGCCGTCGATGTCGGGCAGCTTGAGATCGATCGCGATCGCGCTGCACACGAGGCGCTGCACGAACGCGAGGCCGGCCTCGCCCTGCGGCGCGACCACGACCTTCCAGCCCGCCGCGTGACCGGCGTCGAGCATCGCCTTCGCGGTCGGCTCGTCCTCTTCGATCACGAGCAGCACGCGATCGCCGGCGTGGACGCGCTCGCGATCGTCGAGCTTCGCCCACGACGACGGCGCGAGCTGCTGCGGCTCGTGCACCGCGCGCGCCCGCGAGTCGCGCAAGGTCACGGCCGCCGCCGACGACGCCTCGGGCTGACCGAAGACGCGCGGCAGGTACAGCGTGAAGGTCGAGCCGCGGCCCGGCGCCGAGTCGACCTTGATCTCGCCGCACAGGAGGCGCGCGATCTCGCGGCTGATCGACAGGCCGAGGCCGGTGCCGCCGTACTTGCGGCTGGTCGTGCCGTCGGCTTGCTGGAACGACTCGAAGATGATCTTGTGCTTGTCGGGCGCGATGCCGATGCCGGTGTCGATCACGCGGAACGCGACGACCTGATCCGCGCGCGACAACATGTCGTGGCTGCGCGACCAACCCTCGCGGGCCGGCGCGATCTCGACCGTCACGCTGCCGCGCTCGGTGAACTTGATCGCGTTCGACAAGAGGTTCTTCAAGACCTGCTGCAGCCGCTTGGTGTCGGTGTAGATCGCGCGCGGCGCGCCCGGCGCGATGTTGATCGCGAGCGAGAGGCCGCGCTGCTCGGCGACGTGCCGGAAGTTCTGCTCGACGTAGTCGCGCAGCTCGGTCAGCACGACCTCCGACGGATCCGCGGTCATCGTGCCCGACTCGATCTTCGACAGATCCAAGATGTCGTTGATCAACCCGAGCAGGTCGGTGCCCGACGCGCGGATCGTCGACGCGAACTCGATCTGCTTCGCGGTGAGGTTGCCCTCGCTGTTCTCGGCGAGCATGCGCGAGAGGATCAAGAGCGAGTTGAGCGGCGTGCGCAGCTCGTGCGACATGTTCGCGAGGAACTCGTTCTTGTACTTCGAGGTGAGCGCGAGCTGCTCGGCCTTCTCCTCGAGCTCGGTCTTGGCGAACCCGACCTCGCGGTTCTTGACCTCGAGCAGCTTCGCCTTCTCCTCGAGCTGCTCGTTGGTGCGGCGCAGCTCCTCCTGCTGCTCGCGCAGGCGCTCCTCCGACTGCTTGAGCGACGCGGCCTGCTTCTCGAGGCGCTCGTTGGTCTGGCGCAGCTCCTCCTGCTGGATCTGCAGCTCGGTGGTCAGCGACTGCGACTGCTTGAGCAGCGTCTCCGTCTGCATCGACGCGGAGATCGTGTTGACGACGATGCCGATCGACTCGGTCAGCTGATCGAGGAAGACCTGGTGGATCTCCGAGAAGTGTCCGAACGACGCCAGCTCGATCACCGCGTTGACCTGGCCCTCGAACAGGACCGGCATCACGAGGATGTTGAGCGGCGGCGCCTCGCCGAGCCCCGACGAGATCTGGATGTAGTCGGCGGGCACGCTGGTGAGCAGGATCTTCTGCTTCTCGAACGCGCACTGCCCGACCAGCGACTCGCCGAGCTTGAACTTGTTGTTGACGCTCTTGCGGTTGCGATACGCGTAGCTCGCGAGGAGCTTCATCACGGTATCGCCTTCGTTGTCCTTCTCGGCGATGTAGAAGACGCCGTGCTGCGCGCTGACCAGCGGCGCCAGCTCGCTCAAGACCTGCTGCGCGACGGTGACGAGGTCGCGCTGGCCCTGCAGCATGCGGGTGAACCGCGCGAGGTTCGTCTTCAGCCAGTCCTGCTCGGTCGTCTTCTGCGTCGTCTCGCGCAGCGCGCGGATCATCTCGTTGATGTTGTCCTTGAGGGTGCGGACCTCGCCCGACGCCTCGACCGTGATCGATCGCGTCAGGTCGCCCTTGGTCACCGCGGTCGCGACCTCGGAGATCGCGCGGATCTGCGTGGTCAGCTGGCCGGCGAGCTGGTTGACGTTGTCGACGAGATCGCGCCACGTGCCGGCGGCGCCGGGCACCTTCGCCTGACCGCCGAGGCGTCCTTCGACGCCGACCTCGCGCGCGACCGTCGTGACCTGCTCGGCGAAGGTCGCCAGCGTGTCGGTCATCGAGTTGATCGTCTCGGCGAGCGTCGCGATCTCGCCGCGCGCCTCCAAGGTCAGCTTGCGGGTCAGATCGCCGTTGGCGACCGCGGTCACGACCTTCGCGATGCCGCGCACCTGATCGGTCAGGTTCGAGGCCATGAAGTTCACGCTGTCGGTCAGGTCCTTCCACGTGCCGGCGACGCCGCGCACGATCGCCTGGCCGCCCAGCTTGCCTTCGGTGCCGACCTCGCGCGCGACGCGCGTCACCTCGGACGCGAACGCGTTCAGCTGATCGACCATCGTGTTGATCGTGATCTTCAGCTCGAGGATCTCGCCCTTGACGTCGACCGTGATCTGCCGCGACAGGTCGCCCTTCGCGACCGCGGTCGTCACGTCGGCGATGTTGCGGACCTGCGCGGTCAGGTTCGACGCCATCGAGTTGACGTTGTCGGTGAGGTCCTTCCAGGTGCCGGCGACGCCGGGCACCTGCGCCTGGCCGCCGAGCTTGCCCTCGGTGCCGACCTCGCGCGCGACGCGCGTCACCTCGCCCGCGAACGCGTTCAACCGATCGACCATCGTGTTGATCGTGTTCTTCAGCTCGAGGATCTCGCCTTTCACATCGACCGTGATCTGCCGCGACAGGTCGCCCTTCGCGATCGCGGTCGTGACGTCGGCGATGTTGCGCACCTGCGCGGTCAGCGAGCCGGCCATGATGTTGACCGAGTCGGTGAGATCCTTCCACGTGCCGGCGACGCCCTCGACCTGCGCCTGGCCGCCGAGCTTGCCTTCGGTGCCGACCTCGCGCGCGACGCGCGTCACCTCCGACGCGAACGCGCGCAGCTGATCGACCATCGTGTTGACGGTCGCCTTCAGCTCGAGGATCTCGCCCTTGACGTCGACCGTGATCTTCTTCGACAGGTCGCCCTTCGCGACCGCGGTCGTGACCTCGGCGATGTTGCGGACCTGCGCGGTGAGCGACGACGCCATCGAGTTGACGTTGTCGGTGAG
>DATJIA010000384.1:0-6661 GCA_035493675.1 Kofleriaceae bacterium | reverse complement strand
TCAGACGTCGAGCTCGCCGATCTCGGCGGCGTTCTCGGTGATCAGCTTGAAGCGGGCCGCGACGTCCTTGCCCATCAGCTCGGCGATCACGTTGTCGGTCGAGAGCCGCTCGGCGTCGGGGACGCGCACGCGCAGCGAGCCGCGCGAGCGCGGATCGAGCGTGGTCATCTTGAGCGTCTCGGGGTTCATCTCGCCCAAGCCCTTGAACCGCGTGATCGAGGGCTTCGCGTTGCCCTTCGCGTGATCGGCGAGGATGCGCTCCTTGTGCAGATCATCGAGGGCCCAGTACGTGGCCTTGCCGATGTCGATGCGATAGAGCGGCGGCTGCGCGAGGTAGATGTGGCCGTGATCGATCAGCGGCCGCATGTGGCGGAAGAAGAACGTGAGCAAGAGCGTCGCGATGTGATGGCCGTCGGCGTCGGCGTCCATGAGCAAGAAGATCTTGCCGTAACGGAGCTTGGTGACGTCGAGCTCGTCGCCCATGCCGCAGCCGAGCGCGCTCACGATGTCCTGCAGCTCCTTGTTCGCCATGAGCTTGGACAGGTTCGCCTGCTCGGCGTTCAAGACCTTGCCGCGGAGCGGGAGGATCGCCTGCGTCTTGCGATCGCGGCCCTGCTTCGCGCTGCCGCCTGCCGAGTCGCCCTCGACGATGAACAGCTCGCTCTCGGCCGGATCGGTCGATGCGCAGTCGGCGAGCTTGCCGGGCAGGTTCAAGCGATGCGAGACCGCGGTCTTGCGCGTCACCTGCTGCGCCGCCGCGCGCGACGCCTCGCGCGCGCGCGCCGCGATGATCACGCGCCCGACGACGGCGTTGGCCCAGTTCGGGTTCCCGTTGAGGAAGTTCTCGAGCGCCGGACGCACGATCGACTCGACCTGCGCCGCCGCCTCGGGATTGTTGAGCCGCTCCTTGGTCTGACCCTGGAACTGCGGGTCGTGCACGTAGCACGAGAGGACCGCGGTCATGCCCTCGCGGATGTCTTCGGCGGTGAGCGTGACGCCCTTGGGATCCAGGTTGTGCGTCGAGATGTAGTTGCGCACGGCCTTCACGACCGCGCTCTTGAAGCCTTGATCGTGGGTGCCGCCCATCGGCGTCGGCACGCTGTTCACGTACGACTTCACGAGCTCGTCGGTCGCCTCGGTCCACTGCATCGCGAGCTCGACCCCGAGCGCGTCTTGCTTCTCGAGGTAGAAGACCTGGCCGCCGGGCGGGACGATCGGCTTGCCGCGCTCGCTGATCACGCGCGGCAGGTACTCGGCGATGCCGTTCTCGTGATGGAACGTCTGCGTCTTCTTGGCCGCGTCTTTCTCGCCGTCGTTCGTGAAGACGATCTCGAGGCCGCGGTGCAGGTAGCTCTTCGCCTCCAGGCGATCCGCGATCAGCTCGGCGTCGAACGCGAGCTTGTCGCCGAAGACCTCGGTGTCGGGGCGGAAGAACACGATCGTGCCGCTGCCGCGCGCGTTGCCGAGCTTCTTGATCTTGCCCTGCGGCTCGCCGCGCGCGAAGCGCTGCTCGAAGCGCTCGCCGTCGCGCTTGACGGTGACGACCAGCTCCTCCGAGAGCGCGTTGACCACCGCGGCGCCGACGCCGTGCAAGCCGCCCGAGACCTGGTAGTTGCCGCCGCGGGTGAACTTGCCGCCCGAGTGCAGCATCGTGAAGATGACCTCGAGCGCGCTCTTCTTGTACTTCGGCATCAGGTCGACGGGGATGCCGCGACCGTTGTCCTCGACGGTGATCGATCGGCCGTCGCTGTGCAGCGTGACCTCGACGCGCGTCGCGTGCTTGTTGATCACCTCGTCGATCGAGTTGTCGACGATCTCCCAGAGCAGGTGGTGATAGCCGGCCTTGCCGGTGCCGCCGATGTACATGCCCGGACGGCGACGCACCGGCTCGAGGCCTTCGAGGACCTCGATCTCGGCGCCCGTATACTTTTTCGCGGCCGACATCAGTTGGCTCCCTTCGGCGTCTCAGCCGGGCTGAAGGCCGTGATCACGACCGGGTTGGGGACGAGTGTGAGCTGCACGCGCTTCGAGATCTGGCGGCCCTTGCCGCCGCGCGCGCTCGCTTCCTTCGGGTTGATCGTCTGGTCCTCGCGCTTGCCGCCCTTCTCGACGGCGAGCACGGTGCCCTTACCGCCGATCGCGAACCCGATCACCGCGTCGTCGTCGTCGGTCTTGATCACCGTCACGCCGCGGCCGGGGCCCTCGAGCTTCGCGATCTCCTCGACCTTGCACGTGAGCACGTGCGCCTCGCGGGTCGCGAGGATGATCAGATCCGCGTCGGTGCACGGCGCGACGCCGATCACCTCGTCGCCCTCCTGCGGCTTCGCGAAGCGACGCCCGGCGCGCGTCGTGATCTCGGTGTGCGCCGCCATCGCGAAGCGCAGGCCGAAGCCGCGCTTCGTGATCGCGAGCAGGGTCTCCGGGATCGGCGCCCGCGGATCGAGCGTCATCGCGTAGACGATCTTCTCGCCGTCGCCGAACTTGAAGTACTTCGACGCCGGGTCGCCGTAACCGGCGGTCGCCGCGATGTCGACGATCTTCATGACGTACGCCGAGCCGCGGTTCGAGAAGAAGATCACCTTCTCCTTGGTCGAGCCGGGCAGGACGTAGATCACCTCGTCGCCCTCGCGCGTGCGCGTCGACGACGGATCCTTCAGCTCGCGGACGCGCTTGATCCAGCCGTCGCGCGTGACGACGACGTTGGCGTCTTCCTCGACGATGAACGCGTCGGCGTCGAACTCCTGCTCCTCACCGACGCCGCCGACCTTGGTGCGCCGCTTCGAGTCGAGCTGGGCCGCGACCGCCTGCAGGTCGCCGAGCACTTCCTTCTGCATCTTGTCTTCGTCCTTCAAGATGCCGCGGATGCGCTTGGCCTCCTTCTCCTTCTCCTCGAGCTCCTGGCGGATCACGAGGATCTCGAGGCGGGCCAGCTTGTAGAGCTTGAGCTCGAGGATCGCCTCGACCTGGATCTCGTCGAGCTTGAACCGCGCCATGATCTTCTGCGCGGCGTCTTGCTTGCCGTCGGACTTGCGGATGATCTTGATGACCTCGTCGAGCGCGTCGAAGATCGTCGCGAAGCCCTCGAGGATGTGGATGCGCTCCTCGAGCTTGCGCAGCTCGTGCTCGAAGCGCTTGCGCGTGACCTCGAAGCGGAAGTCGAGGAAGTGCTGGAGCACCTCCTTCAGGCCCATGCGGTTGGGCTGGGGCGGCGCCCCGTCCTTGCCCGGCACCAGGCACGTGAGGTTCACGTTGAAGTTCAGCTGCAGCGGCGTGTTCTTGTAGAGGTACGCCATCACGAGCGCCGGATCGGCGTCGCGCTTGATCTCGAGGACGATGCGGACGTCGTTGGTCGACTCGTCGCGCACGTCGACGAGGTGCGGCAGCTTGCGCGAGACGATCACCTCGGCGATGCGCTCGACGACCGACGCCTTGGTGAGCGCGTACGGGATCGACGTGATGACGATGTCCTGGCCGCCGCGCTTGCGCTCCTCGAGCTTGTACTCGCCGCGCAGGCGGACCGAGCCCTGGCCGGTCTCGTAGATCTCCTGGAGCTCGGTCTTCGAGTTGAGGATCTGGCCGCCGGTCGGGAAGTCGGGGCCCTTGATGTGCGTGAGCAGGTTGAAGAGCGGGATCGAGGGCTTCTCGGCCAGCGCGATCAGCGCCTTCACGACCTCGCCGAGGTTGTGCGGCGGGATGTTGGTCGCCATGCCGACCGCGATGCCGGTCGAGCCGTTGACGAGCAGGTTCGGGAAGCGCGCGGGCAAGACGGTCGGCTCTTCCGACGTGCCGTCGTAGTTCGCGCGCATCTCGACCGTGTCCTGGTCGAGCTCGCGCAAGAGATCCATCGCGGGCGGCGCGAGGCGGCACTCGGTGTATCGGTAGGCGGCGGGCGCGTCGCCGTCGAGCGAGCCGAAGTTGCCGCTGCCGTCGACGAGCGGGACGCGCAGCGAGAAGTCCTGCGCCATGCGCACCATCGCGTCGTAGACCGCGGTGTCGCCGTGCGGGTGGTACTTACCGATGACGGTACCGACGACCTTCGCGCTCTTGCGATACTTGGTGTCGGGGCGGAGATGCTCGTCGTTGAGCATCGCGTAGAGGATGCGGCGCTGCACCGGCTTCAGGCCGTCGCGCACGTCGGGCAGCGCGCGCGACGTGATCACGGACAGCGCGTAGTTGAGGTAGCGGCGCCGGATCTCGGTCTGGAGGGTCGGATCGTCGCCGCCGCCTTCGCCATCGCCGCCGCCGGTGGTGGGCGCGTCGGGCGGAGGCGTGCCACCCCCCGTCTTCCTCTGGCGTGTTTCGCGGGGGGCGACGGTCGCTTTCGGTTTCATGCCCATGGTCGAAGTCTCGGGAGGCATGTCGGCCTCGGGAGCCGGCGCACCTTGCCTCGGCTCGGCGAAAAGGTCTAGCTGCTCGCGTTCGGGAAGATGGATCGGCACGGGCTCTCCTGAACCGGCCACGCTCGGAGTATCACGGGCTTGTGACGTCATCGTGATCGCCGAGGTTTTGCGCCGGATGCGGCGGGCGTGTTAGAGCAAGGACTCGCCGCCATGGTCAGCAGGGGTAGCCGCGCGCGCAAGAAAACCGCCATGACGATCGGCGCCGTGGCGCCCGCACGTCGCGGGACGATCCGACTGACGCTGGTTCTCGGCGTGCTCGTGGTCGTCAACCTCTATGTGTTCCTCTGGCGCAAGGGGACCTCGATCCCCGACGTGCAGAAGCAGGCGAACGCGCTCGGCTCGTCGCCGCTGGTGAAGATGCCCACGCCGCCGCCGCCGCCGATGCCCGCGGCGCCGCCGCAGCCGAACTCGATCAAGGAAGGCAAGGTCGAGAAGGGCGACACGATCGGTCGTTTGCTCAAGCGCGAGGGCCTCGCGCCCGCCGACAGCGACGACATCATCCGCGCGCTCCACGACGTCTTCGACTACAAGTCGCTCCGGGCCGGGCAGAAGTACACGATCGAGCGCGCGCCCGACGGCCACGTCGTGTCGTTCGAGCTCTCGGTCTCGAAGACCGAGCGCGTGAAGGCGGCGCGCGGCGCCGACGGCGCGATGGCCGGCACCAAGGCGCAGGATCAGACGCGCAGCGAGGTGCAGGACGTCGGCGGGCGCGTCACCGATTCGCTCTACGCCTCGATGAAGGCGGCGGGCGAGAAGACCGAGCTGGTCGAGGCGTTCGCCGATCTGTTCGCGTACGACCTCGACTTCTACGTCGACGTCCACGACGGCGACACGTTCAAGGCCGTCGTCGAGAAGACGTACAAGGATCAGGAGCTGATCGGCTACGGCAAGATCATCGCCGCCGAGTGGAACGGCAAGGCGGGGCACTTCCGCGCGTTCCTGTGGAAGGGCAAGTGGTACGACGGCGACGGCCACGCCCTCGAGAAGACGCTCCTCAAGACGCCGCTCAAGTTCGCGCGCGTCTCGTCGGGCTTCGATCTCCATCGGATGCACCCGATCCTCCATACGGAGCGCGCGCACATGGGCGTCGACTACGCGGCGCCGGTCGGGACGCCGGTCTGGGCGGCGGCCAACGGCGTCGTCGAGAGCGCGGCGCCCGCGGGCGGCGCCGGCAACCTGATCGTGCTGCGCCACGACGGCGGGCTCGAGACGTTCTACATGCACCTGTCGAAGTTCGCGAAGGGCCTCAAGCCGGGCCAGCGCGTCGCCGCCAAGACCGTGATCGGCTATGTCGGCACGACCGGACTGTCGACCGGCCCACACTTGCACTTCGGCGTGAAGAAGGACGGTTCCTACGTCGATCCCCTGAAGCTCGCGCCGCAGCGAGGCGCCGGCGTGCCGTCGTCACAGCGGCCGCAGTTCCTCGCCGACACGGCAGGCGTCGCGGCGCGGTTGGATCACATCGTGCTGCCGAGTGCGGACGCGCCCACGCTTCCCAGTCAGGGAAGCGCTGCGATCGCTCCGTAGCGCTCGCCGAGGCGGGACCCGCGCGGAACGCGTCGGGAGACGAGAGGAGCGAGCGCGTTGTGGGGTTGCCGACGAGCGGCTTCTCGCTCATCCTGAAGAGGTGACCAAACTTCTCGTCGGCATGGTCAAGGGCCTGGTGATCGGCGGGGCCATCGGCTATGGCGCCTACGCCCTCGGCCTCGACGGTGGGTGGAACTGGCTGACCATGGGTGTGATCGGCTTGTTCGTCGGCCTCCTGGTCGGCAAGCCGCTGTGGTCGCTGATCATGGACAAGAACGCGACGACCGTGGTCGGCGCGTTGAAGGCGGTGTTCGGCTTCGGCGTGTGCGTCGGCATCTATGCGCTCGTCGCGAAGGCGTGGGGCGGCTTCGAGGTGTCGATCGCGGGCGAGACGCGCTGGGTGTGGAACTGGCAGCCGATCATGGGCGCCGCCGCCGGCGCGCTGTACGGCGGCTTCGTCGAGCTCGACGATTCGCTCGACGACAACTCCAAGAAGAAGGCGGCTTCGGCCGCCGAGCCCAAGCAGCTGCCCGCGAAGAAGAAGGCGTAGCGCGTGCGCGTCTTGGTGGTGGGCGCGGGGGCGGTGGGACAGGTCTACGCGCGCCACGCGCAGCAGGGCGGCGCCGACGTCACCTTCTTCGTGCGCGAGAAGTATCGCGACGAGGTCGCGCGCGGCCTCGATCTCTATCCGCTGAACAAGCGCAAGAAGCCGCCGATGGCGCCGGTGCGCTTCG
>DATJIA010000383.1:0-3467 GCA_035493675.1 Kofleriaceae bacterium | reverse complement strand
ACATCGAATCGCTCGCCGGCGACTTCTGGTACGACGAGAGCGTCAACCGTGCGGTCGCCGTGTCGAGCGAGGGCCTGATCCACGCGCTGTCGAAGATCTACAAGGCCGATCGCCTCGTCGACGAGCTCCGCCCGAAGCACTGAGACGCTCGCTCAGAGATGGCGAATCGCGACCTCGCCGGTTTCGAGCAGCGACTTCAGGTTGGAGAGGACGAGCGGCCACCCCTCGGAGAGGGCATCGATGAACGCGGACTGCGGCCGCTCGATCTCGTGCGTGCTCGTGAGCTTCACCGCCCCATCCATGGGCTCGAGCGCGCAGGTGAAGCGGCTCGGGCCTTCCGCCTTGAACTCCGGCTTCCACTCGCCCTGCCAACGGATGACCAAGCGGCGCGGTGGATCGATCTCCAGGATCTCGCCCGTGTCCGTCAGGCTTCCGTCGCCGCGAGCCTTCCGCCAAGACGACCCCTTCTTCCAGTCGCAGTCGACGATCGCGTCGAACCAGTACCGGCAGATGAGCTTCGCGTCGGTCAAGGCCTCCCAGAGCTTCTCGGGGGTGGTACGGATGACCGTGACGTAGACGAAGCGGCTTCGATTCGCGGCGCTCATGGCGCAAGTGTAGTTGCGGTTGACGCGAGCGCGAGCGCGAGCGAGCGCGCAGCGCGCGCTGAATCCCTCGCCGCCTCCTCGCGCCTCGCCGCGTGTCAGGGCTGGGTGCTAGCGAACTCTGCCCGGAATCAATCGCGAGCAGATCGACACCAGCGGAGGCGGCGATGGCGGGGAAGACTTCGAAGCAGGCGATGACCTCACGCGGCCACGCGCGCGCGTGGAAGCAGCTCACGTTCGACGACGCGCGCACCCCGTGCGGCCGCGGCGGTTGGCGTCCGGGCGCCGGACGACCGCGCGGGCGCAAGACCGTCGAGCACGGCCGGCGCGCGCGCTTCCCCGAACGCTATCCGCAGCACGTCACGTTGCGCGTGCATCGCGAGGTCGGCGAGCCGATCCGCCGGCGACACCTCGCGCGGATCATCCGCGGCGCGATCCGCGCGTCGCACAAGCATCACTTCCGCGTGATCGAGTTCAACGTGCTCGCCGATCACGTGCACATGATCGTCGAGGCGCGCGGCGCGGCCGGCCTCGCGCGCGGCATGCAGGGCCTGAACGTGCGCATCGCGCGCCGACTCAACCGCGCGCTGCGCCGCCGCGGCACGTTCTTCGCCGAGCGCTACCACACGCGCGCGCTGAAGACGCCGCGCGAGGTGCGCCACGCGATCCACTACGTCTTGCGCAATCACCAGATCCATCTCGCGCGCGCCGGCACCGACGTGAACTGGTTCTGGATCGATCCGTTCTCGAGCGCGCCCTGGTTCGCGAGCTGGGCGCGCCCGAGCTACTCGCGCGATCCGGACATCCTCGAGCTCCGCGCCCACGCACCCCCGACCGCGCCGCCGACCGTCTGGCTGCTCACGCACGGCTGGCAGCGCGGAGGCCTGCTTTGATTCCGGGCAGAGATTCCTCGACGGAGACTCGGGCCGGCGCCTGATCCGAGCGCCCGAACATCAGCGCGCGGCGGCGGACGGCGGCGGGGCCGATGGCAAGCGCCAACCGTTGGCGCCACATCGCCGCGCGACCGCGTTGCGCGTCCGGCGGCGCCGGACGGACGCAGCACCAGACGCCGCCTCGGGAAACTCTGCCCGGAATCAATCGCCGACGGTCTGCCGGCTGGCGCACGGCTGGCACCGCGGCCGCCTGCGTTTGATTCGAGGCAGAGTTTTCTCGGGCGGGGCGGCCGAGGAACGCCCGCGTGATCACGCGCGGTCGTCGGCGCGCGGGCGGAGCGCGGCGCGCAGGCGCTCGGCGTGGCTGATGAGTTGCTGCACCGCGCCGCGCAGCGCCTCCGCTTCGGCGGGGCTGATGTGCTCGCCGGCCTCGCTCTCGGGCGTGGTCGCGGCCAAGTAGAGATCCGTGATCTTCGCTTCGAGGGTCGCGAGCGTCATCACGGCTCGGGAGAGATCGCCCGCGGGCTCAGGCTCGGCGATCTGCGCGAGCCGGTAGCGGCTCCCGTCGAGGAGGAAGAACTCGGCGACGCGTGCGTCCTCACCGGTCGCGAGGAAGAGCGGCTTCACCAACGAGGCCGGGAACCGACGCTTGCCCAACCAGTACTTCGACAAGGTCGGGTACGGCACGCCCATGCGAGTCGCGACCTGCCGCGCGTAGCCGCGCGGCGCCTCGTTGACCAGGATCTTGTAGAGGAACTCGGCGATCTCGGTCTTCTCGCGCGTCCACCACACGCGCGCACGGTACCGCGCTCGTGGGCGCAGTGGAGAAATCGGCTCCGCGATTTGGACCACGACGGCACCGCGGCGGTCGCACGCTCGAGGGGATGAGCCTGAACCGCGACTGGCCGGCGCGCGACGCGATCTGTCTCCAGTGCCGCACCGCGCTGCCGCGCGACACGCGCTGCCCACACGGACACGATCGCGCATGCTCGCCGCGCGAGCCCGCCGGGCGCGAGGCCCTACTCACCGAGGTGTGGGGACCGCCTCCGGTGCGCACGCGCATCGCGCAGGCGGCGCGCGCGGGCGGCGTGGGGGGAAGCGCGTCACTCATCGACGCGTGCGGCGGCTGCGGCGACGTCGGCAGCCTCGATGGCTGGGCGTTCGTCGCCGCGATCGTCGTCTTCCTCGTCGTCGCGATCGCGTGGCTCGTGATCGCGCTGATTCGCGATCGGATGCGCCGCCGCGCGGCAGCACGCGGCGCGCAGCGATTGCCCGTCGCGGCGCCGACCGGTCTGGTCGGCGTGATCGCGCCGGCGGCATGCGCGCGCGATCCGATCGACGGCGTCGCGTGCGTCGCGTTCGGCGTGGAGCTGCGCCAGGGCACTCGGACGGTCACGCTCCGCGACGGCGCCACGGTCGGCTTCGACGTCGTCCTCGACTCCGGCGAGCGCGTGCGGGTGCCGCCGGGCGCGTGTGCGATCGATCTGCGCGGCGTCCGAGCGACCGCGCCGGATCGGCGTCGCCTCGACGCGTTGCTCGGCGCGCTCGATCCGTTGCGCGCCACCTCGAACGATCTCGATCCGTGCCCGCACGATCGCGTCTTCGCGCGCACGATCCGCCCCGGTGACCGCGTCGAGGTGCTCGGTCCGGTGGTCGCGATGCCCGATCCGACGGCGCAGGTCGGCTCCTATCGCGAATCCCCGCGTACCCTGCTGGTCCCCGACGGTGCGCCGCGGCTGCGAATCGCCGGAGACCGGTAGCCGAGGTCGTGCGTTGATCCTGACATGCGCGTGGGAGTCGCAGCGTCGATCGTGGTCGCCGTCGGAGCCGGCGCGCGCGCGGACACGACCGCGATCGCGATGCCGGCGATGGCGGGGCCGTACAACGACCTCACGATCGTGTGCGCGCCGTGCACGACCAGCGCGAAGATGAAGCGGCCGAGCGCGCCCGCGCGCGAGGTCCGGATCGTCTT
>DATJIA010000382.1:0-34436 GCA_035493675.1 Kofleriaceae bacterium | reverse complement strand
TGGCGCGCGATCGTCTCGCTCGCGTGGACCGACGCGCCGCGCGGCGACTTCGACGGCGACGGCGTCCCCGATCGCCTCGATCAGTGCCCGCGCGATCCGGAAGATCGCGACGGCTTCGCCGACGAGGACGGCTGCCCCGAGCTCGACAACGATCAGGACCGAATCCCTGATCTCGAAGACAAGTGCCCGAACGAGGCCGAAGACTTCGACGGCTGGGACGACAGCGACGGCTGCCCCGATCACGAGGAGCGCCTCGCGCCGATCTCACCGCAGCGCGACGACTAGCTCATTTGCCGAACGTGCGGATGATGCGCACCAGCGCGTCGACGACCTCGGGCTTCTCGCGCAGCTGCGGCTGCGCCGGCATCGCCGGGCTCTTCCCGACCGCGGCGCCGCCCATCAGGATCGTCTTCTTGATCTGATCGTCGGTGACCGACGCCTGCCACGTCTTGTCCGTGTAGTTGCGCGGCTTCGGGTTGAGCGCGGCGGCGCCGGGGCCGTTGCCCGTGCCGTCCTCGCCGTGACAGGTCGCGCACACGGTCTTGAAGATCTGGCGCGCCTCCTCGGTCGGCGACGGACCGGACGGCGCGGCGCTGCCGGTGTCCGAGGCCGAGCCTCCCGAGGGAGCCTCCGACTTCTTGCCACAACCGGCGATCGCGATCGCGAATACGAGGATGCCAATGCGACTCATGCGACAGGATTAGCATGGGATCCCATGCTTCTCGTCGCTCACTCCAGCGGCGAAGTGTCGCGGTAGGCGTGCGCGAGGCGGCGGCCGTCGGGCGTGAGGCGCACCTCGTAGGTCGCCCGCTCGCCGTCGCAGTCGAGGTCGCCGATCGCGCGGATCACCGCGCTCTGGCCGTCGGGAGCGGGCACGTATTGATACGAATATCGATGCGGGTCGTCGATCGAGAACGCGAACACCGCCCAGCCGCCCTGCTGCCACTGCGACGCGTCGACCGCGCAGGCGCCGCCCTGATCGCAGCACGCGCCGAGCGGCGGCGTCGGCCCCGCCGGCTCCTGCGGGAAGCGGCCGCGCTCCTTCCACACCGCCTCCACGCGGTCGCCGAGCACGTCGAGGATCGCGGGCGCCTCGCGCGCGCGTTCGCGGCGCAGCCACGCGCGGCGCGCGGCCGGGCAGGTCGCCATCGCGCACAACCCGAGCAGCACGAGCACGTAGCGGACCTTCCGCCACATTCAGTGCGTCTCCGTGATCTCCGCGCCCGGCGCGACGACGAGCTCGTAGCTCGCCGCGCCCGGACATCCGATCGCGCGCACGACCGCGGTCGCGCCGTCGTCGCGGCGCTCGATCGCGAACGACCACGACGTCGCGTGCTCGAGGCCGTAGCGCACGAGCTGCCACGGTCCGACCCACAGCGACGAGTCCGCGGGGCACGCCGCCGCGCAGCACGTGCCCGCGGCCGGCGTCGCCGGCGCCTCGGGCGGCCACTCGCCGAGCTCCTGGTGATAGCGCGCGACGTGATCCGCGAGCGCCTTCAGGTCCTCGCGCGGATCGGTCGGCGCGGGCGGCGGCGCCGGCGGATGCTTCGCGCCTTCGCGGCCGCAGTTGTCGACGTCGGCGGGCGTCTGCGCCGCCATCACGCACGCGCGCTCGGCCGGCGGCGGCTGATCCTTCTCGCACGCCTCGACGAGCGAGCGATGATCCTCGACGGCGAGCTCCTTCTGGCCGAAGACGGTCGCGAGGTGCGCGACGATCGCGTCGCAGCTCGCGGGGGTCGCGTGGGTATCGCCGGGCGCCGTCGCGCCCGACGACGCCGCGTGACCGCACGCCGACAAGACCGACCAGACCGCCAAGACCCAGATTCGCTTCACTTGGTCCCCTTCAGGCACGCCTTCACCGCGTCCGCGGTCTTCGCGTCGAGCGCGCACGCGATCGTCTTCGCCGGCGGCTTCTGCTTCTCGCACTGCGCGATCGCGTCGTCGCGCTGATCGCCGCGCGCGCCCATCACGTCGGCGAGGTGATCGACGAGCTTCACGCAGTCCTCGTCGTGACCGCCGCCGCACGCCCCGAACGACAACGTCGCGACGAGCACGAGCCACTTCATCCGGCGATCTCCCGCACGAACATCTCGGTCAGCCTCGAGACACGCCGCGGCTCCTCCAGTTGCGGCACGTGGCCGACGCCGGCGAGCACCTCGAGCCGCGCGCGCGGCATCCGCGCCGCCAGCCCGCGCGCGGTCGCGACGTCGATCACGCGATCGCGATCGCCGTGGACGATCAGCGCGGGCTGCGCGATCGCCTGCGGATCGTCGGGGACGCCGGCCTCGCCGGTCGCGCCGGTCCAGCCGCGCCACACGCGCTCGAGCTTCGGCTGCGCGGCCGCCCGCTGCGACGCGACGTAGCGCTGCACCGCGCGCGGCACCTTGGGCGGCTTCTCGACCACGCGCTTCAGGAACTCGTCGTGGGTGGTCTCGCCGTCGGGGATCAAGAAGTTCTGGCCGCGCGCGAGCTCGCGCGTCAGCTCGCTCTCCGCCATCTCGTGCGCGACCGACGCGACCAGCACGAGGCCGAGCGCGCGCGCCGGCCACGTGCGCGCGATCCGCTGCGCGATGCCGCCGCCCATCGAGTTGCCGCACAGGACCGCGCCGCGATCGAAGCCGCACAGATCCATCGTCTGCAGGACGATCTCCGCCTGCGCGCGCGCGCCGAAATCTTCTTCGCGCGCGTCGCGCGATCCGCCGTGCCCCGGCAGATCGATCAAGAGCAGCGGCCGGCGGCGCGCGAGGAACGGCGCCCACAGGAGCCACGTCTCCTTGTCGCCGCCGAACCCGTGGATCGCGACCAGCGGCACGCCTTCGCCGCCGCGCTGCCAGTACGCGATGCCGTCGGCGACGCCGGCGCGCAGGCCCGCGGCGGCCGCGGTCGCGCGGCGCAGGAACGCGAGGCCGTACTTGCCGGCCGTCAACTCCAGCTCTGACAGGCTCATCACTGCGGCAGCTCCGGCCGCTTGTACGGCGCCGGCGACGGCGCCGACAAGGTGCGCACGAACGCGATCAGCTGCAGGCGCTCGTCGGGCGCGAGCACGATCGGCGCGAGCGCTGGATCGATGATCGATCGATCCGCGCCTTGGCCGGTGCCGCCGGCGAGGTGCCAGTCGATCGCGGCCTCGAGCGTCGTCGCGCTGCCGTCGTGGAAGTACGGCGCGTGCGCGGTCGCGCCGCGGAGCGTGGGCGTCTTGAACGCGCCCTTGGCGGCGGCGTCGACGCGCCCGCGGCCCTCGTCGGGCAGCTTGATGAGCCCGATCGCGTGATAGCCGCCGTCGGTGTAGAGCGGCGGCACGTGGCACACCGAGCACTGCGCCTTGCCGGTGAAGAGCGCGTAGCCCTTCGCGGCGTCGGCGCTGACCGCCGCGTGATCGCCGTGCTCGTAGCGATCCCACGGCGCGTTGCCCTGGTAGCGCGACAAGACGAACTCGGCGAGCGCGTTCTCCGCGGCCGCTTCGGCCGGCTGCGCGCCCGGCTGGCGCTCGAGGTGCGCGCCGTAGAGCGGCACCGACGCGACCTTCGCGATCGCGTCGGCCGGCGCCATGCCGAGCTGGCCCTTCCAGTGCGACGCGACGAGATCGACGAGCGTTCCGTAGCGACCGTCCCAGCCGAAACCGCCGCGCGTCACCTGCCAGAGCAGATTCGCGATCGCGGGCGTGCGGCGCAGGTTCGGCTGTCCACCGTCGACGTTGGCGCGCGGGCGCAGATCGCTCCAGCCGTGATCGGGATCGTGGCAGGTCGCGCACGAGGTCGTGCCCGACGCGCTGATCCGCGGCTCGAAGAAGAGCAGCTCGCCGAGCGCGATCGCCTCCGGGTGCAGCGCCGGCGTGCCGTCGGTCGCGGGCAGGCCGAACGGCACCGCGGGCGCGGCCGGCGCGGGGCCGAGCGTCACGTTGGGCGCGCCGGCGTCGCCGGGCGCGGGCGGCATCGCGTCGTCGGTCAGCGGCGCGTTCGACGCCGACGATCCGTGATCGTCCTTCGCGTGCGTGCCGCTCGACTTCGCGGGACACCCCGCGAGCACGATCAACAAGATCATCTTCTTCATGCCGCTTGCTCGTCCAGCCACGCGCTCGGCGGCACCGACTCCAACACGCGCAAGACGTTCTCGCCCAAGATCTTCTCGATCGATCGCAGCGGCAGCCCGCGCCGCGACAAGGCCGCGGTCAGGTTCGGCATCGCCGCGACGTCCTCCAGGCCCTCGGGAGGCACGACGAAGCCGTCGAAGTCGGAGCCGAGCGCGGGCACGTCGTCGCCCGCGACCTTGACGATGTGGAGGATGTGATCGACGACCGCCTCGACGGTCGCGCCGCCGAGGAAGCGCTTCGCGAAGATGATCCCGATCGCGCCGCCCTTGTTCGCGACCGCGCGGATCTGCTCGTCGTCGAGGTTGCGCCAGTGCGCGTGCACGCCGCTCACGCCGGTGTGCGTGACCATCGGCGCCTTCGTCATGAGCTCCATCGCGTCGAAGAAGCCGCGCCGGTTGATGTGCGCGAGATCGACGACGATGCCGACCCGCTCGCACTCGCGCACGACCTCGCGCCCGAACGCCGTGAGCCCCTGATCGGGGTTCTCGCCGCGGCCGCGCGCCGGCGCGCCGATCGCGTTCGCCGAAAAATGCAGGAGCCCGAGGTAGCGCACGCCGCGCCGCGCGAAGCCCTCGATCGGATCGAGCGAGCCCTCGAGCGCCTGACCGCCCTCGATCCCGCCGAGCGCCGCGACGCGCCCGCTCGCCTTCGCGGCGCGGACGTCGGCGGCGGTCAGCGCCCACGCGATCTCCGCCGGGTGCTTGTCGATCGCGCGATCGAGCGCGTCGAGCTGGCGATGCACCGACGCCGCGCAGCCGCGCTCGGGGTACGGCGCGGTCCACAAGCCGAAGAACTGGCCCGCCATGCCGCCGGCGCGCATGCGCGGCAGATCGACGTGGCCCGCGTAGTTCAAGCGACCGGGCAGGCGCGCGTGCTGCTTCGCGAGATCGTAGCGCGCGCGATCCATCAGCTTCGCGGTGTCGGCGTGCAGATCGAGCACGCAGACCTCGTCGTGCAGCGCGCGCGCGTCGTGGATGTCCAGAGCCATGCTTCCCTCGCTTACGCCGCGCGCGCCGGGCGCCAGCGATCCTTCACGGCGTCGAGCACCGCGACCGCGGCGTCGACGCGATTGAACGGCGGCATGATGTACGCGCCGGCGACGCGGTGCTTCACCGACGCGAGCGCCTCTTGCGCGATCTTCACGCCCTCCGCGCGCGCCTCCGGCCCACTGCCCACGCGAGCCATGCGCGTGCGGTACTCGGCCGGGATGCTCATGCCGGGCACCTCGTTGTGCAGGAACTCGGCGTTGCGATGCGACGCGAGCGGCAGGAGCCCGACCATCACCGGCAAGCCGAACGGCGCGACGTCGTCGAGGAACTTCTCGAGCGTGCGCGGGTCGTACACCGGCTGCGTCATGATCAATTCGGCGCCCGCGGCCTTCTTCTCCTCGAGCCGGCGGATCTCGCGGTCGTAGTCGAGCGCGGCGGGCTCGGCGCCGGTCGCGAGCACGAACTGCGTGTGCGCGCCGAGCTGCTTGCCCGCGGGATCGATCCCGCCATTGAGCCCCGCGGCCATGCGGAGCAACCCGACGCTGTCGACGTCGTAGACCGGCGTCGCGAACGGGTAGTCGCCCATCTTCGGCGGGTCGCCGGTGATGATCACCAAATTGCGCAGGCCGAGCGCGTGCGCGCCGAGCAGGTGCGCGTTCAGGCCCAGGAAGTTCCGATCGCGGCAGCAGACGTGGAGGATCGGCTCGACGCCGGTCTCGGCGGCGAGGCGCGCGCACACGGCGAGGTTCGACATGCGCGCGGTCGCGCGCGGACCGTCGGCGATGTTGATGACGTCGACGCCGGCGGCTTGCAGCTCGCGGACCTGCGCGGCGGTCTTCGACACGTCGACGCCGGGAGGCGCGGTGAGCTCGACCGACACCGCGAACTCGCCGGCGGCGATGCGCGCGCCGAGCCGCGACTTCTGCGCGAGCGCGACGACCGGCGCCGGCGGTGGGCCGTGCGGACGCGTGACGATCTCGATCGTCTTCTTTTCATCCAGCGCGACCGCGCTCGAGCCGCCCATCATGCGGACCGCGCCCAGCATCGCGCGCGTGTGCTCCGGCGTCGTGCCGCAGCAGCCGCCGACCATCGACACGCCGCCCTTCAACATGCGGCGCGCGAACACGCCGAAGTGCTCGGGGTTCGCGACGTAGAGCGTGCGCCCTTCGACCGACGCGGGCAGGCCGGCGTTCGGCTGGATCACGACCGGCTTGCCGTGCCCGACCATCGCCGAGCCGACCTGGTAGAGCTCGGCCGGGCCGATGCCGCAGTTCGCGCCGACGACGTCGGCGCCGGCGGCGATCATGCGATCCGCGATCTCGCCCGGCGGCAGGCCGCCGTCGCCGCGACCCTGCGCATCGAACACCATCTGCGCGACCACCGGCACGCGCGGGCCGCGCTCCTTGGCGACGTGGATCGCCGTCTCCATCTCGAGGATCGACGTGAACGTCTCGAGCATGATCACGTCGACGCCGGCGATCACGAGGATGTCGATCTGCTCGGCGAGCGCGAAGCGGGCGAGGCGACGCTCCGCCTCGGTCGCGATCCCGAACTTCACGCCGGTCGGCCCGACGGCGGCGGCGATGTACGCCTTGCCGTGCGCGACCTCCTTCGCGATCGCGACCGACGCCTTGTTGATCTTCGCGACCGAATCGACGAGCCCGTGACGGGCGAGCGCCATGCGATTGGCGCCGAACGTGTTGGTCTCGATCACCTGCGCGCCGGCGGCGAGATAATCCGCGTGCACCTGCCGGATCAGCTCGGGCTGCGACAGCGAGAGCTCGTCGTAGCTGCGCGTGTGGAGCACGCCGCGCTCGTAGAGCAGCGAGCCCATCGCGCCGTCGACGAGCAGCGGGCCTTCCTTCAGTGCCTCTGCGAACGGCTTCATCTGATCTGCTCGAGGTGGCGGCGGACCGCGCGGAACGCGTCGCCGCGGCCGACCTGCGCGAGGTGGCCGCCGGGGAACCAGTGGATCGCGCAGCCGCCCCAGTGCGCGCGCAACATCTCCGCGTGATCGGGCGGCGTGATGCGATCGCCGCGACCGGCGACGATCATCAAGCGCTCGCGCGCGACCCGCGGCGGGCGCGTGGTCGGCGCGTGCACGCGGAAGACGTCGTCGAGGAGATCGCCGGACACGCCCGCCTTCTCGGCGGCGCGCCGCGCCGGCGATTGCTCGCCGTGGCGCCACATCAGATCCGACATCGACACCGCGGGGATCATCGCGACCGCGAAGTCGAGCGGCTCGATCGTCGACCACAGCGCGGTCGTGTAGCCGCCGAGGCTCATGCCCATCGCGCCGATCGCGGAGGCGCCTCTTGCTCGCAACCAGGTCGCGAGCGCGCGCAGATCGTGGATCGCCTGGCCGAAGCCTTCGTTCGTGCGCACCAGGTGCGCGCTCGGGAACAGCGCGCCCGAGCGCATGTCGCGCTCGGCGCGCTCGCCGTGGAAGGGCAGCTGCGCGAGGGCGACGTCGTAGCCGAGGCGCAGCCAGTACGGCACGACGAACGCGCGCTCCTCGAAGAAGTACGCGCCGCCGCCCCAGCCGTGGAGGATCACGATCGTCGGACGTTTGGGTCCGCGTGTGTAGAGGCGCGCGTGCGCGACCAGGTTCGCGCGCCAGCGCTCGTGCTCGTCGAGGTAGCTGCGCACGAACGGCTTGTACGTCGACGCGTAGCTCAGATCGATCACGCCGTCGCCGACCTGCTTCTCGCGCATCTCGGCGGGCGGCGGCTCCGGGAAGAAGCGGCTCGGCGTGCCGAGGGTGTCGGTGCCGTACCGCTCCGCGAGCTCGAGCAGGCGCTCGCGCGCGTCGTCGAGCTTGCGCGGCGCGCCGGTGCGCATGCGGCGCTCCATGAAGCGCAGCACCTGGCGATCGACGGCGGCGGTCGCGCGGGTCAGGAGGGACGGCAGCGGCACAAGCCTGACCCTATCGCAAACGCCGCGCTGCGGCATCCATGGCGATCGGGCGGCCGTCGCGCTATGGGATCAGGGGTGAAGCGGGCTTTCGTCGTGCTGCTGTGCATCGGGGGAACGGCGGAAGCCGGCGTGATGGCTGGCTTCGGCGGCCGCGAGGACGCGTACCTCGTCGGCGCCGACAAGATCTGCACGCCGATCAAGGTCGAGAACGGGGCGGCGGCGGGGTCGCCGAGCTGCCACAAGGCCGCCTCCGACGAGATCGCGCAGCTGAGCGTGAAGCCGCCGAAGGCGGAGCGCGGGCAGAAGGCGCAGTTCGCGGCGAGCGCGAAGGGCTCGACGCTCACGATCACGCGCCCGGACTCGGGGACGGTCGTCGTGACGTGGAGCTCGATGGATCCGATCTCGAAGATCGTCGACGTCTATGCGTCGACGTACGGGAACGTCGTGGCGGTCGAGATGATGGTGCGGCGCGGCGGGCGCGATCAGGCGGATGTCGTGGCGTTCGATCTGAGGGGATCCAGCGGATCGACCACGACCACGACTTCGACCACGACCGCGTCCGATAGCGCGACGGAGAAGACGCCGGAGTCGCCGGCGCTGACGAAGGCGGTGGCGGCGGCGCGCAAGGCCAAGGGCAAGACCGCGATCGCGGCGTGGGCGAAGGTCCTGACGATCGATCCCGACAACAGCGAAGCGAAGTACGGCACCGCGGTCGCGCTCGCGCAGGCGAAGAAGACCGCCGACGCGCTCGCGACCCTCGACGCGCTGGCGAAGTCGAAGCGCGCCGACGCGATCGAGATGCTGGTCGCGGCGCGGTTCGATCCGGCGTTCGCGTCGATGCGCGGCGACGCGGCGTTCCGCAAGACCGTCGGGCTCGATCGCGCGCCCGCGACGCTCTACGAGCACGTGATGGGCATGGGCGGCACGTGGGAGCAGGCCGGGACGAGCTGCGATACGGCGCAGGTCACGCTCTCGCTGAGCCGGGATCGCACGTACAAGATCCGCATCCAGTCGAGCTGCGAAGGCGATCGTTCCGACGATCGCTTCAGCGGCAAGTGGGAGCTGCGCGACGCGAACCTCGTCCTGATGCTGCCGGCCGCCGAGGGCACCGGCAACGACGAGGCGCCTTGCACCGTCGAGACCGCCGGCGCCGAGGACTCGATCCACTGCACGATCACGCAGGATCTCGAGTTCGTGGTGCGCCCGGTCCGCCGGTAGCCGTTAGGCCTACATCCGTGGGCGGCCGCCGTGAACGTTCGCGGTGTCGTGGGCCACTGACTACGCAGCGAGTATGCTGCACGCCGTGGGCCGCAAGAGCAGCGTCGATACGGGGTCGACCCAGGCGCTGTCGCCCGTCGACGAAGCCGATCTGATCGCGCGCTGCCGGCTGGGCGAGCGCGCGGCCCAGGACACGCTCTACGCCAAGTTCCGCCGCCAGGTCGCGGCGACCTTGTTCCGCGTGCTCGGCGATCGCCACGATCTCGACGATCTCGTCCAAGAGGTCTTCGTGATCGCGTTCCGCGGGCTGCCGACCTTCCGCGGCGACGCGCGCCTCTCGACCTGGATCTATCGCATCTGCGTGAACGTCGCGCTCGGGCGCATCCGCTCGCGCACGCGCCGCCCGCCGCCCATCGGCGTCGCCGATCTCGAGGCCGCGCACGCGAGCTCGGGCGAGGTCGAACAGCCGGAGACGCCGGAGCGCGCGCTCGAACGCCAGCAGGATCGCGCGCGCGTCTACCGCGCGCTCGAACGCATGGCGCCGAAGAAGCGCATCGTTCTCTACCTGCACGAGATCGAGGGCCTCGACCTGAAAGACATCGCGTACATGGTCGAGTCGAACGCGGTCACCGTGCGCACGCGCCTGTTCTACGCGCGCCGAGAGTTCTACAAGCTGCTTTCAGGGGAGGAAATCGAGGTGGAGGAGGGCGAGGAATGAGCACCGGAGGCGTGGGGCAGCGCCGAGGAGCCTTTGGCGACGAGCCGAGGGCGATGCGCGTCGCGCGCGCCCGAGGACGCGGGGGAGCACCCGCGCCGGAGGTGCCGAGATGAGCCACGTCGCCTCTCATCGGTGGGCGGACCTCGCGCGCGGCAAGGTCGGCGATCGCGAAGCGCGTCGCATGCGCGCGCACGCCGCCTCCTGCCAGGCCTGCGGGCGCGCGCGCGATCGCGTGACCGGCGGCGTCGAGGCGTTCGGCGAGATCAAGCGCGCGCAGGCGCCGGAGCTCGGCTGGGACACGATCCGCACCCGCGTGTACTGGGCGACGTCGTCGGAGCGTCGCGAGCGCGAGCGCACGCAGCGCATGCACGCGATCCGGCTGCGGCGCTGGAGCGTCGCGCTGATCCCGGCGCTCGCCGCGGCGGCCGCGGTCGCGATCTATCTCGAGACGCGATCGTCGGCGCCCTCGACCGAGACCAAGGCGCCGGTCGCGATCGCGCCGCGCACGCTGCCGCCGCCGCCGCCCGCGCCGCTGATCGGCGTCGTGACGCTCGCGCAGGGCGACGTCGCGATCGACGCCGCCGCCAGCTCGGCGAAGGTGCTCGCGCACCCGGTCGCGGCCGGCTCGACGGTGACGACCAAGGACGGCAAGGTCGCGGTGCAGTTCGGCGACGGCTCGGTCTTCGAGGTCGGGCCGCGCTCCGCGCTGAGCGTGCGCCGCTTCGACGCCGGCGCGATCGAGCTCGCGCTCGGCGACACCGGCGAGGTCACGATCGAGGTCGCGCCGCGCGCGCCCGGCCAGCGCTTCACGGTGACCGCGGGCGATCGCACGATCGAGGTGCGCGGCACCGCGTTCCACGTCGCGCGCCGCGGCTCGACGGTCGACGTCGCGTGCAGCCACGGCCTGGTCGCGGTCCGCGATCGCTCGGGCGATCTGCTCGTGCCGGCGGGGCAGGGCGTCGTCGTCGAGGATCGCGAGTCGCTCGCCGATCGCGCGGCCCATCCCCTCGACGCCGCCGCGCTCGAGTCACTCGTGGGATCGATCGGCCCGCGGCTCCCGGTCTGGGATCCCGCTTCCATGTATCGGACCAGCGCGCCGCTCGCGATCGCCGCGCCCGCGGGCAAGGCGATCCGCGTCGACGGCGTCCTGCTCGGCACCGGCCCGCTCGTGGTCCGCGTGATGTCGGGCCGCCACCTCGTCGAGGGTCAGTGGATCGAAGCGGGCCCGGGCCGCGACGACGGCCGCATCGACACGCGGATCGATCTCACGACGGTCCGCACGGCGACGATCGACACGCCGGGCCCGTCGCCGGCCGCCGCGCGCGCCGCGCGCCGCCGCGATCTCGAGGCGGGCATCGATCACCAGCGCGTCGACACCTGCGTGCGCACGCTCGCGAAGCAAGGCCTGCTCTCGGGCACGCACGTCGAGCTCGAGCTGTCGGTCGACACCGGCGGCGCGATCAACATGCTCAACCTCGGCGACACCGATCTGCCGGTGAGCATGGCGAGCTGCGTGCGCGACGCGGTCGCGATCGTCCGCTTCCCCCGCGGCATGTCGGCGACCTTCTCGTACCGCTTCGACTTCTAGTGGCGCGGTAGCATCGCCTTCTTCATCTGCGCCGCCGCCTCCGGATCGGGGTGCTTCGCCCAGCGCTCCGCGAGCGCGCGGATCTCGCCGTCCTTCGGGTTGTCGTCGAGATAGACCTCGTAGAAGAACGCGAGCTCGTTCACGACGTCCGCCGGCAGGCTCGGCCGATTGCCGAGCTGGACCACGAGCGCGCGACGTTCGTCCCATCGCAGCTCGTTGCCCTCGGGATCGATCGTCTTCATGAGCGCCAGCCCGGCGAGCCACAGGTTGGGCTGATCGTCGTCGAACCAGCGGTGCACGAGCGAGAGATCCTTCTCGAGCAGCCCGATCGCGCGCCCCGCGTAGATGCGCTCGCGGCCGTCGCGCGCCGGGTTCTCGACCTCCGCGATCAAGATCTTCTCCGCGCCCGGCAGATCCCAGCCGGCGAGGAAGTCGTACGCCTGCGTGCGCATGAACGTCGAGCCGTGCGCGACCACCTGCTCGAGCGCCTTCCCCGCGCGCGCGCGCGACGCCTCGTCGAGCCCGTGCTCGAACCAGTCCTCGACGACGTACTTGGTCACCTTGCCGGCGCCCTCGTCGGTGCGCGACGCCGGGTCGGCCATGATCTCGAGCGCCACCGCCGCGACCGCGGCGCCGTCCACGCCGACGACCTGCCGCCGCAGCTCGTCGAGCGGCGGACAATCGCGGCGATCGACGCAGAGCGCGGCGTCGCGGAACTTCGTGCGGACATCATCAGGGGCGGGATTCACGCGCGCCTCCACCGTCTTGGCTTGATTGCATGACGCGGCCAGTATGAAGAGCGTCGCGGCGACGCGCATGATCAACCGCCGGGCTTGCGGCGGTTGCCGCGCGTCGAGTTGCGCTCGCGGATGTGGCGCGCGACCTCATCGGCGTGGCCCTTGCCGTTGATGTAGTCGTCGAAGATCGTCTTCCACCACGTCGAATCGTCGGGGTGCGCGAGGATCAGATCGACCGTGTTCATGAGGCCGCGCACGCCCGGCTTCGCCATCATGGCCGCGTTGCCCGGGTCTTCCTGCGCGTGCTTCATGCCGCTCGCGGCGGTGCGCTTCTCCTCTTGGGCGGCGCGCGCGTCGGCCTGCTTGCCGAACGCGTCGTCGCCGACCTCCTGCTGCGACTTGTCGAGCTTCGAGCCGTCGCCGTAGAGCGAGCCGCGATCCGCCCAGATGCTCTCGAACTGGCCGAGCACGTGCCGATCCGCCTCGACGGCGAGCGCGCGCGCGAGCCCGTAGAAGATCGATCCGTCGGACTCCTCGTGCTCGGCGCCGGTCTGGTGCTGATCGGGATGGAGCAGCGGACCGCCCTGCGGCTTGACGTCGACCGCGTCGCGGATCGGGTTGCCCTGCGGATGCGTCTTGAGATCGAGCGGCGAGTGATCCTTCGCGATCTCGGAGTGCGACGGCGGCAACGGGTTGTCGGCGATCCAGCCGCCGCCCGGCGCCGCGTGCACCGGACCGACGACCGCTTCGGCTTCCTCCTTGGTCAACCCGCCGAGCTCGTCCTTGCTCTTGGTGTCGAGGAGCCGGCCCTCGAGCGACGTCTCGTGCTCGAAGCCCTCGACGGCGTTCCCCGCGTCGGCGATCGCGTCGCCGATCGTGCGGTTGACCTCGCCGCGCGAGTCGTGGCCGGTGATCGAGTCGATGATCGCGACCATGCCGAGCGCGATCTGCTGCTTGACCTTCGCCTTCAGCAGCTCGAGCTGGCTCTTGATCCACTCCTCCAGCTCCGCGATCAGGGCCTCCATGCCCTTCACGATCGCGTAGCCCGGGATCGAGAGGTACTTGATGTACTTGATCGTCTCCTTGATCGTCTCGATCGTGTCGTGCACGGCTTCGATCGCGCCGACGTAGGTGCCCACCGCCTGCGTGACCTTGCGCTCCGCGAAGTCGGGCTTGAAGCCGTTCGGATACGGGATCGTCGGGTTGTCGACGAACGGCACCGGGATCTCGATGTGTCCGTAGGTGAGGTGGACGCCGGTCGGGACCGGGACCGTCATGCCCGCGTTGTCGGCGCCGTCGCCGAGCGCGAGCACCGCCGCCATCGCGCGATCGGACTTGGCCTGCGCCTTGAGCCTCTGCCACGAGCTGGCCTTGCTCGGATCGTTGATCACGAGGCCGAAGATCTTCTCGATCGATCCGTCGATCGCCTTCTGGAGCATCGGCGCCTTCGCCAGGAGGATGTGACCGATGCTCGACTTCATGTCCGTGCCCGACACCGAGCCGGTCGTGATCGCCTGGCGGCCGGGATGCGCGCTCTTCTTGTCGGTCTTCGCGTCGAAGAGCGTGTCGACGTGCGTGGTCGTGCCCTTCTTCGCGCCGGGCTGCACCGAGTGGACGCCGCCCTTCTTCTTCTCGTCGGCCTGCACCTGCCCGAGGAAGCTCTGCACGCCCGCGCCTTGGGTCGAGCGCTTCTGCGCGAGCGCGAAGTCGATGTAGCCGTTCATCGCGACCTCGATGAAGTTCGAGTGCGCGAAGTAGTCCTCGATCACGTGGAGGCCGGCGCCGACGTGGAAGCGACCCTCGTCGGTCGGTCCTTTCTGCACGGCCTTGAGCCAATGGCCCTTGGTCCACTCGACGCTGTTGTAGATGTGGTTCTGGAGGCCGGCGTCGCTGATCTTGTAGAGCTCTTTGTTCTCGATCTGCGAGCCGCCGACCGCGGAGCCCTTGAGCGTCGGATCGTTGTCGCGGCCGTAGTCGGCGACCTGCTTGACGTCGCTGCACTGCGCGATGTCGAACGGACCCTTGCTCGACTGATCGCCGCCCGAGACCGTCGGTTTGGCGGGGCGCAGCGGGCCCTTCGTCCCTTGGTCGGGGACGATGATGTCGGTGTTGCCGCGGTAGCCCATCGGTTGATCGACGTGCTGCTCGGGGCGGTACGCCTGCATGTTGCCCTTGACCACCGAGTCGGCCAGCTCCGGGCCGACGTCGAGGATCGCGAGCGCGCGGATCACCGAGTCGGTGAGCGCCTCGGCGCCGGCGTCGCCGATCGTCGGGGTCTTCTTGCCCTGCGCGTAGTCGACCGGGCGGGTCGGCAGCTCCTTCAGCTTCTCGTGCACGAACACCGCGTGCATCTGCGAGAAGTCCTGCATGTAGTTGCCGGAGTAGATCGCGTTGACGCCTTGCTCCTTCTCGCCCTTCTTCGGCTCGTTCTTCTTGAGATCGTGGCCGAGCCCGCCTTCGACGTCGACGCCGGCGACGGTGCGCTCGATGCCTTGGTGGCCGCCGGAGCCCGCGTCGAAGCGCTGCACCGCGCTGGTCGCGGACCCGGTGCCGGGATGCGCGTCGAGGATCGCCTCGGCGGATCGCCCGCTGGTCACCGCGTCGGCGACGCGATCGGCGTGACGCTCGTACGCGTCTCCGGACGCGCCGACGCCGCCCTTCAGCGAGACGCCGCCGCGCTGCTGCACCACGTGCGCGGCCTCGTGCGCGGCGAGATGGAGATCGGGCGACGACGCGAACGCGATCCGATCGCCGGTCGCGTACGCCTTCGCGCCGATCGCGCCGGCCGCGGTCGCGGCGTCGCCGCCGACGTGCGCGCTGACGCCGTCGAGCGCGGCGCCGTGGCGGCCGAAGCTCTCTTGGATCGTGCCGAGGTGGGGAAGGGCGCTGCCACCACTCGCGACGCCGCGCGCGGCGACGTCGCGGGTCTGATCGTTGTCGGTCTCGCGCGGACCGCCATCCTTGGCTTGCACAGGCGCGAGGCCGAGGTCGCTCGTCGTCTGCGCGGGTGCGGGCGCGAGGAGCGATCGGCCGGGAGTCGGAGCCTCGGTCTCCCGCGCTCGGGTGGGCGCGGCATCGTCGTTGTTCTTGTACCGAAGGTCCATCCGGCTCGTCCTTCCGACTGGCGGGGTATTTCACCCCGCGGGGCATTGTACCCCCATAATAAGGAGGACCTTCCTAACCCGTTGTCGCGGATGGAATTTCAGCGGCCTAGGCCCGGCCGGGGCCACGCCCGGCTAGTTCAGCCGGCGACCGCCTCGGCGATCTTCGTCGCCGCCCGGGTCGCCATCGCCATGATCGTGATCTGCGGGTTCACGCCGAGCGACGTCGGCACCGACGACCCGTCGACGATGTAGAGCCCCGCGACCTCGTGGGTCTGGTGATCCGGCCCCACCACCGACTTCGACGGCGCGCGCCCCATCCGCGCGGTGCCGAGCGGGTGGTACGCGCTCATCTCGAAGTCGCGCGCGGTGACGTCGGCCTGGCGGAGCGCATCGAGATCGCCTTCGCCGCGGATCTCGCGGAAGCCGTGGATCGGCACGAGCACGTTCTTCGCGCCCGCCGCGAGGAACACGCGCGCGAGCACCTCGACGCCGCGCTTCATCCGCGCGACGTCCTTGCCGTTCAAGACGTACGTGATCACCGGCCGCCCGCCGACCAGCCGCACGCGTCCGCGCGAGGTGTCCTCGACCATGAAGCCGAAGCTCGCGACGTGATCGTAGCGCTCGGCGAGCTCGGTCATGCGCGGACCGACGTACGACGCGAGCGCCATCGTGAGCTCGAGCGGCGTGGTCGCGCCCTCGAACAGGATGCCTTCCTCGTGCAGATCCTCGATCGCGTAGCCCTGCGGGATCGCGTTCCAAGAGCTGATCGTCTCGTCGAACTCGGCGATCGCGCCGGCCGCCGGATGGATCGAGAGGTTCGCGCCGAGCTGCCCGGATCCCTGACAGAGGCCGTTCTTCTCGAGGAGGATCGGCGTGACCAGCGAGCCGCACGACACCACCACCGCCTTCGCGTGCACGGTGAGCGCGTGGCCCGAGACCTTGGCGCGCGCGACGATGCCGGTCGCGCGGCCGTCCTCGACGACGATGCGCTCGACCCGGCAGCCGTAGAACAGCTCGGCGCCGGCCTTGAGCGCCGACGGCACGTACGAGACGTTCATCGAGCGCTTGGCGTCGGTCGGGCACCCGAAGCAGCAGGTGCCCTTGCCGTCGCAGTCGGGCGCGTTGCGGCGGAGCGGATGATGGCGCGTGAAGCCGAGCGCGTCGCAGCCGCGCGCGATCACACGCGCGCAGCCGCCGAGGAACTCGGGCCGCGCCGGCGCGACGCCGAGCATCTGCTCGACCTTGTCGTAGTACGGCGCGAGATGCTCCGGGGACAGCTCGTCGAGCCCGAGGTCGTCGACCCACTCGCGCAGGACGCGATCGGGCGCGCGGTAACACGTGCCCGAGTTCACCGTCGTCGAGCCGCCGACCGTCACGCCGATCGGGATCGGGATGTACGTGTTGCCGATCGCGAAGGTCGCGCCGCCCGCGCGGTACATCTTGCGCTGCAGATCGAACGGGCGCCCGTTGAAGTCCTCGCGCCCGAAGTAGTGGCCTTCTTCGATCAGCACGACCGCGACGCCCGCCTCGGCGAGCTCCTTCGCGACCACCGCGCCGCCGGCGCCGGTGCCGATCACGACGACGTCGCACTCGAGCGCGAGATCACCGCCGAGCGCGGCGCCGTTGTGGCTGCGCTCGGTGAACCAGGCCGGCTTCGCCTCGGCGCGCGGCTTGTCGAACTCGTAGACGCAGCCGAGCTTCTTGTAGATCGCCGGATCGTCGAAGTGCGCCATCTTGAGCGGCGCCATCAGCGCGCGCAGCCAGTTGCGGCGGTTCCATCCGCCCACGCGCCAGCTCTCGAGGATCGCGAGGCGGCGCGCGTCGTCGAGATCGGCGAATAGGCGGCGATGACGGACGAGCGCCGCGGCGTCGAGCGCGCGCAGCATCGCGACGTAGCCGGTCGCCATCATCGCGTCGTCGCGGAGGAACTGCTCGACCTTCGCGAGCGTGTGCTCACCGGCGGCGGGGAAGTGCACGCCCGCGGGCAGGGCGGTCTCCGCGAGCGCGATGATCGTCTTCCGCACGCGACCGCCGAGGACCTGCACCGACTCGCTCGACTGCCTCATGAGTCGACCCTATCGTAATTGGTCCGACCTTTCAACCCATGAAGATGCGACGCAGATTCGGTCACATCCGCGCAAAGCCTGCCGGTGCGAGGCCGTACGAGATGTCGAGCGTGGCGCCCAGGAAGAACTGCCCGGAATCCAACCGCGCATCGGCGCCGAGCCGCACCGACGAGGCGCGATTGGGCCGCATCGTCCAGCCGATCTGCCCGCCGAGCAGATAGCCCGTCGTCGAATTCATGAAGTCGTCGTTCGACGCGCCGATGGTCGCGCCGACGTCGAGCGCGCCGGTCGGATCGTAGTGATCGCCGTAGAAGAACTGCCGCCAGCGCGCGTTCGCGCCGAGCACGTAGGGCGACGGCGCGTTCATCTCGGTGAAGACGCGCAGCTTCGCGAACGCGGTGCCCGTGAGATCCGAGGTGTCGCCGGGGAGCTGCTTGGCATAGCTCGCGCTGGCGAGGACCTGCTCGACGCGCCCGTTGTCGATCATCGGGTTGTCCTCGCGGCTCAGGTAGCCCTCGCCGAACACGAGGCTGGCGTCGAAGCCCTCGCGGCGATCGTCGAGCTGGCCGTCGCGCAAGACCTCGAGCAACTCGTAGGTCAGGCCCGCGTCGGGCTCGCCGAGCAAGACGCCGCTCTCGCGCAAGATCGAGACCGTCGCGATCAAGACGGGGTGCGTGCTCGTCCCGCCGCGCAGCGCCCACCACGCGGCCTGGAGCCGGCGCGCGGTCTGCGCGTCGATCGGGCGGCCGAGCGCGCGGTTCGATTCGAGCACCGCGGAGATCCGGCGCACGCGCACGAGCGAGCCGGTGTCGAGCACGCGGCCGTACCCGACGCCGACGCCGAGCTCGAGCTCGGTCCCGAACCGCACGTCGCGCGCGGCGACCGTGCCGTCGTTCTGCGTGTCACTGATGTACGTCGTCTGGTGCGTGCCTTCGGCGACCGCCGTGACGAACATGCCGGGCCCGAAGTAGCTGCGCACGTCACCGCGCGCGGTGAGCTCGAGCTCCGCGCCGCGCGACGACGCCGGCCCATCGGGGTCGAGATATCCGGCGAGCACGTGGATCGCGCCGCTGTAGCCGTACGCGAAGGTGTCCTTGTCGACGCGCCGCTCGTAGGTGCCCGCGAGATCGCCGTCGAAGCTCGTCTGCTTTCGCACCGAGTCGTAGCCGAGGTGCGCGTTGCCGACCGCGAACGTGATGCGCTCGATCGACGCCAGGATGTCGTCGGTGAACGCCGGCCCTTCCGGCACCGCCTGCTCTCCGCCGCCACCCAGCAGCACGCTGCCCGACGTGGTCGTGGTCGTAGGCGTGGTCGTGGTGGTGGTCGATCCGGATCCCGATCCGGAACCCGCCGCCAGATCCGCGCCCGTCTCTCCCGTCGTGACGTTCGTGGTCGTTCCGGTCGTCGCGCCGTGCTCCGGCGCCGCGCCCTCGCTCGGCTTCGCGCCGAGCTTCGCGAGCGACTTGCGCGCCTTGTCGCGCTGCCCGCGATCCCTCGACGGATCGGCCTCGATGCGCTGCAAGAGCGGCACGGCCTGCGGATCGCCGAGGTTTCCGAGCGCCTCGATCGCGATCTCTCCGACGATGTCGAAGCTCTCCGTCTCGGCGAGCTTCATCAAGACCGGCACCGCGCGCTTGTCGCCGCTCGACCCGAGGCGCTTCGCGGCGTCGCGCCGCTTCTCCTTCCAGGTCGCGGTGTCCATGCTCGCCGGCTTCTCGCCGACGAGCTTGATCAGCGCCGGGACGTCTTCCTGCGCGCGCGCGATCGCCGGGACCGCGATCACCGCCGCTGCGATCAACCAGCCTCGCATCACCGATCTCCGTACGCGAAGCAGAACGGCTCGCTGCCGTTGCCGGGGTTGGTCTGGGTCTTGAGCGCGTCGCAGGTCGACTCGGCGACGCACGCGATCACGAAGCGCGCGCGATCGTCGCGCATGGTCTCGAGCTCGTCGACGCAGCGGCCCCAGTCGAACGCGCCCTGGTTCATCGAGCCCGCGTCGAGCGGGATCGCCGCGCAGTCGACCAGCCGCGTGCACGCGCCCATGGGCGTGAGCTCGTCGGCCGGGCAGCTCGTCAGATCACCGCCGAAACCGCACGGCCCACGCACGCCATCCACCCGGTCGGTCGCGTCGCAGCCCGCGCCGAAAACGATCGACACGAGCGCCAAGCACAGGGTCCTCATCGGGACCCGAGCCTAACCTAGCTGGAGGGCGTCCGCCTCTTCGTGAGGTTCGACACGGGTACGTCGATCGACTGCGCGAGCAGCTCGGCGACGTCGAGGACCTTGATGCTCTCTTCCTTGTCGCGCGCCTTCATGCCGTCGGTGAGCATGATGTTGCAGAACGGGCAGGCGACCGCGACCGCCTCGACGCCGGTCGCGATGACCTCGTCGGTGCGGTTGACGTTCACGCGCTGATCGTTCTCCTCTTCCATGAACATGCGCGCGCCGCCGGCGCCGCAGCAGAAGCCGTGACGCTTCGAGCGCGCCATCTCCTTCACGGTCGGCACGCCGACCGCTTCGATCACCGCGCGCGGCGCGTCGAACTCGCGGTTCCACCGGCCGAGGTAACAGCTGTCGTGGTAGGTCACCGAGTCGATCGGCGAGCCGCCGGCGGTCAGCTTGCCGTCGGCGATCAGGCGCGCGAGCAGCTGCGTGTGGTGCACGACCTCGAAGTCGCCGCCGAACTGCGGGTAGTCCTGCTTGAGCGTGTGCAAGCAGTGCGGGCACGACGTGACGACCTTCTTCGCGCCGACGGTCTTGAGCGTCTCGACGTTCTGCTCGGCGAGCATCTGGAAGAGCATCTCGTTGCCCGCGCGGCGCGCCGGATCACCGGTGCAGCCCTCTTGGTGGCCGAGCACGGCGTAGTCGACCTTCGCGGCCTCGAGCACCTTCACCATCGCGCGGGTCTGCTTGATGATGCGCGCGTCGAACGCGCCGGCGCAGCCGACCCACAGGATCCATTCCGGATCCGGCTTCTCTTCGATCGTCGGGACGTTCAGGCCCTCGGCCCACTCCATGCGCTTGTCGTTCGCGATGCCCCACGGGTTCGACTGGCGCTCGATGTTGCGGAACGTGCGCACCAGATCGCTCGGCACCTTCTCCTGCTCGAGCACGAGGTTCTGGCGCATCTGGATGATCTTGAGCGGGTGCTCGATGAAGACCGGGCAGACCTCCTGACAAGCGCCGCAGGTCGTGCACGCCCACAGCGTGTCCTCGGCGACGCGGCCGCCGGTCATCTTGGGCATGGTCTCGTCGGTCGTCTTCGCGCTCGCGAGCTCGTCGCGCGCGAACGTCAGATCCGGGCTCGGGTGCTCGGGATCGTCGCCGTGCTCCTTCGCGTAGGTCTCGAGATCGGTGACCTGCTGCTCGAGATCGGCGATCCGATCGCGCAGCTGCACGCGATCGAGCATCTCGTAACGGATGTCGTGGATCAGCTGCATCGGCGAGAGGTTCTTGCCGGTGTTGTAGGCGGGGCAGTAGTTCGAGCAGCGGGCGCACTCGGTGCACGCGTAGGTGTCGAGCAGCGACTTCCACGAGAACTGCTCGAACTTGCCGACGCCCCACTGCGTCTCGTCCTCGAGGTTCAGCTTCGGGAGATCGAGGCGGCGCTCGGAGAGGTTGCGCGTGAAGATGTTCGGCAGCGCGCCGAGCAAGTGGATGTGCTTCGAGTAGGGCAGGTAGTTGAGGAAGGTCAGGACGATCAGGACGTGCGTCCAGTGCGCGAGCGTCGCGCCGCGATGCGCTTGCTCGGCGGTGATCGGGCCGATCGCGTGCGCGATCGCGCGCGAGATCGGGAACGTGTGATCCTCGGCGCCGCTCGCGAGCGTGCCCGCGATCTCGTAGCCGTGGGTCAGGAAGTGCGTGACCATCAGCGAGCCGATCGCGCCGAGGATCAGGCCGGCGTCGAGGTTCCACGGGATCAAGCGCGGCCGCACGACGAGGCGGCGGAACACGGCCCACACGATCATCGCGAGGACGATCACGTTGAAGACGTCGATGATCGTCTCGAGCGGTTCGTACATGAACCGCGGCATCCAGCTCTCGAACGCGAGCCCGCTCCAGACGCCGGAGAGGATCGTGTCGGCGGTGCCGACGGTGATGATCAGGAAGCCCCAGAAGATGAACAGGTGGTGCTTCGACGTCTGGTGCTGCGGGCCTTCCTCGGCGACCTTCTTCTGGCCGAAGAAGTAGATCAGCACGGACATCAGGCGCGCCGGGATCTGGTCGATGCGCGGCCGAGGGTCCGCGACGCCGGAAAAGACGGCTCGACCGAACAGCCACGAGGTCCGCGCGAAGAACGCGAGTGACGCTGCAAGGAGCGTCAGGAAAATAAGCGTATTCATTCCGGTTTCGTCTCCCGGGTGGCGGTTCGCGTCATACCACGCGTGCGATCCGGCTGTCATCTAGACGTGCCGACGGGAGTGCGATGCGCAACGCGTTACGCAGTTTCCCCTGCGAAACCGTTTGCGCATGCGCATTGTTTGACCCACAATCGTCATATAGGCGTCTTCTTAGGCAGTTAGAGACTAGGCAAGACCATGAATCGCAGTCCCGACAACGGTACCGACAGTGGATGCAACGTGGTGGTCGTCTCGGACGTACACCTCGGCGAGGATCTGCTCCCCGGTGCATCCGGGCGCGCGGCCCGCGATGTCGCGCTCGCGGAGAACGCGCTCGCCGACTTCGCGCGGCACCTCACGCGCGCGCGCATGGACGGCCGTCCGTGGCGGCTCGTCGTCAACGGCGACATGATCGATCTGATGGTCGTGCCCGATCGGCGCGGCGAGCTCCCGATCGCGCGCACGTCGTCGGTCGCGAAGGAGCGCATCGATCACGTGATCGCGCGACACCGCGGCGTGTTCGAGGCGCTCGCGCGCTTCGTCGCCGCCGGCAATCGCCTCGACATCCTCGCCGGCAATCACGACATCGAGCTCGTGTGGCCCGAGGTCGCGGCGCACCTCGCCGCGAAGATCGCGGAGCTCGCGCCGCGCGCCGGCTCGGCCGATCGGATCGCGGTGCGCCCGTGGTTCGTCTACGAGCCGGGCCTGTGCTGGATCGAGCACGGCCAGCAATACGACGCGACCTGCTCGCAGGAGATGCACCTCGCGCCCGAGGATCCGCGCTCGGGCGCGGTCGTCGACAACATCGACTACGCGTCGATCCGGCACCTGGGCGCGGATCTGCCCGACCTCGACTCGCGCGCGACCGAGGCGTGGAGCTTCGGCGGCTTCCTGACCTTCGCGGCCTCGCGCGGCGTCGGCGGCTTCCTGCGCGTGTTCGCGAGCTACGGCAAGTTCGTGCGCGCGCTCTTCCACGCGCGCGGGCTGCACAAGTCCGTGCGCGTGCGCAACGCGCGGACGCGGATGCACGAGGATCGGCTCGAGCGCCTCGCCGAGACGTCGAACGTCTCGGCCGGCCTGCTGCGCGACGTCGATGCGCTCAAGCGTCCGCCGGTGACGATGTCGACGCGGCGCCTGATGGGCCTCCTCATGCTCGATCGCGCGCTCGTGTGCGTCGCGTCGGCGCTCGCCGCGCTGGTCGCGTGGACGATGCTGCCCGCGGTCTGGGCCGTGATGGCGTCGGTCTTGATCGTGCTCGCCGCGTGGGGCGCGGGCACGCAGCTCGCGAAGGTCCGAAATCCGGACAACATCCTGCCGCTGCGTCTGGCGGCGCAGCGGATCCGCGCGCGCGTCGACGCGCCGTTCGTCGTCTTCGGTCACACGCACGAGCCGGTGCACGAGGCGCTGCCGACCGGCGGCGCGTACGTGAACAGCGGCACGTGGCTGCCCGCGATCCGCCCGGGCCTGCGCCGCGCCTTCACGCACGTCGTGATGCGCCGAACCCCGACGGGCCCGGTGTGCGAGCTGCGTCAGTGGCGCGACGGCGCGTCGCGCCGCTACGGCTCCGATGAAGTGACGCCGGTGCCCGCGCCGGTCGCGCCGGTCGGGCCGGTCACGCCGTCGCGCGCCGCGTGATCACGTGCCGGTGCCGAGCACTTCGTCGCGCAGGTAGTCCTTCTTCTTGCCGGCGAGGCCGCAGACCTCCTTCGCGGCGCTCCACCCCGCGACCAGGTCGCCCTCGAGGCCGAGGTGCGGCAGCACCTGCGTCGAGCAGATCGTCAGGTTCTTGATGCCGGTCGCGTACGGCGCGATCCCGCACGCGGCCGAGTCCTCGAGCGTCTCGGTCGCGCGCCACAGCGGGCGCATCGGCACCGGCAGGCTCTTCGGCGCCTCGTGGCCGCCGCGGTTGCCCGGCACCTCGGGCGCGACGTCTTGATGCGGTGAGTGCATCACGACGACGTGATTCGCGACGAACGGCATGATGTCGTCGAGCGCGCGCACGAGCTCGCTGCGGAGCGTCGCGATGTACGGCGCCTTCGGCGGCGCGCCGTCGTCCGACGTCGCGGGCAGGATCGCGGAGACCGTGACGACCACGCGGCCGGCGTCGTCGGCCTCGCCGAGGTGGATCTGGAACGCGTTCGCGCCGGCGAGCGGACGGGCGGCGTCGATCACCGCGAGCACGGTCTGCGCCATGCCCTCGGGCACGCCGCTGCCGTCGACGACCAGGTTGAGCGTGTAGCGCCAGCCCGCGATCGTGATCTGCGACGCCAGCTCGACGAGCTTCTTGGGCGGCTTCTTGCCGAGCATCGGGACCAGATCGCCGATCGGCAACGCGGCGATCACCTGCTGCGCGCCGAGCTCCTCGCCGCTCGCGAGCACGACCGACGCGATCTTGCCCCAGCTCTGCGTCAGCTCGGAGACGCGCGCGTGCTTCACCTCGCCGCTCGCGTGCTCGAGCTTGTCGATCAAGATCTCGCGCAGGCCGTCGCCGTCGCCGCGCAGGCCCGGCGCGCCGGCGCGCCACGCGTCGGCCGCGCGCGCGATCGCGAGCGGCGCGGGATCGATCGCGCGGGCGCCGAGCGTCGACGGCAGGCGCAGGAGCGCGGCGGAGGAGGGCGCGAGCTCGTCCGTCGACGACGCCCACGCGCGCGCCGACGCCTCCGCCTTCTCGGCGATCTTGCGGACCGCGCGGCCCTCCATGAAGCCCTGCCCGGGGAACGACGTCGCGCCGGTGAAGAGCGGATCGGCGCCGCGCGCGAGCTCGCCGGCCTGATCCCACGCGCTCTGCAGCTTCGCGTGATCGGCGACCTCGCGCTCGAGCTCGCGCGCGAGCGATTGCGCGTCGCCCGCGAGATCGATGCGCGCGTCGGGCCCGATCAGCTGCGCGGTGACGCGCGCGTCGCGCAGACGCCTGCGCAAGTCGTGCTCGACGTGCAGCTCCTTGATCACGCGATCCGCCGCGGCGCCGCCGCGGCCCGCCCACACGAGCGCCTCGATCGGGAGCTTGTGCGGCCCGAGCGCGTAGCGCGACGGGCGATCGTCGTGCGTCACGACCAAGGTGCGCATGCCGCGCTTCGCGCACAAGGTCGCGGCGATCAGCCCCGCGAGGTCGTCGCCGACGACGATCAGATCATAGGAGTTGGTCGGCATCGGTCGACGGCGCGATCGTGACGCGTCGACCTTCGCACGAGATGCGACCCTGGGCCAAGGCCCGCACGACCGCCGGGAGCAAGGCGTGCTCCTCCGCTTGGATCCGCGCGCGCACGGTGTCGGCGGTGTCGGCGGCGAAGATCGGCACCGCGCGCTGCGCGATGATCGGTCCTTGATCGACGCCGGCGTCGACGAAGTGGATCGTCGCGCCCGTGATCTTCACGCCGGCGGCGAGCGCCTCTTCGATCGCGTGCGCGCCCGGGAACGCGGGCAGGAGCGCGGGATGCGTGTTGATCACGCGCAGCGGGAACGCCTCGAGGAAGCGCGGCGTGAGCACGCGCATGAAGCCGGCGAGCACGATCGCGTCGGGCGCGTGGGGCGCGAGCGCGGCGAGCATCGCGGCCTCGAAGTTCTCGCGCGTCGCGTACGCCTTGTGATCGATCGCGACCGCGGGCACGCCGGCGGCGCGCGCGCGATCGAGCGCACGCGCGCCGGGCTTGTTCGATCCGACCACGACGATCCGCGCCGGCGCGAGCGCGCCCGCGGCCTGCGCGTCGAGGAGCGCCTGCACGTTGGTGCCACCGCCCGACGCGAGGACCGCGATGCGCATCATTCACCCACGTAGCGCGACGCGCCGCCGTCGCCGCGCGGCACCAGTCGCCCGACGACGCGCGCGCGCTCGGGCGCGAGCAGCTCGACCGCCGCGTTCGCGTCCGACGCCCCGACGACGATCAACATGCCCAGGCCCATGTTGAACGTGCGGCGCATCTCGAGCGGATCCACGCCCGCGCCCGCGATCAACGTGAAGATCCCGGGCACGGTCCACGTCGCCGGATCGAGCTCCACCGCGAGCGCGTCGTCGCGCAAGAAGCGCGGCGGGTTCTCGACCAGCCCGCCGCCGGTGATGTGCGCCGCCGCCTTCCACGCGAGCGTCGCGTCGCGCATGCGCGCGAACGCGGGCGCGTAGATGATCGTCGGCGCGAGCAGCGCATCGGCCACGCTCGCGCCGCCGAGCTCGGCGGGCGTCGCGTCGAAGGGCAGCGCCAGCTTCTCGAGCACGACCTTGCGCGCGAGCGAATGCCCGTTCGAGTGCAGGCCCGCCGACGGCAAGCCGATCACGACGTCGCCGGAGGCGAGATCCGCGCGCGGCCGGATCTCGCTCTTCTCGACCACGCCCACGCTGAAGCCGGCGAGATCGTAATCGCCGCCGTGATAGAGCCCGGGCAGCTCCGCGGTCTCGCCACCGACCAGCGCGCAGCCCGCCTGCCGGCAACCCTCGGCGATCCCGCCGATCACCGCCGCCCCGGTCGCGACGTCGAGCTTGCCGCTCGCGAAGTAATCGAGGAAGAACAGCGGCTCGGCGCCGGTGACCAGGACGTCGTTCACGCACATCGCGACCAGATCGATCCCGATCGTGTCGTGACGCCCGGTCGCGAACGCGGTCTTGAGCTTGGTGCCGACGCCGTCGGTGCCGCTGACCAGGATCGGCTCGCGGTACCGCGCTGGCAGCGAGCAGAGCGCGGCGAAGCCGCCGATGCCGCCGAGCACCTCGGGACGCATCGTCGACTTCGCGAGCGGCCGGATGCGGTCGACCAGATCATTGCCCGCATCGATATCGACGCCGGCGTCCTTGTACGTGATCGACATCGACGCACGTTTCGCACGCGCCGCACGTCGGAGCAAGGGCGTTGCGCTAGACTGAACCGCGCAGTGCCTCATCGTCCCTTGACCGTCGATGCGGTGATCCCGGCGCGAGACGCCGCGGCCACGCTCCCCGAGGTCCTCGCGCGGTTGCCGATCCGGCAGTTGCGCTCGGTCGTCGTCGTCGATCACGCGTCGCGCGACGCGACCAGCGCGATCGCGCGCGACGCCGGCGCGCTCGTCCTGCGCGAGCCGTCGGGCGGCTACGGCGCGGCGTGCCTGCACGCGATCGCGCACCTGTCGTCCTTGCCCGAGCCGCCCGGCGTGGTCGCGTTCGTGCCCGGCGACGGCCGCGCCGACTCCGCCGATCTCGGCGCGGTGGTCCAGCCGATCCTCGACGGCTCGGCGGAGCTCGCGATCGGCGTGCGCACGCGCGAGCAAGGTCCGCCGATCGCGGAGCGCGTCGCGGTCGGGCTCATCCGCGCGGTCTATCGCCATCGCTTCCGCGATCTCGGCCCGATGCGCGCGGTGCGCTTCCCGGCGCTAGTCGCGCTCGGCATGAGCGATCGCGGCGGCGGCTGGGACGTCGAGATGCAGGTGCGCGCGCTCAAGCTCGGGCTCGCGATCGCCGAGGTCCCGGTCGGGACCACCGCCTCGCCGCGCTCGCGCGGCGCTGCGACCGCCGCGGCGGCCGCCGGGACGAGATCGCTCTTCCACATCTTGCGGCACGCGACCATGCGATAGTTCGACCGGGGAGGGCCCGTGACCACCGACAACCTGCTGGAGCGGTTCGCGCGCGACTACGACGCCGGCACCGTGCTGTTCCGCGAGGGCGACCCCGGCGACTTCATGTACGTCGTGCACGCGGGCGAGGTCGAGATCCGGCGCAAGGTCGGCGATCACGAGCGCGTGCTCGCGGTGCTCCCCGCCGGCGAGTTCTTCGGCGAGATGGCGCTGATCAACCAGCGGCCGCGCTCGGCGACGGCGGTCGTGCGTGTGCCGTCGCGCCTGCTCGTGATCGAGCCGCGCACCTTCGAGGCGATGATCCGCGGCAAGACCGAGATCGCGGTGCGCATGATCAAGACGCTGGCCGCGCGCCTCGAGCGCGCGAACAACCAGATCGAGCTGTTGCTCTTGCCGAGCGCGAACCATCGCGTCGTGCAGTGCCTGCGCCGCCTGGCGGAGGAGCAGATCGCGGCGGCGGGCGCGGCGGCCGGCGGCAACGCGGAGAACGCGATCTATCTGCCCGTGCAGCTCGAGGACATCGCGTCGCGCGTGGCGCTGCCCGCGCACGAGGTCGCCGACATCGTCGAGCGGCTCTATCAGTCGAAGCTGGTCGTGCTCGCCGAGGACGCCGGCATCGAGGGCCCGGGCTACGTCATCCCCGAGGTCGGGCGCTTGCTGGAGTTCCTCGAGTTCTTGGAGCTCAAGGAACGTTTCGGCGGGATATGAAGCCTTCGATCGCGGCGTGGAACCAGGGCAGCGCGAGCTCGAGCCCGCCCGCGATCAGGTGATCGTCCGCGCCCGCCGCGAGGCCGCGCTGCACCGCCTCGCACGCGGCGAGATCCTCGCCCTGGAACACGCCGTGCTCGATCAGCTCGAAGCTCTTCGCGAAGTGCTCGTCCCGCTCCGTGCGCGCGCGCGGGACGAGCAGCGCGTGCTCGAAGCGGGTGCGATCGACCGCGAGCGGCGTCACCGAGATCACGCTCGTGTAGTCGGGGTGGAGGATCACGACGGTGTTCGGGAAGACGACGTAGCTCGGCGTCGAGACGTCTCTCACGTCGCCGGGCGAGTCGATCGCCCGGCGCGCCGAGACCGCGCGCACGTGCGGGCCGACGGACTCCGCCTTGCCGTGCGCGTCGAGGAAGAAGCGATAGATCGATCCGCGGTGCAGATGGCGGATGTGATAGCCCTCGAGGAACGCGTCGATGACGAGCTTCCAGTTGCAGCGCCGCTCGCTGGTGGCGCGCCGGAAGACGACGTGATCGCCGAGGTCGGGTAGATCGAGCTCGCCGAGGAACGCATCCACGTCGATCGTGTTCGTCGCGTTCGTCCACAAGAGGCCGTGACGCTCGGCGAGCCGCACCTCGACCAGCCCGCGCGTCGCGCGATCGAGCCCCGCGAACGCCTCCTCGTGCGGCACGTGCAGGAGCGCGCCCGCGAGATCGTAGGTCCAGCCGTGGTAGCGGCAGACCAGCGCCTTGCGCGCGCACGCCGGCTCGTCGTCGCACAGGCGCGACGCGCGGTGGCGGCACGCGTTCTTGAACGCGCGCGCCGTGCCGAGGGCGTCGCGGATCAAGATCAGCGGCACGCCGCCGACGTCGCGCGCCAAGGTCGCGCCGGCCGGCAGCTCGCTCGCGTGGGCGGCGACCAAGGGCAGGGCGCGGAACAAGGCCGCGCGCTCGGCGTCGAGCCGCGCGGGGTCGACGTAGTGCGCCGCCGGCAGCTCGTGCCACGCGGCGGCCACCGGGATCCCCGCGCGCAGCTCGTCGACGATCTCGCGCAGCGTGGACATATGTCTCGTATACGAGATACATATCTCGTATGCAAGACAAGTTGCGGGCATCGCTCCCGCACGCGACCGTGCGCTTGTTCCGCCTGGTCAACCGCACGCACGGCCGCGCGCTCGAGGCGATCGGCCTGTCCGCCGAGCAGGCGCACGTCCTGACCGTCTTGTGGGCGTTCGGCCCGCAGACCGTCGGCGAGCTCGGCAAGGCGCTCGCGCTGTCGAGCCCGACCTTGACCGGCGCGCTCGATCGGCTCGCGGCGCAGCGCCTGATCCGCCGCCGCCCTTCGGACGACGACGGCCGCGCCTACGTGATCGAATCGCGCGCGAGCGCGACGCTGCGGCGGCGCGCGCTGCGCTGCCTCGAGCGCACGGAGGCCGCCTGCTTCGGCGCGCTGACGCGGACCGAGCGGAGGGAGCTGCTACGCCTGATGACGAAGGCGACGGCGGCCCTGGAGGGCGCTACGCCGCCGCGACGCCGTCACGGATCTCGATGACCTTGCGGACCAGCCGCGACAGATCATCGTTCTTCCCGTGGATGAGCGTCTCGATCTCGGGCGCCATCTGACTGAGCTGCTGCTGGAGCGACGTGCTCGTCGTCCCGGTCAGCAGTGTCGCGATGACGGCGACCAGGAACGAACCGCCCCAGATCTCGCGGACTGCGTCCGCGGCCGAGGTGGCCTGGACGACGTGAAAACCCTCGGCTTCGAGGGCACGGGTGAGCTCTTCGCGCTCGGTGCTGATCTCGTTGACGACTAGGACGGATGACATCAGGACCTCTGGACCCGCGCCCCCCGCGGGCAGGTTCCGTCGAGGACAATCGCCGGAGTCTAGCGGGGTCGCACCGCGCGGGCGGTGGCTCGATTAATTAGCATTCGCGAAGTGTTAACTAGCAGACTTGGCTGACACCCGCGAGCAAATCGAGGTCAATTCGGGGTTCCACCGAGCGGTGCCGGCCTTGCGGGGCGAAGCGGGTTTCGGTACATAGGCCGCCACATGGCGTGGTGGTCTCGCACAGGCGGTCTCCAAACGGAGCCGAAAAAGTCCGTCCCCAAGGGGATTTGGGCGAAGTGCGAGCGCTGCCAAGCGACGCTCTACGACGCCGAGCTCGCCCAGAACCTCCGCGTCTGTCGGACGTGCGGACATCACTTCCGGATGCCGACCGCCGAGCGCATCGAGGCGATGCTCGATCCCGGCAGCTGGAAGGAGCACGACCTCGAGCTCGAGAGCACCGATCCGCTCGGGTTCAAGGTCGACGGCAAGAAGTACGCGGACGCGATCAAGGCGACCACCAAGAAGGTCGGCGCCGGCGACGCGTACCGCGCGTTCACCGCGACGATGGGCGGCCACGCCGTCGAGGCCGGCTTCTTCGTGTTCGAGTTCATGGGCGGATCGAGGGGCTCGGTCGTCGGCGAGAAGATCGCGCGCCAGTTCGAGCGCGCGCTCGCGGCGCGGCGCCCGGCGATCGTGTTCTGCGCCTCGGGCGGCGCGCGCATGCAAGAGGGCGTGCTGTCGCTGATGCAGATGGCGAAGACCAGCGCGGCGCGCTCGCGCCTGCGCGAGGCGCACGTCCCGTACATCGCGGTGCTGCTGCACCCGACCACCGGCGGCGTCGCGGCGTCGATCGCGATGCTCGGCGACATCATCGTCGCCGAGCCCGACGCGCTGATCGGCTTCGCGGGCCCGCGCGTGATCGAGCAGACGATCCGCCAGCAGCTGCCGCCCGGATTCCAGCGCAGCGAGTTCCTCCTCGATCACGGCATGGTCGATCAGGTCGTGCCGCGCACGCAGATGCGCGCGACGCTCGAGCGGTCGCTGCGCTGGTTCGCCGGCGCTTCGACCAACGGTTCACACTAGACGCGATGAGCGTCTCGTACGACGAGCTGTTGCGCCGGCTGTTCGCGGCGCGGCGCGCGGGCGTCGACTGGGGCACGGCGCGGGTGCGCGCGGTGCTCGACGCGCTCGGCGCCCCCGATCGATCGCTCGGGACGATCGTGCACGTCGGCGGGACCAACGGGAAGGGATCGACGTCGGCGATGATCGCGGCGATCGCGCGCGCGGCGGGACGGCGCGTGGGGATGTACACGTCGCCGCACCTGAGCTGCCTGCGCGAGCGCGCGCTGATCGACGGCGAGCTCGCGAGCGAGGACGCGTGGTGCGGGGCGGCCGAGCGCGTGTGGGCGGCGGGCGGATCGGAGCTCACCTTCTTCGAGCAGGTCACCGCGATCGGCGTGTGCGTCCTCGCCGAGGCGGCGCTCGACGTCTGCGTGCTCGAGGTCGGGCTCGGCGGGCGCTTGGATGCGACCAACGCGATCGACGCGCCGATCGCGGTCGTCACCGGCGTCGCGATGGATCACGAGCAGTACCTCGGCGACACGCTGCGCGCGATCGCGGGCGAGAAGGCCGGCATCTTCAAGCGCGGGCAGCGCGTGGTGATCGGCGCGAGCGGCGAGCGCGAGGCGGTGCCGTGGCTCGCCGACGCGGCGCGCGCCGCGGGCGCTGAGTCACTGACGATCGTCAGTGACGAGATGATCGCGGCGGTGCCCCCGGTGGCGCTCCTCGGCGCGCACCAGCGCGCGAACGCGGCGGCGGCGATCGCCGCGATCGAGATGCTGGATCCGACGATCGGTCCGCTCCTGCGCGCCAAGGGCCTCGCGAGCGCACGGAACCCGGGCCGGCTCGAAGAGGTCGCGCCCGGCATCGTCCTCGACGGCGCGCACAACCCGCACGGCGCGCGCGCGCTCGGCGCGTGGCTCGCCGATCGATCGGAGCGCCCGCGCGTCCTCGTCGTCGCGGTCTCCTCCGACAAGGACGTCGCGGCGATGCTCGCCGCGCTCACGCCGCACGTCGAGCGCGTGATCGCGACCCGCTACGCGCAGCCGCGCGCGATGGATCCCGCCGCGCTCGCGACGCTCGCGAACGGCGCCGAAACCGCGCCCGACGTCATGACCGCGATCGCGCGCGCGCGACACGACGGCGCCGCGCTGATCATCGTCGCCGGCTCGCTGTTCGTCGTCGGCGAAGCGCGCGCGCACCTGATCGGCGGCCCGATCGATCCGATCGTCGTGACCGACCCGGTCGGCCCGAAGATCTAGTCGATCGATCCCATCCGCGAAGCGGGCATCCAGATCCCGACGACCCGTCCCTCGATCCGCTCGATCGGCAGCGGGCCCCAATATCGCGAGTCGGCGCTGTCGTCGCGGTTGTCACCCATCATGAACACGGTGCCGTCGGGGACGCGACAGCCCTGCGGCGTCGTGACGAGCTGCGGCCACGCGAGCTTCCGCGGGCCGACCGGCATGCGCTGCGGCGACGCGTCCTCGCAGCGGCCCATCGTCAGGTTGCCCGGGTCGGGGAAATCGAACGCGCGCGGATCGTAGGGCCGATCGGGCCATGGGCTGGCGTGCGCGATCCGATGCGCGCGGCCGTCGAGAACTTCTTCGTAGCGCGTCTCGTCGAGCTTGCGGGTGGGCACCGGTGCGCCGTCGATCGCGAGCATGCCGTCCTTCACGGCGACGACGTCGCCGCCGACCGCGACGATCCGCTGCACGTAGTCGTAGCCATTCGGCGCGATGAAGACGACCACGTCTCCGCGCGACGGTGCACGCCAGAGGATGCTGAGCTTCTCGACCATGAGGTGATCGCCGACCTGCAACGTCGGCGACATCCCCGCGCTCGGGATCTTGAACGCTCCGAGCAGGTAGACGAACGCGATCACGCCGATCGAGATCATCGCCGCGGAGGTCGCGCTCGCCTCTTGCCAGTGCCACCGCTCCGGCTTGCCGCGCACCATCGCGCGGATCGCGAACACCCAGCCGACGATGAACAGCACGAGCATCATCGGGACGACGAACACCGTGAGCGTCGTCGCGAACGCGATCACGACCCAGGCGCCTAGGAGGACCGCCGCGAGCTTCCAGCGGCCCCACAGCGCGAGCAGCGGGGCCCACGCCGCGAACAAGAGCCGCACGACGATCATGGCCGCTTCGACTGTTGATCGATCATGCGCAGCTTGTCCTGCCCCTGCGCGCGCTCTTTCGGATCGGTCGACGTCTCGACGAAGCGCTCGTACCAGTAACGCGCCTCGTCGAGCTTGCCGACCTTCTCGTACGAGACCGCGACGTCCCAGATGATCGCGGGCGCGGGCATCTCGCCGAGCGCGCGGCGATAGAGCTCGGCGGCGTCGTCGTAGCGGCCGGCGGTGAACGCGGCCTCGCCCTCGTCGAAGAGCCGCTGCGCGCCGGCGACGTGGCGCTCGCGCGCGCCCGTCACCGCGGCCGGCTCGCGCGACGACGTCCCGAGCGCCGCCGCGAACACGCCGCCGATCGCGAGCGCGATCCCGAGCGCGACGTACGGCGCGCGGCGCGGCGGATCGGGCGTGGTGAGCGCGACCCGCACGTCGGCCGCGCTCGCGAAGCGCGCGTCCGGATCCTTCGCGGCGAGCCGCGCGATCACCCGCGCGATCCGCTGCGGCGCGCGGCGGCCGATCCGCGCGACGTCGAGCGGGTCGTGCAGCTGCCGGTGCAGGAGCTCCTCGGCGCGGCGCGCCTTGAAGCTCGGCTCGCCGGTGATCATCTCGAACAAGATCAACCCGACCGCGTAGAGATCCGAGCGCGCGTCGGCGCGCCGGCCCGCGACGACCTCGGGCGCCATGTACGCCGGCGTGCCCTTGATCGACGTCGACTGCGCGCCCGTGCCCTTGCCCGGATCCGACCCCGGCTCGTCGAGGCGCGCCAGGCCGAAGTCCATCAGGACCACGCGGCCGTCGTCGCACAGCATGACGTTCCCCGGCTTGACGTCGCGATGCACGATGCCGCGCGCGTGCGCGGCGCCGAGCGCGTCGAGCAGGCGATCGCAGATCGCGAGCGCGCGCGCCAGCGGCAACGGCCCGTGCGCGATCCGTTGCGACAGCGTCTCGCCGGCGAGCCGCTCCATCACGATGAACAGATCGCCGTCCATCTCCTCGAGCGTGTGCGTGCGCGCGATGCTCGCGTGGGTGAGCGCCTGGCTCGCGCGCAGCTCGTCGCGGAGGAGCGCGCGCAGCCGCGGCGAGCGCCCGGCGCCGACCACCTTCACCGCGACCGGCTGATCGATCAGGACGTCGTGCGCGGCGTAGACCTCGCCCATGCCGCCGCGCCCGAGCAGGTGCTCGATGCGATAGCGATCGGCGAGCACGCGGCCGCGCGCGAGCTGCCCGATCGGCTCGTCACCGCCGGGCGTGATGTCGGAGCCGGGGAGGGTGCTCGCACCTTCGTCGTCGGGCGGATCGGTACGGCTCCCCACGCGCGGATGGTACTCGGGTCACGGCGCCGCGGACGGCGCGCCGGAAGTTTGCCTGGTAAAGCCGCTGCGCATACGATCCGTTCATGCGTC